>JAFDXD010000051.1 GCA_018268135.1 Bacteroidota bacterium
ATGATATACATTTTGTAAATGTTTTTTTACCGTATCCATTGTGATGGAGCATTTGCCGGCAATCATTTTGTAAGAATTTCCTTTTACCAGGTATTCTAAAATTTCTTTTTCTCTATCAGTTAGATTAAAATCCTGTTTTACTGTGCTGTTTTTTCTAAAATATTGAAATACTTTTTGTGCCACAAAGGGGCTCATAGGCGTACCACCTTCCGCCAGCTCCAGCAGAGATTGTATTAATTTAACCGGTGAAGTGTTTTTAAGTAAATAGCCATCTGCGCCTTCACAAATACATTCAAATATGCGGTTATCGTCATCAAACACGGTGTACATAACTACTTTAATATCGGGCAGGTTTGATTTTATTATTTTTACGGCTTCTATGCCATTAATGCCTGGCATGTCAATATCCATTATCACCAATTGAGGCAATAACGTTTCCATTTGTGCCAATACTTTTGAGCAGTTTGCAAAAGCCCCCACTACAGTAAATTCTTTACAATCAGATAGCAACATTTCTAATGATTGCCGTAGCCTTGTGTTATCTTCATATATCACAATGGGTATTACCATATCACTAAAATAATTTTTCTTCATGTATTTTGCAATCACACATTTGGGTAGTCATTTTATGAAGCCACATTCATACTCATCATAATTTTGGTGCCTTTACCTGCTTCAGAGTCAATAGAAAGTTGTCCATTCCATTTTTCGGCTCTTTGTTTCATATTGAGTACTCCATTGCCAAGCCTTACTTTATCTATGTCAAAACCTTTGCCATTGTCTTGTACCAGTAGTTCTATCATATTTTGATTGTACCCCACATTTACAGTAGCATTGCTTGCCATTGAGTATTTTGCAAGATTATTTACTGCTTCTTTAAATATCAGGTAAAAATCCCGGCGCTGATCCATCGGCATGGTAATATTTTCAGATTCACCAGGAAAAGATAATGTGGCATCAATATTTTTACCTTCCAGCATATCTGCGGCATATCTTTTCATTCTTACAAATAATTTGTCAAGGTCGTCATATTGCGGATTGATGTTCCATACAATATCTGATAACGATTCACTGATGCGCTGTATATCTTCTCCGGCTTTAGAAAGATATGAATTTGCCTTATCGGGATTGCTTACATTTCTTTTAGTAAGCTCGTTCAATATATTGATGTTGCTCAAAGAAGCGCCAATATCATCATGCAGGTTTTTGGAAATATCGTTTCGCATTTGGAGCAATAATTTTTGCTGTTCTAATTTTTTCTTTAACTGAAACCTGTTAAATAAAATGGCAGCCAGTAGTAGTAAGATAGCAATACCCGCTATTAAAAAATTCCTAAACTGTTTTTGGGCATCTATTTGTTTATTCCTCAAAAGCCTTTCCTGCTCAGCCAGCCTCAGTTCCTGTGCATTGTTTTTTGCAAGAAGCACTTGCTTTTCTATTTCTTCATTTTGTTTATTTATAACAGCATCCTGCAATTGTTTTTGCTGAGAGAGCAGGGTAATTTCATTTTCTTTTTGCTTTGCTTCTAAAAGATTACCGGAAATGATAGCTTTTTGTTTTTCTATTTCAAGCTGCCTGATGCGTTGTTCAATATTGAGTTTTGAAATTTCATTGTCCTTTTTTTCAGTTTCATATTTGGTTTTTATCTCTTCAATGGTTGATAAAGTGCTTAGGTTTGAAATGCTGTCTCTATATTCAGTATAGCTGACATAATTTTTATAAGCATTTTCATAATCGGCATGAGAAGAGTAAAAGCTACTTAATTTTTCATAAGCATTTTTTATATTTTCCTTGTTGTGCAAATTGATGGCAAGCGCCAGGGCTTTGTGGTAATAAGCGATGGCAGTGGCAGAATCATTTGTAGCATTGGCCAGGTTGCCTGCTGCCACATACAACCTTGATAGAAGCTGCACATTGTTGGTTTCTTCAAACAGGAGGATTGCTTTTTTTTGCCAGCTTAGCGCTGCAGCAAAATCTTTGGTACGGCTGTAATAAGCCGACATGCCGGAGTAAGCGCTTGCTTTTAATTTAGGATTGTTTATTTGCTCTGCATAGCTTACTGACTGCTTAAGATGCTGAATGGCATGTGGGTAATCTGCTTTTAGAATATACAATTGGCCAATATTTACATTGGTAATTGCAAGCCCCTGCATGTCATGGTTTTTTTCTCTCAGTTCTATACTTTCTTTTTGATAGGCGATGGCTTCATCTATTTTGCCCATTAAATAAAATACAGAAGATATATTGCTATAGGTTTCGCCTTCGCCGGCATCGTTATTATTTTTTTCATAAATCCTGAGGGCTTTAAAAAATAATTCTACGGCTTTATCTTTATTGCCGGTGGCCAGGTATAAAGAGCCCAGGTTGCTATTTACCTCTGCCGCTTTGTTTGATTGCAATTTTTCTTTGCCCAGGTTAATGGCAGATAAAAAATTTTGTTCAGCTTCTTTATACCTGCCATTTTCCATATTGTACACACCGGTATGGTTGTTATAACTTACCAGCAGTGCTGTGTCTTTTAATTGTACCGCAAGGGGAGTTATTAAAGAATCGTATTTTTTTACTGCATTCATATTCCCATTTAGCAACTGCACCTCTGCCAGGCAGTCGTAGGCATAAGCTTCACCGGTTTTAAATCCGGTATTTTTTGAGAGGCTTAATACCTGATTTGCATAATAATTGGCCGAGTCGTATTTGGAGTGTTTTGTAAATTGCTGAATTTGTTCGATGGTATTTATGATGCCGGAGGAGTCTTTTGCAGTATATTTTTTTTGAGCAATTAAAATACTTGAAAAAAATACACAGCAATACAATATGCTTACATATTTTAAATGCATAATTTTCATTTACACTTAATTGACTTGAATTATCTAAAGTAGTAAAATTAAACATAAGTAGAGTATTTTAAAATATTGACTGATTTATAGTTTTTTCATTTTATGCCAATTTTCTTCATTTTTAGCGATAAAAAATATGTGGCTGGTGGGTATTGCTTCTTAATTTCTTTTTGTTCATTTTTATGAAAAATTTTTGAAGATGAAAAGCTTATTATTCTCCATTTTATTATTTTTAGGATTTGGCCAGGCCCAGGCACAGAATTATATAAAAACAGCAAATGATTGCTTTGATAACAAGCAATACCAGTGCGCTATAGATAATTATATTTTGGCTTTAAATCAAAATAGCTATAAAGAAAACGATAAGTATTTAATAGAATACAGGATAGCAGGAGGCTATTACAAATTAAATGTAAGAGACAAAGCGCTTGAGTATTATAAAAAAACTACCACTACCAATCCTTTGCAATGCACCGGTTTTTGGGATATGGCAGATATTTACTTTACAAAAGCAGATTATAGCAATGCGTTGCCAAATTATAAGTCGGCATTTGCCAACGCTACCAACGACTCTGATAAGACTACTATTAATTGGTGGATTGCAAATACTTACTTCAATTTAAAACAATATAATCTGGCTATTCCCCAGTTTATGAATTTTATAAATAATGCACAATATTTTAAAGCAAATTGGTTTATTGCTGATGGTTATTATGTACTAAATAAGTATGATAGTGCAGTAAGGTATTACAAAAATTATCTTGCTAATATGCCGGAGAGAGATACTAATAAAAGCATTATTAATTGTTTTATTGGTAAGTGTTTCCGAAAATTAAATAAATTGGATGAAGCCATGAAATACCAGGATGCAGCATTGGCTTTAAAATCAAATTATACAGAAGCAAGATGGGAAAAGGGGATTGTATATGCCAGTTTGAAAGATTATGCCAACGCAATAGAACAATATAAAAAAGCTTACGATTTATTAAAGCCTGATTCGGCTGATCATTTTACCCTTACTGGAAACATTGCTACTTGTTATCAATATTTACAAAAGTATGCCGATGCCATACAATGGCAGCAAAAGCGCATGATGTTTTCAAAAAACAAATATGCTCAGTTTGCAAAGATTGCACAGCTTCAATTTGGAAAGCAGCAGCAGGCAAATATTGCAGAAAATACCTGTAAAACGGCAATGGCCAATTATGACTTAGAGGGTAGTGCTTTAAAAAAAGATGCCAATGATAATTATGTTACCCTTAGTAGCATTGCAGGTATGATAGCGCTTGGTAAAAAAGATACAGTGAAAGCTTTAGATTATTTTGGTAAGGCGTTGGACAAAAATAAATATAATGCTGATGCAAATGCGGGTGTAGCCGACATTTACTGGCAGCGAAAAGATTACTCTTCCTGTTTAACCCATTTAAATAATATATTAGATGTAGATAGTGAGCCTGACTTTGATACTTTAATTACCACACCAAAAACCATGGCCAATGTATATGGAAGGGTTGCTTATATAAATGCTTCAAATAATTCAAAGCCTGCCGACTATGAATTCGATGTGACTAATGCCTTGTATTATGATTCATTGCAAAAGGAAGCTGTTGTGCTATGGCCACGAGTGTTGCTGGCAGATAGCTACAGCTTAACTAAAAACAGGAGTAGGTGCATTGATTTATTAAATAAAGCCATTAAATATTATCATACTGATCCTGTTTATCAGAGCAACCTTTATAATTGTAAAGCAGTAATGTTGGTAAATACAGATACGGCAGCAATTGCACTTGCTTTGGAGACGGCAGTAAAGATAGCTCCTGACAACATTGAACCCTGGGATAATTTATTGAAATATTACAGCACTTATAACAATGCCAAAGGCGCCATCATGGTAGATAAATTAATAGAAGTGCTTAAAAAGAAAAAAGATGCCGCAACTACTGCAACGGCTTATGTGTATAAAGGAGATTTTTTGTGGAGGTTAAGTAAGAAAGAGGAGGCAAAAAAAGCCTGGCAAGAGGCTCTTGTGTGGGATGCCAATAATGCATCGGCAAAGGAGAGGGCAAAAATGTAGTTTGAAGAAATTATTAATGAGCATTTCGGCGGTTGATAATGCCACCGGCTGCTTCTTTAATGGTATTTGCAAATACAAATGCTTTGGGATCCACCTCATACACAAGGTTCTTAAGCTTGCGTAATTCAAGCCTTGTAATTACAGTAAAGATGATATCGCAATCGGCGCTAATCTCAAATTTGCCCGGTAAAAAACCTCTTTCACCTTTATAAATAGTAATGCCCCGGCCTAAATTATTTACGAGTTCATATTTTATGGCTTCACTTTTACCGGAAATAATGGTTACACCTGTGTAGGCTCTAATACCTTCTACCACATAATCAATAGTACGGGTGGCCGCAAAGTATGTAAGGATTGAGTACAGGGCTGTTTCGATACTAAATACATAAGCAGCTACCGTAAAAATAATAATGTTGATACCCAAAATAATTTCTGTAATGGTAAAGGATGTTCTCTTTAAAGTGTATAATGCCAGCACTTCAATACCATCTAATGCCGCTCCTGCACGCATTACAAACCCGATGCCCATTCCTAAAAAGACTCCGCCAAATATTGACATGAGTAATTTGTCGGTAGAAAAATCAGCAACGTGAAAGCTATGGAAAAAATGCAGGCATAAGCCAAAAAACAAGATGCTAATAAAGGTTAGGATAGCAAACCTTTTGCTTACGGTAAAATAACTTAGTAAAACAAAAGGGATATTTAAAGGGATAATGAGTAATGAAGATACATGGCGTGTGCCTTGTATCAACAGAAAAATACCTGTAACCCCACCATCAATCAACTGGTTGGGAAGTAAAAAAAAGTTGATGGCAAAGCTGGATAAAATGATTCCGAAAATAATAAAAATAGCATCCTGAAAAATTTCTGATGCATTTAATTTGTTATGATGAAGGAGGTTAGAAGCTATACTGGCATTGATTTCACTTAGTTGTTGTTGCTTTTGTTGTTCTCTTTCTTTGATAGCCGTTTCTGTAAAATATTGATGGTTGGTTAAAAAATCGGCTTGTTGAAGTGTCCATTCTTCGGGGGTTTGTACCAGCCCGTTCTTTTTAAACTCCTGGTAAAGTTTGTTGGCAAGAGGTTTGTACTGATCGCTGCCTAAGTAAAAAAGGTCGGCATCACATAAAATTCGGCTGAGATGGTCTAAGGGAGTTTGAGGCAGTTTTGTAGCCATTATCATTTGACAAATCCTGTCTATTTGATCGTTATTGTAATCAAACCCGGGAAGATGTTTTTTAGCAAACTGGCAGCCAATAAATTCATGGTCTTTAAAATTTTGAAGAAAGCCAATATCGTGAAAAAGAGCGGCGGTTTTTAGCAATAAAAGGTCGTCGCCTGTAATTTGTTCTTTGTCTGCAATTTGTTCGGCAGATGCTATTACATTAATAGTGTGTTGAGCATTGTGGTAGCAAATGTAAGAGGGTAGGGCAGTTTCTAATTTTTGAATTACAAAAGAATATGCTTTTTCATACTGCATATAAATATTTTTAAATGGTGGGTTTAATTCAATACTTCAAACAGGGCTACTTCTTCAAGCTTATTTTTTAGAGCAGCATTGCCAATTGGCTTGCAATTGAAAGACTCTTTTACTTTATTGTAACAACTTTGGGTAATGAGCAATTGGTTTTGCCCGGCCACACCTTGAAGCCGCTGTGCTGTATTAACGGTATCTCCAATAACGGTAAAGTCTAATCGCTTTAAAGTTACGGAACCAATATTTCCCGAAATCATTTCACCACTATTAATGCCAATGGAAACATTTGGTTTAAAACCATTTTCTTCGGGAAGGGTAATAATGCTGTTTTTAATAGCCAGGCAAGCCTCTATGGCTCTGTCCAGGTGAAATTCTCCTTTGAAGATAGCCATGATACAATCGCCGATAAATTTATCTATTGTACCATTTTGGGCAATAATTTCTTTAACCATTACATCAAAATACCGGTTGAGCATTTTTACAACAGTATCTGGCGATTCTTTTTCGCTAATGGTAGTAAAGCTGCAAATATCAATAAATGCCACTGTTGCTTCGAGGGTTTCATTATCTGTTAATGAATTTTCAAATTCCCGGGTACCCATAAAGCTTAGTACATTTTCATCTACATACATTTTAAGAATATTGTTTTCTTTAATGGCCTGCAGGGTTTCTCTAATTTGTTTTACATACTTTATGGTTTTTTCCATGGTGAGCTCCAGGTCATCAAAGTTTACCGGCTTGGTAACAAAATCAAAAGCGCCCCGGTTCATAGCAATACGGATATTATCCATATCACCATACGCCGATACCATTACAGCTTTAGTAAGTGGTGATGCCTCGGGGATTTTAGTGAGCAATGTAAGCCCATCCATTTCAGGCATATTGATATCACTCAATACAATATCAATATCCTGGTGGGCTTTTAGTTTATCAAGTGCATCCTGACCATTTATAGCAAAAATAAATTCAAATTGATGCTCCCTGATTTTTTGCCTAAATTTTTGCCTGATGAGGGTTTCTAAATCTTTTTCATCGTCGGCTACTAATATTTTAGTCATGATTTAAATGTTTTAATTTTTCTTTTAATGCTGTAAAATCTACGGGTTTGGTTAAAAAATCATCTGCTCCCAGGCGCATGGCTTCTTCATAATTTTCTGTATCGCCATAGGCGGTTATCATCATTACAAAAGGTGGAGGAGTTTCGTATTTTAATTTTATTTGTTTTAGTAATTCCAATCCACTCATGCCCGGCATATTAATATCAGAGAGAATTAATACAGCTTCATGCTCATTGTGTTGCATAAACAGTAAGGCATCTTCTCCTGAATAGGCAAAGGCAAAATCTAATTCATGGTTTTTGATTTCTCTACGAAACTTTTGTTCAAATAAAACTTTTACATCTGTTTCGTCATCTACTACTAAAATTTTCATACTTTAATTATTGTAATGGTAAAATTATTGTAAAGGTAGTGCCCCGGCTTTCACTGCTATCAACAGTAAGTTTACCGCCATGGCTTTTTGTAATGATATCATAACTCATACTTAACCCGAGCCCCGTGCCCTGCCCGGCAGGTTTGGTGGTGAAAAATGGCTGATATATTTTGTCCATAATATTTGGTGGTATTCCATTTCCATTATCACTTACTGTAATGACAGCAGTTTTTTCTGCTTTTTTTGTACAAAGTGTAACGGTAGGTTTATACGCCGGGTCTGCTGTTTTTTTCTTTTCTGAAACTGCATAAAATGCATTGGTAAGGAGGTTT
Organism: Bacteroidota bacterium; assembly: GCA_018268135.1. Taxonomy (GTDB): domain Bacteria; phylum Bacteroidota; class Bacteroidia; order Chitinophagales; family Chitinophagaceae; genus Ferruginibacter. The sequence goes on from JAFDXD010000051.1 coordinate 8,152, forward strand.
AGAATTACTCTTCCAATATCTTGAGGCACAATATTAAGCCTGGGAAGCGATTCGTCGTAATCTGTTGCAATGGTAGCATTAAAATTTTTGTCTTTGGCTCTTAAACCATGATAACTTAGTCTTGCATATTCATCAGCCAGCTTATTAATATCTGTAAGCTCTTTTACATTTACACCTATGCTGGCGCTAGCTCTTGAGTGTTGCAGCATACCTTTTACAATGGCTTCGGCACGCTTGCCATGATGATTTATTTTTTCAAGATTGCTTTTTATATCTTCTAAAATTTCGTTTTCTAATTCCTGATCCCGTGTCTCTTCGGGCTTACTCTGTTCTTTTTTATAGTC
>JAFDXD010000052.1 GCA_018268135.1 Bacteroidota bacterium
CCATTTTCATCTACCGTACCTCTCTGCCTTGCCGGGTTGCCCATTACCAAAGCATAAGCCGGTACATCTTTGGTAACAACGGCGCCTGCGCCTACCATGGCATATTGGCCAATGCTAACACCGCAAATAATAGTGGCATTTGCGCCAATAGTAGCCCCTTTTTGCACCAGTGTTTTTTTAAATTCTGATTTACGATTTATAAAACTACGGGGGTTTATTACATTGGTAAATACCACCGAAGGGCCTATGAATACATCATCCTGTAATACCACAGCATTGTAAACCGAAACATTATTTTGAATTTTTACATTATTGCCTATCTGCACATTGTTATCTATAAAAACATTTTGCCCAACATTACAGTTTGAGCCAATAACAGCCCCGGGCATGATATGGCAAAAATGCCAAATATTTGTACCCTCGCCTATCTGGGCGCCTTCGTCAATGATGGATGATGCATGAATAAATGGTAATGACATGATTTTTTTTGTAAGCTATACGCTTTGTTACAACAATAGTATTCGTTACAAAAATAAGTTTATCCATTTATATTAAGAAGTATCAAAGCCTTAAGGCCAACTCTGTTTATCTTTGCCGCTATGCATTATGCTTCTGTAGAAAATATTACTAAATCGTTTGGAATAAGAACGCTTTTTAAAAACATTACCATCCATATAGAAGAAGGAGACAAAATAGCCCTGGTAGCCCGCAATGGAAGTGGTAAAAGCACTTTAATGAAAATAATTGCCGGGCTTGATACTGCCGACAGCGGAACCGTATGGACACACAAAGACATTAAAACCGTGATGCTGCAGCAGGATCATGATTTTGATGCTAACAAAACCATTTGGGATAATGTATTGAGGTTAGATAACCCTGTGGTAAAGCTGGTAAAAGAATACGAGCAGTTTTTAGAAGAAGAAAGCGATGACCATGATAAGCTGGCAGCGCTGATGGAAAAAATAGATGATCTGAATGCCTGGAGTTTTGAAAGTGACCTTAAACAAATTTTAGGGAAACTCAATATTCATCATCTCAATGAAAAAGTAGGCAACCTAAGTGGGGGGCAAAAAAAAAGGGTGGCGCTGGCACAAGCGCTTATAGAAGCCTATTTGTACGAAGGCCGTTGCCTGCTGATAATGGATGAGCCTACCAACCATCTTGATGTGGGCATGATAGAGTGGCTGGAAGAATATTTAGGCGCAGCAAAAATTACTTTATTGTTAGTTACCCACGACCGTTATTTTTTAGATGCCGTGTGCAATGAAATTATTGAAATAGATGAAGAGAAGGTATATGTTTACAAGGGCAATTACGATTATTTTTTAGAGCAAAAAAGCCTGAGGATAGAAGTGCAGCAAAGCGAATTGCAAAAAGATAAAAATATCTTTCGCAAAGAACTTGAGTGGATGCGCAAGCAGCCAAAGGCAAGAAATACTAAAAGTAAAAGCAGGCAAGATGCCTTTGCAGAAGTAGAAGACAGGGTGAAACAACAAAAAGAAGTAGCAGAAGTAAGCCTGCAAATGAAAATGACCCGGCTGGGCGGAAAAATACTGGAGCTTAAAAAAGTAAATAAATCTTATGGCGACCTGGTAATAATGAAGGGCTTTGATTATACTTTTAAGCGAGGGGAGCGCATTGGCATTGTGGGAAAAAATGGTGTGGGAAAATCTACTTTTTTAAAAATTGCATTACAGCAACAGGCGCCGGACAGCGGCAAAATTAATCATGGAGATACGGTAGTGTTTGGCAACTTTAGCCAGGAAGGGTTACAGTATAAAGAAGACAAGCGTGCCATTGAATATGTAAAAGATATGGCAGAATTTTTTCCATTGGCAGATGGCTCAAAATTGAGCGCCAGCATGTTTATGGAAAAATTTGGTTTTACTGCTGAGCAGCAATACACCCCATTGAGTAAGCTAAGTGGTGGCGAAAAACGCAGGCTTCACCTGATGAGTGTATTATTTTTAAACCCCAATTTTTTGGTATTGGATGAGCCTACCAACGATTTGGATTTGCAAACTCTTAGAACCCTGGAAGAATTTTTAATGGAGTTTCCGGGCTGTATATTAATTGTAAGCCACGACAGGTATTTTATGGATAGGATGGTAGATCACCTGTTTGCTTTTGAAGGCAATGGTATCATAAGAGACTATCCCGGAAATTATACGCAATACAGAGAGGCACTGAGCAAAGGGCTGCTTACCGAAAATACCCAACAGATAATGAAGCCCGTAGAAGATGAAAAACCAATTACAGAAAACCGGCAACCGGCAACAGCAGAAGCGCCCAAAAAAATATCTTTCAAAGAAAAATTTGAAATGGAAACTTTAGAAAAAGAGATGCCGCAACTGCTACAGGAAAAAAAGGAGCTTGAAGAAAAAATGAGTGGCCAAATGGGCTACGAAGAATTGCAACAAGCTGCAAGCCGCATCAGTACTATCATTGCCGCATTAGACGAAAAAGAAATGCGCTGGCTGGAGCTAAGTGAAAAAATCAGCAGGCCTTAAAAAAAAGAATACAGCCATAGTGTTGAATGTTTTTTAACTTTAATGCATCTAACATTTGGCTGTATGAAAGAAAGATATTATTCTCTCGATGTATTTAGAGGCGCTACTGTAGCGCTGATGATAATGGTAAACAACCCAGGTAGTTGGGGGCATATTTTTGCTCCGCTCGATCATGCAGTATGGCATGGCTGCACACCTACCGATTTGGTTTTTCCATTCTTTTTATTTGCCGTAGGTAATGCTATGGCATTTGTAATGCCCAGGTTAGAAGCCGCAGGTGAAAATGTTTTTTGGAAAAAAATAATTAAACGTACAGCACTTATATTTTTGATTGGAATTTTTTTAAACTGGTTTCCATTTATAAAATATGATGATGCCGGAAATTTTGTAGCAAAGCCATTTAGCCATGTACGCATATTTGGTGTATTGCAAAGAATTGCATGTGCCTATTTTTTTGCTGCCGTGATAGTTCATTTTTTTAAGGTACGTGGTTCTTTTGTGGCGGCAGTATTTATTTTACTTGCTTATTGGTTTTTATGCATTGCTGCCAACCCGGCCGATCCATTTAGCATACAGGGATGGTTTGGCACAGCCGTAGATAAAAGCATCTTAGGCGAAAATCACATGTATCATGGCGAGGGTATTGCTTTTGACCCCGAAGGTACCATGAGTGTATTTGGCTCGATAGTGCAGGTAATATTGGGATACCTTGTGGGCAACTACATTATTACAAAAGGCAAAACTGCCGAAATGCTGAACGGGCTATTTGTTACAGGCTGCCTGCTGGTACTGTGTGGCTTTGTTTGGGACATGACATTTCCTATCAATAAAAAAATATGGACAAGCAGCTACACCGTGTACACAACAGGCCTTGCTATGCTTGTAATATCGGTAATGATTTACTTAATAGAGTTTAAAAATAAGAGAGGCGCCTGGAGCAAATTTTTTGTTGTATTCGGCAAAAATGCTTTGTTTATTTTTATGATGAGCGGCATACTGCCACGAGCGCTTAATTTAATAAGGATACCCGGCGATATGGGCCCCGATGGAAAAAGAAATTACTTAGCTCCCTTTGGTTGGTTTTATGAAAACTGCTGCAAACCCTGGTTTACCGATTTGCGTATTGGCTCGCTTATGTATGCACTATGTTTTATTGCAATGATGTGGTTTTTTGCATGGATACTTGATAAGAAAAAAATTTACATCAAGGTTTAAAAATTAGCAGGCCAATGCTGGCATTGCTTTAATTTTTTTAGCCTTTGTCTTGAAAAGATGAACAGCTTTTTTCTGCATGTAAAAAATGCCCAAAGATGCAGGCTGCATGGAATTATTGTGGTGCTCAACAAAATTATTTTGATTCATTTACCGTTCATTTTAGCGAGAGTGCTTTTATTGTTTCTTTAGTTTTTTTGATGCTTTTGCTTTTTCGTTAAAGTCGAGACAGAGGTTTATCCAATACTCAAAATCTTTTTTTCTTTTTATAGCTGTAGCTTCAACATAACAATAACCTTTTAATTCTTTACCTTTCATAATCATTGGTAAAAAACCGGTTCTTTCGGCTAACTCATCCGTAAGTGAAGGATCAAATCGACACATTAAATTTTGACTGCCAATGTTAATACACATTTTTCCGTTCACTAAAAATGCAAGCCCGCTAAACATTTTCTTTTCTTCAATTTCAAGCTTTGGAAATGCTGCTAAATATTCTCTTACTCTGTCTGCAAGTTGTATGTTGTAAGCCATTTTACCTTTTTGAATTGTTGGCAAAAGTCAATGAGTAAAAACAAATTATAAGTGATTGCAATTTACCAATTTTCGCTATCAAAGTCCCTAAACATTTCAGTTTACGGCAGTATGTCAAAAACCTAATATTGTTATCAATTGTAAAGCAAATGCAGGCACAAAGCTTTCAAGACGATTTACATTCAATATGATGACTATCAGAGTTAGCACTGGGCGTTTGGGTTTTAATTTTTTTTTGAAGTGAGGGGAAAATTTTTAAAACGATTTTAATTGGACTGGAGAAAAAACACACTCTTGCAAGCTTTGTTTTCAACGTCGGCTTGAAGCTGCTTGCAAATTTTGAATCATGAACACCTTTAAAACAAATAAAAACTAAGTGAGTAAATGTGCTTACACCTGTGTGATGGCTTGTACTCATGCCGTTAAATTGTCCGCTAATAATTCTGCTTGTTTTAATACTGTGTCAATTGCTTTTTGTTGTTTGTCTGGTGGATAGCCGTATTTGTTCAGTGTCCGTCTAACAAGCACCATAAGTTTTGCTCTTGCACTTTCTCTTATTGTCCAGTCAATAGTTGCGTTTGCTCTTACTTTGTCAGCGATTTCTCTTGCAATTTCTTTCAAAGTGTTGTCACCTAAAACCTGAACAGCACTGTCGTTTATTTCAAGAGCATTATAAAAAGCAACTTCATCATTATTCAGTCCGAGTTTTTCTCCTTCCTTGTCTGCTTCTTTAATTTGTTTAGCAATGTTGATGAGTTCCTGAATGATTTCAGCGGTTGTAAGCAAGTTGTTTTGATAACGTTTGATTGCACCTTCCAACAATTCTAAGAGTTTCTTGCTCTTTACAAGATTTGTCTTTGCTCTTACTTTCAGTTCGTTGTTCAGTATCTTTTTCAGCAATTCGATAGCTAAATTTTTATGCTGCATTCCCTCAACTTCCAAAAGAAATTCATCTGATAAAATTTCCAGTCCTGAAATTTCGGGTTTGTCAATTCCTGCGGCATCAAAAATGTCAATGACTTTATCGCTACTTAATGCTTCATCAACTATTTGTTTGATGGCAGTTTCAATTTCTACATCTGATTTACCTCCGCCAATTGGAGCATCAAATTTTGCCAACCTTGCTTTCATAGCCTGGAAAAAAGCAACCTCTGGTAAATGTGGTTGAACTTCTTCTTTGGTTATGCAAAGTGAAAGTGCCTGACTTAATAAACTTACTTCTCTGATAAATCTTTCTTTGCCGTCCTGCAAACCTAAAATGTGTTCTTCTGCTTGTAAAATGATTGAGAGTTTTTCTTGTGCATCTACAACAAAAAATCTGCGGTAGTTGAATTTGAAACTGCCTTCATAATAGGCTTCGGGTTCTTCAACTAAAATATCGTTTCGGGTGATGCTGTCTTCGTTGAACATTTGCTGCACCACTTCCAATTTTTCTTTGAAAATATCAAATGCCTTTTCAATGTTCTCCGCAGGGTCGCCTTTTCCACCTGCTTCACCATAAAACGAAAGTGCTTTTTTCAAATCAGTTCCAATGCCCAAATAGTCCACAATCAAACCGCCCAGCTTGTCTTTGAAAACACGGTTTACCCTTGCAATGGCCTGCATCAGGTTGTGTCCTCTCATGGGCTTATCAACATACATGGTATTCAAACAAGGAGCATCAAAACCAGTCAGCCACATATCCCGAACAATTACCAATTTCAGTTCATCAGCAGGGTCTTTCATTCTCTCAGATAAATCCCTGCGTTGTTGTTTGGTGGTATGATGTTTTGAAATTTCAGGACCGTCTGCACTGTTGGTCGTCATCACCACCTTTATAGCTCCTTTGGTCAAATCATCATTATGCCAATCGGGGCGAAGTGCAATAATGGCTGCGTAAAGGTCGGCTGCAATTCTGCGGCTCATGGCTACAATCATTGCTTTGCCTTCAAAAACGGTTTGCCGTTTTTCAAAATGCGTTACAATGTCTTTTGCCAAATTTTTAACTCGGTCGTGATGCCCAACAATGGCTTCCAGCTTTGTCCATTTGGCTTTTGCTTTCTGCTTTTCTGTGAGTTCTTCATCTTGTTCTAATTCCTTGTCAAATTCTTCAATTAATCTTCTGCCTTCTTCGTCAAGATTTACTTTTGCCAAACGACTTTCATAGAAAATCTTCACTGTTGCACCATCATCAACAGCATCTTTAATGTCGTATCGGTCAATGTAATTGCCGAAAACCTGTGGCGTATTTACGTCTGTTCCTTCAATTGGTGTGCCTGTAAAACCAATGTAGGTTGCGTTGGGCAAAGCATCCCGCATGTATTTAGCAAAACCGTAAGCAATGCGTTTTCCGATTACTTCTTTGGTTTCCTTGTCTTTTTCATCAATAAGTTTGGCTTCAAAACCGTATTGTGTTCTGTGTGCTTCATCCGCAATTACTACCACATTTTTTCGGTCACTAAGTTGGTCATAAACCGATTTGTTGTTTTCGGGCAAAAACTTTTGAATGGTGGTGAAAACAATTCCACCGCTTGCCACCTTCAACAATTCTTTCAAATGCTCTCTGTTTTCTGCCTGAACGGGTTCTTGTCTTAGCAGTTGAACAGATGAAGCAAAGGTGTCAAACAATTGATCGTCCAAATCGTTGCGGTCGGTAATTACCACAATGGTAGGATTTCGCATTTCAGGTGAAGTGATCAATTTTCCAGAATAGAAAACCATACTCAAACTTTTGCCCGAACCTTGTGTATGCCAAACTACACCGGCACGTCCGTCTCCAGAATTCCCCTTCGGTGGAGGGGTGCCCGTAGGTTGCTGCTCCTCAATTCCCCTCCTTTGGAGGGGTGCCTGAAAGGCGGTGTGGTGATAAAGCATTTCCATCACTCCCGCCAGATTTTTCATTACATCTACAACAGGAATATGAATCACAGTCAATCCCAATGATTGTAAATAAGCGTCTCTTTCTGCATCATATTCTACCTTATCATCGTGGCTGCTGCCATCTATCTCAACCACTACATTACAATTTGGACAATAGAAATCAACGATGTAGTTGCCAATTATTTTTTGTCGGTCAAAGTCAAGTCCTTTGAATTGTTTGTTCTTCACCTGATTCCAAAACAGCACTTCTGAAAGATTGCCAGCCTGGCGAAGTGCCCGGGCTTTTTCTTTTAGGTTTTTGTTATAGGGTAGTTCGAAGTAGTTTTTGCTGGCTCTTTTGACCACCCCGTCCTTCGGACACCCCTCCAGAGGAGGGGAATAGACCACCCCGGTCTGCGACCACCCCTCCAAAGGAGGGGAATTTTTAGCTCCTGCTGCTATGAGAGTGCTTTCAATCGCTTTGTTGACTGCATAATACTGATGATATGCCGCTAATTTTTTTACGGTTTGAATTTGTATTAATCCCGTTTTTGCATCTTCTTTTTTTGATTTTTCAAACACAATGAAATTGCGAACCAAATCCAACAATGTTGCAGGTTGCAGCATGCCTTTCAGCAAGGTTTCTAATTGTGGTTTGAATCGGGATGCTTCTTTAATTCCATCAGTAGTCTTCCAAGTCATGTAACGGCTCAAATCTGCCGAAACACTACCTGCTTTACATTCAAAACCGTCTGATAAAATACAGATGGCATTGTAAGAAAACAAACTTGGAATGATGGCTTTGTAAGTTTGAATTTGCTGATAAGCACTTTTAATGTCTGCGTTTTCACTGGCCGCATTTTTCAGTTCAATGACTACCAAAGGCAAACCGTTTACAAACAGCAACACATCAGGACGTTTATTCTGATTGTTTTCAATGATGGTATATTGATTCACCACCAAAAACTGATTGTTGGCAGGATGCTCAAAATCAATCAATGCCACTTCATGACTTCTTTCATAACCGTTTTCCTGATAAGGTATTTTTACTTTCTCCACCAACAGTCGGTGAAATTCTTCGTTATTGTGCAGCAGGTCAGGCGAGGCAATACGCAACACTTTTTGAACCGCTGCTTCCTGTGCATCTAAGGGAATGGTTGGGTTGATTGTGGCAATGGCTGTTCGTAAGCGATTGAGCAAAACAATCTGACTGAAATTTTCTCTTTCACAAAAAAGCCCTTCGGGAGAAATTTCTTTGCCGTTGGCATAGTCCCATCCCTGCGATTGTAAAATCTCAATCGCTGATTCTTCTATGATATTTTCTGTGATGGGTTTACTCATTTATGCAATTTCCGTTTTTGAGTTAAGCAAAAAATTATTTAGAACCAATCTGTTAGTTCTAACTGAGGTTTTCCAGTCCAAAAAAGATATTCCTTCAGACAAAAATGATTGATGCTTATTTTTCATTTCAATTTTTTTAAACTTTTATTTGCTGCCAATGACTTCATTTGAGTGATGGCTATTTTATTCAGTTGCTCCAATCTTTCATTTTGTTTCAAGCCCTGATGAATTAAAACAGCGTTGATGCTTTCCATATTTGAAAGCACTACCAATTGCTCAATAGTTGCAGTATCACGAATATTTCCTTCCGCTTTTGGGTTTGCATCTCTCCATTGCTTTGCAGTTAAACCAAACAAAGCCATGTTCAACATATCAGCTTCATCGGCATATAAAAAATTTATTTTCTCCTTTGAAAGTGCTGGTGGTATAAGGTTTTCTTTGATGGCATCGGTATGAATCCGGTAATTTACTTTCGCTAAAGTGCGTTGAAGATTCCATTCCAGTTTCAAGCGGTCGTTATCGCTTTCTTTAAGCCGTTGAAATTCTTTAACCAGATAAATTTGAAATTCGGGGCTAAGCCACATGGCAAAATGGAAAGCAATGTCTTTGTGGGCATAAGTGCCTCCAAACCTGCCTGCTTTTACAATGATACCTTTGGCACCTGTCCGGCTAATCCATTGCCCTGCCGACATAATAAAGCGGTTTACACCGGCTTCTTTTTCAATTACCCCGAATTCGGGGTAATTGAAACCGGTATTGTTTATGGATTCCCAAATAGCCAGATACTCCAGGGTGTTTTTAGTGGTAATCCATTTGCCGATGAGCCCACTCCCTTCATTAAAATTAGTGGTCATATCGGTTAAGCTGATATAGTCAGTTTCACTTTGACTGATGACAGTGATTTCTGCTCCTTTTACAGTAATGGTTTTATTTCTTGTCATTTTTTATCCCGGTTTGTGTTGCTATTCATTGTCTGGACCATTGATTTATTTGATTTCCGGATTACCCTGATTTTTTTGTTTGAATTTCCTGTTTATAATTCGTTTGTGCTGTAAGCTCTTCGCACCAAAATTAATTAGCAGCCCAATTTCTAAATCATAAGCCTCCAAATAATTTATTGCCTGAGCCAAATGAACGTCCTCTAACAGGGTTAATGCTTTTAACTCCACAGAAACAACTCCTTCTACCAGAAAATCAACTCTTCGCATTCCTATTTGTTGTTGCTTGTAATAAATAGGCATCTCATGTTCTCTGCTGAAACTAATTCCCTCATCTGCCATTTCAATTTCTAAAGCCCTTTGATAAATCACTTCTTGGAAACCATTGCCCAATGCCGAATGAACCCGCATGGCACATCCGATAATTTTACCCGTTAATTCTGAATATTTATAAGCTGTCTGAACCACTGATTTTTTTGATTGCTCTGATGGATTTGATTTTAAGTTGTTGTTATCATTCATTTTGTTATCAAGGTTTATCATTTAATCATTCAAATCAATGGTTCAGACACCCTTACCTCCCCACTCATCA
>JAFDXD010000053.1 GCA_018268135.1 Bacteroidota bacterium
AATGCCCATGCCCGATAGCTGTGCTAATTTTTCTCTTCGTATTACTTCCTGTTCTGATAAGTGATGTGTGCTCATAATTTTTTATTGGTCTGCAAAGGTAAATGTTGTAACGTTGCTTGCCAAGAGCCCTTTTTTTTATTAGGTTACCGGCCAAAGTGCAAGTGGCAACGGCAGTGGCGACGCTCCGTTATACAGTGGTAACAGCTATCATCTTTCATCAAAGCAAATCTTTTAGGTGTTATTCTAAATAACGGCTATATAAAAATTGGTTGGTTTAAATGAATGATAAAATTTTTAGTATTTTAGCAAAATGAATAATACAACTGAAGAACCGGTAGAAACATACATACAAGCAGGACTTGGATTGACAAACTATGTAGATGCTAGACGACTTTTCCCTATTTTAAAATGGGCGGGTGGCAAAGAACAAGAACTAAAATACATTCTACCCAATTTACCGCAAGAAAAATTTATGGACTACTATGAACCGTTTGTAGGTGGCGGTGCTGTTTACACAGCAGTTCAAGCGGGCAAATATTTCATAAATGATAAATCAGACGAATTAATAAGTCTTTATCGAAGTTTCACAAATGACAATAGGCAGCTATTTTTCAAAGCTCTTAACGAAATAATTCATAATTGGGATTTACTGACTATAGTAATTCAAAACAATGAAAAGTTTTTCATTCAGACTTATAAAAATTACTCAATTGATAAAATTGACGACAATAAACTCAAAGACATTTTATTTGAATTCATTTTAACACATTCCGCCCAATTCAACGGAATGTTTTCAAGTATTTTCAATTTCGATATTGAAAATTTCATCAAAGAAGTTAAGATTAATCTTATTCGCAAAATCAAGCGAATGAAAGAACTTGAAATAATAAAACACATCCTACCAGACAAAGACATATTAGATAATATTGAAACGGCTTTAAAAAGTGCATTTTATATGCACTTCCGGCACATTTATAACAACACGAAAAAACACAAAATCAACAAAGCTTTTAAATCAGCAATATTTCTTTTCATTCGAAATTTCGCATATAGTGGCATGTTTCGCTACAACTCAAAAGGAGAGTTTAATGTTCCTTATGGCGGAATTGCATATAACAGAAAAAATTTTCAAAAGAAAGTTGATTATTTAAAAACAAAAGAACTTAAATCTTTACTTGACAATACAACTATTGAAAACGAAGACTTTGAAGTGTTTTTTGAAAAGCACAAACCATCTACAAATGATTTCGTTTTTCTTGATCCACCATACGACAGTGAGTTTAGTACTTATGCAAAAAATGAATTTACGAAAAAAGACCAAGAAAGATTAGCGAATTATCTAATTAATGAATGCAAAGCAAAATGGATGATGATAATTAAAAATACTGATTTTATTTTTGGATTATATAATAACAAAGGATTAAATATTCAATCTTTCGACAAAACATATTTGGTTAGTTTTATGAATAGAAATGATAAAAATGTAGAACACCTTTTAATTACAAATTATTAAGAAATAGTAATGGCAGCACATACAGAAGCACAGATAAGACGGGCTATTAAGCCATTATTAACCGTTAACGGCGAATTAAATACATCAGAAATAAAGAAACTTCTTCACACAGTTTTAAAGTTTAGTGAAGAAGACAATATACCTTCAGCAACACGAAACGAAGTACTTATCATTCAAAGAATAGGAAATATTGTAGCTCATCAAACAGAAACAATAAAGGCTTATGATGAAGGTTTTGTACTTGACAAGAGTTCACGCCCTGCCAAATTCTATCTGCTAAACCCAATTTCAAAAAGAGTTATTAAACCTGCAGAAGTAAAAACAATAAAGGAGAAAACAAGGCGCTTTATTGCTCGAAAAATTGATTGGGAAAAATCGAGAGATCGAAATAATGAAATAGGCGACCAAGGTGAAGAATTTGTATTAGAGTTTGAAATTGACCGATTAATTGAGACACTTTCAATTGACAGAACAAGTGCGACTCAAAATGTTCAGCATTTAAGCAGACTGCAAGGTGACGGTTTAGGGTATGATATTTCTTCAGTAAATAGTGACGGTTCACCTAGATATATTGAAGTTAAAACAACAAGCGGCGGTTTCAATCAACCATTTTATATGAGCAAGAATGAAAAAAATTTCTTTGAGGAATATAAAGATTCTGCTTTTATTTATCGGGTCTATAATTTTAGCAAAGAAACACGACACGGAGATGTTAGAATTATAAGTAAAAAAGAATTATTTTCTGATTTTACCTTTGACACAATTACTTGGCAAGTTACTCCAAAAATAAAAAGTACAAATGCTAAATAGGTATTCCCAAAAGCTGTGCATAAAGTTTTCATTTAAACAATTGTAGATGAATCAATTTTCGTTCTTCGATTGAGCTATAGTTAAAAATCTTATAAAAGGCAAAACTCAAATGAGAAAGCCTCAATGGGCAATATATTTGCTAAATTGAGATATAAAAACATTCCTATCACTAACTATTAAAAAATAAGAACTATGAAAAAAATAATTGTCTTCTTTTTTACAATTGCCCTATTTAGCTCATGCGATACGCTAAAGCAACTGCCCGGCGTAGCAGGCGGCACAGGTATTACACAGGCCGAAG
>JAFDXD010000054.1 GCA_018268135.1 Bacteroidota bacterium
ATAGTATTTTTTTAAAGTTTTATAATACTATTTAAACCACGAAAAATAATGCCAACAATAGATATAAAAGTCTTAAAAAAAATAAGTGAAAAAAGTGTAATGTATTTAACTAAGCATCAGAAAAATATCAAAACTGTATATCAACTAAAATAAAAGCTAATAAGCATTTAAAAAATTAATATTATGTATTCTTCTTTTTACACATTTATAACAATGTTTAAATATATACTTAATAAATTTGCAGCTCAAATATACTGTTGAAGTAAAAAAATGCTCAGACATACCCATAAACATACCATTATAAATAAACTAATGGCACTGGCATTTTTGCTCTTCAATTTGATGTTTATTTTTTCCCAGTCATCTCAGGCTTCTGCATTGCAGCATTATTTTGGAAGCACAAATACTGAAATGCAAAATCATCAGCCGGATGTGGATGAAGTATGTTTTATTAAAAAAATAAAAACGGTTGGAATTGCAAGTTCTGTTTGCAAAAAAAATAGTTTTCATGCTTTAAGTAATGATAGTTCTGTTTCTAATAATGAACAATTGTATTGGACATTGCGGAGCCACAATGCCCAACCGGCGCCCGAAATCCTTCCCTCCTATTACACCCTCTTGTTTTTATATCATCTTTTTTGATATAAGCCAATAATTTATTGCATACTCCACTACCTGATGGATATTTTACAATATCCTAATTATTCATTATTACAAATAAAAAAAAATGAAATGTCCCAATTGCAATGACACATTGCTCATGTATGAACGCAATAATATTGAAATAGATTATTGCCCGGCCTGCCGGGGTATTTGGTTAGATAAAGGTGAATTAGATAAGTTTATTGAATTTGCATCGCAAAACAGCGAATACCCAACACCGTTACAAAGCAGGGAAACAAAGGGCGCCTTCACTCCTACTGCCCATCATTATTCCAATCAGCATAGAGCGCATAAAAAGAAATCGATTTTTGGAGACTTATTCGACTTTGACTAAACAAACATAAAAACTATAAAATGTTACAAGCAATATTGGATTTTTTTAGCCAGATTACTGACCCGGCATGGATCATGCAAAATGGGGGCTTATACATTGTAATGCTGATTGTAATAACAGAAACAGGCCTGCCTTTTGGATTTTTTTTACCAGGCGATTCCCTGTTATTTATTGCAGGCATGGTTATCGCCAATGCATTATCGCCCTTTGGTACTCCAATTCTCAATTTGGCCTACTGGATTATCCTTATTAGTGCAGCCGGAATAGTTGGAAATTTTATTGGCTACTGGGTTGGCAAAAAATCAGACAAGTTTTTTTCGCAGAGAAAAGACAGTTTCTTTTTTAAGAAAAAATATTTAATACAGGCAAAAGAATTTTACGATAAAAAAGGGGGCGGCGCTATTATCTTAGCCCGGTTTCTGCCCATCGTTCGCACATTTGCCCCCATAGTAGCGGGACTGGTAAAAATGAGAGGTGCTACATTTGCCCTGTATAATATTGTTGGCAGTATTTTGTGGGTATCAGTATTGGTGGGTGCCGGATTTTTGTTAGGAGAAAATGTATGGGTAAAAACAAACCTTGAAAAAATAATCATTGGCATTGTTATCATTACTACTGTGCCGGTAATCTTTAAAATGATTATCGAAAAAAAGAAAAAAAAAGCAAGCAACATTCAAAAATTTTCAACCACTAGTAATTCATAAATTATGGAATTTTTACTTCCGGATTTTTCAGATCCCGGTATTTGGATAAGCCTATTGACGCTTACATTTTTAGAAATAATATTAGGCATCGACAATATTATTTTTATTTCAATCATATCGGGCAAACTCCCCATCAACCGGCAAAAAAAAGTGAGGAATATTGGCCTCATGCTGGCAATGATTTTCAGGATAGGCTTATTGCTTTGTATAAATTGGATTATTGGAATGAAAGACCCTATTGTACAAATACCATCTATAAAAGGCATTGCCGATGGCGGCTTGGCCTTAAGCATTAAAGATTTAATTTTAATAGCAGGAGGATTGTTTTTAATAGTAAAAAGCACTCTCGAAATTCATCATAAATTTCAGAGTGAACAGGAAAATGCCACTACCAAATCAATAAAAAAACTAAGTATCCCTGCCATCATCTTTCAAATAATATTGGTAGATGCCGTTTTTTCATTCGACTCTATTTTAACAGCAGTAGGCCTGGTAGAGAGTGTCATCATTATGATTATTGCAGTAATGATTTCCATTGGGGTAATGATGTTATTTGCAGGACCCGTTACAAAAATAATCAATCAACATCCCTCTCTGCAAATGCTGGCATTATCTTTTTTGGTAGTGATTGGCGTAGTATTAATTGCCAGCGGCCTGCACCAGCAAATTAGTAAAAGTATTATTTACTCCTGCCTGGGTTTTTCACTTGCTGTAGAAATACTGAATATCAAACTCAGAAAATCAAAATCAACCAATCCTCTTTAGTTTTTTAAAAATTATTTTATGAAAGCCACTTTCTTGAGTGGCTTTTTTTATGCCTGCCATGCATTTAATATGGCAAC
>JAFDXD010000055.1 GCA_018268135.1 Bacteroidota bacterium
ATACAAAAAATACAGCAGCGCTTATTAAATATGCTTTTGAAAACGGATGGCTCTAAATATTGCCGGCTTACTTAGGATTTTAAAAAGCAGGTGAAATTTTTTGCATGAATAATGGTAACATAAAAAGAGCCGGAAATTAAACGGTATGAATTAGAGAATAAAATTTCTCATGATGTAAAGCAGTTAAACACAAAGCCCCAAATCATTTTGCTAAGAATAAATAACAATCTATTTTCAATTTAACCATACAAATTCATTTATATTGTATCAAATTTGTACAATAAAATTTAACCGGTTTTGAAATACTTATTATTTATTTCAACTGTTGCTTTGCTAATGGCTTGTAACCGGCAAAAAGATAACACACAAAATTTACAAACTCAAATAGACAGTTTGCAGGCCAATACATATAAGCCCGGCTTTGGTGAATTTATGAGCAGCATACAGGTTCATCACAACAAACTTTGGTTTGCAGGGGAAAATCAAAATTGGGCATTGGCTGATTTTGAAATAAACGAAATCAAAGAAAGCCTGGATGACATAAAAAAATATTGTACCGACAGGCCCGAAACTAATTCTTTGGGAATGATAGAGCAACCGCTTCAAAATGTTATCGATGCCATCCAACAAAAAAATGTAACTGCATTTAAAAGCAACTTCAGCATTCTTACCGCTACCTGCAATAGTTGTCATCAGGCTACACAACATGGGTTCAATGTAATCAGCATACCCACTACACCCCCATTCAGCAACCAGGATTTTAAAATGCAAAATGGAAAATAAAATTTTTCATACTTCATCAGCTCCAACGCTCATTCCCCGATTGATTGTTGGTTTAGTTTTTCTTTATGAAGGGTTACAAAAATTTATTTCACCAAACTTGTAAGAGTTGGGTGAAAAGATAAAATATGCAGTAACGCAAAGCTAACAGGCGTTGTATATTTTTTACATAAAACCCGGCAGAGGGTTACGCTATGGATATTTTCAAAAGCAGTACCCCGGCATTCAACAACACCTTACTTCGAATATTTACGATAACCACCGTAAAAACACCTATTGCTTTTGATAATACAAGTGTTTACATTTGTAATAATAATTTCCATCCCCCGAAATACCTGCATTACTCTTTTTCTGATTTTTTCTTTACTCCCGACCGGCAGCATTTTTTAAATTAAATTTTTTGTTACCTCATAGAGGTGGTACTGTATGCATTTATACCGGTATGCCGAAAACGGTTTTATAGAGTAGGCTCTAAATTTTTTGCCATGTTTATTCATCAAATTGCATTGGTAAGCCAATCAAAAAAAATTAAATTTTCTGACCTCACAAAAGCAAGTGCAGCCCTTCAAAAGCAGGCTACAAAAGACCTTTCGCCAATATGGGGAGTAAAGGCAACGGTAGATGTTTTTGAAAACCTAAGTGATATACCACTGGGATATTGGCCGGTAATAATTATGGATCAATTAGACGACCCAAGCGCCGCTGGTTATCATGATGATAAAAATCATCAACCCTATGCACTGGTAGAGTATAGCGATAGCTGGACGCTTACCTGTAGCCACGAAATATGTGAAATGCTGGTAGACCCTTACGGAAATAAAATGAAAAGCGGATTATCGCCCAATGGCAAAGAGCGGGTGCACTATCTGGTAGAAGTATGCGACCCCTGCGAAGACAGCGCTTATGCTTATTTCATAAACGGTTTTTTGGTTTCTGATTTTTATACCCCCGATTATTTTGATTCGGGTAGCAGTGGGCATACCAGGTATAGTTTTAAAAACAGTATTCAAAAGCCTTGTCAGATTTTAAAAAACGGGTACCTAAGTTGGTATAGCCCAAAAGATAAACATTGGCACCAGGCTACTTATTTTGGAAGCAAGGTTACTACTCATGTTTTAAAAGGATTAGAAAATATGGAAGGAAGCCTTCGTAGCAGGGTAGATAGGCTTACCCGCTTTAATGATTTACTCAAAGGCATAAAAAATAAAACCTTATTAAAACAGCAAATGGATTTAGGTAAGATTACAAACTTAGCCGGTAATGATATGCAAGACCATTGGGAACAGGAAATTGGAATGTTGCTGAAACCCAAAAAAATCAGGTAATTTTTTCTCATCACTTTAAATAAAAAAATATGCCCAGGGAAATTAAATCGCAACAGGATATTGGAACAGTAACTGCTGTAGCAGCAGCCAATGCTCCAAGCGATTATAAAGACAGGCTTGTAAAACTAATTCCTTCAGAAATTGTAACAGCTTATATTACCCTGCAAGGCCTGATATCGGGGCATTTAGCTAACCAACGGCTTTATCTTTCCATTGCTTTTACGTGCTTACTAATTCTTACACCCATTTATTTAAAAAACGTAAGCGCTGTTACCAAATTTGGGCAAATAGTTTTTACAACTTTGGCCTTTGTAATTTGGGTAATGGCTTCGGGTGGTTTTAAAATCCTGTTCCCCAATACTGCCATCTTTGATGATAATTTTTTAGGCTCAATGATTTTAGTGATTTACACATTGGCCATACCATTTGTATATAAAGGATAAAAATAATTAGTATGAAAACAAAAATGATAAAAGTATGTATTGTATTAACCATGTTTATTACAATACAAACCGGCTGCAATAGCCTGATAGCACATTTTGATCAGGCGGCATATACTCAAATAGTATCTGTAGAGTCTGATGCACTAACGCTGATGGATAAAGCTACCGAAGATTACAGCTTACACAAAAGCGAAGCAGAAGAAGTAGCAGGTAAAATTCAAAAAGCATATCTGTATGATAAAAACAGGCCTAAAAATAAAATTACTGCTGAGATGTGGAATTTAATAATAGACCCTGGCGGACACTTGTATGGCGGTTTTATAGCCCGGTGGAAGGCCGAAGGCAAACTCAACCCAACCTTTATTGGCGAAGCTAAAAATAAAGTGCAGGAAAACTTTGACAGGATAGCACAGTTAGAAAGCAAAAAAATTAAACCTTAATATTATTTATCATACATCAAAATATTTTATCATGGCTACCAGTATTAATTTTCCGGATATACTTACTGAAATAAAAAACGGTATTGTTGATTTAGCAAAATCTACCGTATCAAATTATTTAAAAGAAGCTAAAAAAGATGCACAGAGCCTGCTTACAGAAATGAAAGACGATTTAGAAAGATGGACAAACCTGCTTGCACAGGGGTTGTTGACCACCGAAGATTTTGAGTGGCTGGTAAATAGTGAAAAAGATACCGTAAAAATGGCTGCCCTCGAGCAGGCGGGCCTTGCAGCAATAAGAATTGATCAATTCAAAAGCAGCCTGCTTAACCTTATTGTTGATACCGTATTTAAAGCTATTAAAATTTAGCAAACTGCTTTTTAATTTTTTATTTAAAACTATTATGAAAAGATTGTTGCAGCTCCCCATTTTATTAATTGCCCTGCTTTGCATATTACTCTCATGCAATGATGCAAAATACTCACCGAATGAGTCTGTTACTACTGATAACATCATAGATTCCACTATGACTGTTAATGATAGCATAATGCCCGCAGCAGATACCGGTAAAAAATTTGTTCCAAAAATTTTAATAAAAAAATTCAGGGACTCCTCCCTGCCGGCAATAGATATACCTAACTTAAATAAAGAAGGGGTAGTAGTATGGGAGTTGCCTGATAAAATGAAAACCCTTGTAGAAACCCTGGTAGAAGTAAGGATAGCAAAAAATGAAAATTTAAAAAAAGCTACAGCTGGGTTAGATACTACTAAAAATAATTTTGGTACCCAAAATATTCCCATCACACAAAAAATGATGGTATCATTAATTTCTGGCGGCGACTCTGATTTTATCATAGTTCCAAAAGACAGCATTCATCGTATTCCCGGCGACAACTATGCATCATGGTTTTGGTCGGTAACGCCCCTTAAGTCGGGTACAAGGTTTTTAATTTTAAAAGTAGCCCAGGTGCAGGATGTAAATGGCAAAGAAACAGTGCTGGAAGAAAATAACGTTTTTTCAAAAGAATTTAAAGTACAGGTATCTGCATCTTATATTTTTGGCCGGGTATGGGCATTTATAAAAAACAATTGGGCCATCATTACAGCCATCATCACATTTTTTGCTGGCTTCTTTATTAGAAAAAAAATTGTGAACAATAGAAATGCCGATTCGGGAAGCTAAGCCCCCACTACTTTTTAATGTAAATACTCGATTTTAAAAAACAACAATATTGACTTAAATAAATTTTTACAAAATGGCAAAACCTTACCAGAACAATATTTCGACATTAAGAAAACAAGCATTTGAAAATTTAAACATAGATCCATCCAGGCGGGTAATACTATGCCTTGATGGAGGTGGAATGCGTGGCATACTGACTATACAGTTATTAAAAAAATTAGAAGCCATTGCAGGCATACCCTGTTATCAATTGTTTGATATGATAGCCGGCACTTCTACCGGAGGAATCATTGCAGGGTTAATTACCACAGGGCATTCGGCAATTGATATAGAAACGATGTACATTAATTTGGTAAAAGAAGTATTTGATGAAAAATTTTTGGGAAACAGGTTTATCAATCCTCCTGCATTTACTAAGGAAAAATACAGGGAACTATTAAAGGGTGTGGTAAATGATATTACTCTACAAAAAGCCTGTGCCATACACGACCTCGATTTGATGATAACCGCCCAGGATATTGCTGCAGCGGAAGAAACATTTTTTTCCTGCTTTAAGCAGGATGATGGCTCATACTATGGCACTTATAAAGATGTATTATTAAGAGCAGTAATGGAAGCAACCATGAGCGCACCCACTTATTTTTATCCGCTCGAGCGATTTGTAGATGGAGGCACTACCACATACAATAACCCGGCACTGGCAGCATTTATGGAAGCGGTATCTTACAGCAGGGCAGATAAAAATGCAACACTGTCAGAATATCAAATTTCAAAAATCACTTTATTTAGTTTTGGTACAGGCATATCAAGGCAGTTTATAAAACCAACGCAAACCCTCAATCCGCATGGGATAGACCTAGTATTTTGGCTTAACTGGCTTATGACAGAAACCGGCCAGGATGCAAGTGCCATGCAGGTAAATGCATTTAGATCTCCCATGATTAGTAAAACTATTGACTTTAGGCGTTTTCAAATTTCACTCGACCCAACTGCCATTAAAAAAATCCCGAATACAGATACTTTGAATGAAAAAAAATACCACAGCAAATGGCTGCACGATTTAACGGAAGATATTTTAGGTAATATTGATATGGCCGACACCAGTAAATTTGATTTGATGCAGGTAATCGGTATTCAGATGGCAGAATATATTGTACAAAGTGGAAACAATTTTCAAAAAGACCTTACTGACAGCCGCTTTAATGATTTACTGGTAACAACCTCAGGCGATATTGTACGCATACAAAAGCAAATGAGCAGTACAGAATGGCTAGATGGATTTAAGGCTTAAAAAATTAAAGCTCCAGCCCAAAGTTTTTTAATTTTTTTATTGTGCTTTCATAATCGCTATGGATAATTCCCCTGATGCCTTCTGCTGCAGCTACCTGCACAAATAATGGCCTGTCATCAATGTAAAGCAACTCTTTTTTTGGGGTTTGTGCCACATCCACCGCCAGTTTAAAAATATCTGAATCGGGCTTTCTGAAGTGTACAAAACTGCTGCTTATAAAAAAATCTACAAATTGATTGAGTCCAAATTTTTTAATACGGTAATCATTAAGCTCCCTGCCTTCATTGCTAACTACGGCAATTTTTAAGTTGTATTTTTTCTTTAACTCTTGCATCAATGCAATCATTTCGGGGTAGGGCTTTGATTGCTTGTACATAAATGCAATAAATTCTTTAGCTGTAAAATTTCGCTTTTTATAAAATACCAGGCGCTTAAGATACTCATCCAGCGTAAGTTTGCCTACTTCGTATGTATCAAAAGTAAGGTGGTGCCTTTCTTCTGTTTCAGTTTCGTCGAGGTCAAAAAGCTCTACCGCTTTTTTTCGGGCTTCTCTATCCCAGCCATTACTAAGTAATACGCCGCCAATATC
>JAFDXD010000056.1 GCA_018268135.1 Bacteroidota bacterium
AAACCTAAGCAATATGGATTTTAACAATCCGGCTGATTATGAATTTGCATTTGAAATAGGACTAAAACCCGGTTTTGATATAGCTGATACTACCAAAGCAAAGCTTACCCGCCATACAGTAAAAGTAACGGATGCCATGCTGGATGAAGAAATTAGCCGTATGCAAATAAAAGCCGGCACAATGACGGAGCCAGAAACCGTTACCAGTGAAGAGAATGTAATCAATGCTTTATTTACAGAAACTGATAAAGATGGTACAGCAACAGAAGGCGGTATTGTGAAAGAAAATTCTGTATTGCTCAAATATTTTACCCCTAAGCTTCAAAAAGAATTGATGGGCAAAAAAGCTGGCGATAGCTTTGTGTTTCAGTTGGATAAAACTTTTGAAGGAGATAAACTGGAAATGATGCTTCAGGATCTTGGTTTTGAAAAAGAAGACAAAGAAGCTGCAAAAAAATTCTTTAAACTAGATATCGTTAAACTTGGCCTTGTAGAAAAAAGAGAATTAAATGAAGATTTTTTCAACGAAGTATTTCCGGGAAAAAATATTAAAACAGAAGAAGAACTTCGAAACAGCCTAAGGCAGGAAATACAGCAATATTGGGATGCTCAAAGCCAAAACCAGTTGCAGGACCAGCTTTTTCACTACCTGGTTGACGAAACCAAAATGGATTTTCCGGATAATTTTTTAAAGCGTTGGCTGCAAACAGGTGGCGAAAAACAAAAAACTGCTGAAGAAGCTGAAGCTGAATATCCTACATTTAGCAACCAGTTAAAATGGACATTGATAAGCGACCGCATTATTACCGATAATAAACTTGAAGTAACACCTGAAGAATTAAAAGCTGCCATGAGAAGCGAAGTTACCCGCTACTTTGGCCAGATGAATATTGGAGAAGATATGAGCTGGCTCGACAGCTATATTGACAGAATGATGAAAGATGAAAAGCAGGTAGATGCTACCTACCGCAGGCTGATTACAGAAAAATTATTTGCATTTGTAGAGCAGAATGTAAAGCCAAAAGAAAAAGAAGTAACTGCAGAAGAGCTTACTGCTATGCAGCATCACCATTCTCACTAATATTGTGTAAATACTTAAATGATAAAAGCCCCGAAATTTTTCGGGGCTTTATTTTATAATTTAATCTCTTCTTCACTATCATCAAAAAACTTAAATTCAGTTAAATGAAAATTGGAGTTTGCTTTTATTCTTACTTTTTGCCGGTATTTCCAGCTCCACTTTAAGCGCCTGCTGGGAAAGCCCGATGTGAGATAAGTATAAACGATGGGATGCACTTCGATAGTAAGCCCTTTATGCTTTTGCATGATAAGGTAGCTTAAGTTTTTTTCTATCTCGTCCTCCAAAATTAAAGTAGATGAAATTTTGCCTGTTCCATTACAGCTCGGGCATACTTCGCTGGTATTAATTTTCATTTCAGGCTTCATACGTTGCCTGGTAATTTGCATCAAACCAAATTTGGTGATGGGAAGTACCGCATGTTTGGCTCTGTCCGTTTTCATAAACTGATCCATAGCATCGGCAAGCTTTTTCTTATTTTCCATTAATTTCATATCAATGAAATCAACTACAATAATGCCCCCAAGGTCTCTCAGCCTTAGTTGCCTTGCTATTTCTTCAGCAGCTTCAAGGTTTGTTTCCAGTGCATTTTGCTCCTGATTATTGCTTACGCTTTTGTACCCGCTGTTTACATCTATTACATGCAATGCTTCTGTATGCTCTATAATTAAGTAAGCCCCACTGGGCAAATTAACAGTTTTGCCAAAGGCAGCCTTTACTTGTTTGGTTACTCCATAATTATCAAAGATGGAATTATCATTATTGAAATAAGTAACAATATCAGCCTTATCGGGCGCTATGCGTTGTAAATAATTTTTTGTTTCGTTGTAAATGGTTTTATCATTTACAACAATACGGTTAAAATCAGCATTTAATAAATCTCTTAAAATACTGTTTGTTTTGCCTTGCTCACTTAATATTTTTTGTGGAGGTTCGGCACCTTTAAGATTTTGTTGAATAGTATTCCAGGTATTTTGCAGGCCTAATAAATCTTCATGTAATTCTGAAGTTTGTTTGCCTTCGGCTGCTGTACGCACTATTACACCCAGGTTTTTAGGTTTTACAGCTTCTACAATTTTTTGTAATCTTTTTCTTTCTTCTGATGAATGTATTTTTCGGGATACGGCTACAATATCATTAAATGGAGTAACTACTACATACCTGCCGGGTAGTGAAAGTTCGCAACTAAGGCGGGGGCCTTTGGCTGCAATAGGCTCTTTTAAAATTTGTACCAGTATATTGGGGCGGCCATTTAGTACTTCGGTAATTTTACCCGTTTTAATAATTTCTGGCTCTACCTTAAATTTTGAAAAATCAAATCCACTCTCAGATTTTTCATTGATAGACTGAGTGGTAAATTTTAAAATGGACTTAACATAAGGGCTTAAATCAGTGTAGTGAAGAAAAGCATCTTTTTCAAATCCTACATCTATAAATGCAGCATTTAACCCCGGGATAAGTTTTTTAACTTTTCCCAGGTAAAGATCGCCCACGGCAAAACTTGCATCAATTTTTTCATTGTGCAATTCTACCAGTTTTTTATCTTCTAGCAGGGCTATCTCTACACCCTGAGCAGTTGAATTAATAATTAATTCCTTGGTCAAGCGCAAAAATTTTGAAAGACCATTTACATCACTGAAGGAAACTTAAAAGCACAAGATAATCAAAGGCAGTACTACTGCCTTTGCCTTATGCATTACATTAAGGGCAGGGTATATGTATCCCCGCACTTATATAAAAAGAAATAAATTATCTCTTTTTATGACGATTCTTTCTTAAACGTTTTTTACGCTTGTGTGTAGCAATTTTATGACGTTTTCTCTTTTTACCACAAGGCATATCTAGTCTTTTTTGTGTTTTGAAAAATTATTTTAATTATGTTGTATACTTATTATTTAAAGAGATTTGATTCTTTCATCCACCTCTTTGGTAAACAATGGGTCGTTTTTCATACGTTTACTTATGTTGTACCATTTTATCGCTTCGGCTTTATTGCCACTTGCGGCATAGGTATCGGCCAAAAAAACAATCGCTTCCAGGTTGTTAGGCTGTGCTTCCACTACTTTTTTCAACCGCTCTATTGCCTTATCGTACTGCCCTGATACTGCCCCACCTACACCCAGCACAAATTGCGCTTTCATGTTGGTAGAGTCTTTACGTACTACCGACAATAATTGCTGTATGCCTTTCATTGTTTCCTGCGGATCTCCGCTTCTGCCCCGGCCATAAATGTAACAACTACCCAACCCTATTTTTAAATCATCATTGTCGGGGTCAAGTTGTAACGCTTTTTCAAATAACTCTATTGCTTCAGTTGTTTCCCAGTTCAATTTAGCCTCATCATGTTCTATGCGGAGGTTATCTAAAAATAATTGGGCTGCAAAGGTGAGGTTTTTTTCTGAATTATCCAACTTAGCAGCCTGAGAAAAATAAAATGCATAGGGGATAAATTGTTTTGCACTGTCTTTCCAAAAATTTGCAAGGCTCACATTAGCTTTTACTGCCTGAGCTGCTACATCTCCCCGGCTGATACTATTTTCTAACTTACTTACCTGTATAGCTTGCGAGGGACTTAGTTTTTCCTTAGCATCTGATATAAAATGTTGAATATCAAATGTTACCTGGGGTTTTTCGGCGTTAAGAGGCAGGGGGTTTTTAGGCTCGGCAGTTCGGCCAAAAATGAATAAGGCAGCTACAATTGCTATACCGGCTATTCCTAAAATAATTTGATTTTTATTCACTATTTAAATTTGAACCGCAAAGGTACGTTAGTCTTCGGGTTCATCTTTAAAAGTGGGGGCTTCTTTTATATTTGTAGAAGATTTTATTTCGTGTACAAATTCTTTGGCTGGCTTAAAAGCCGGAATAAAATGCTCGGGTATAGATACCGCTATATTTTTCTTAATATTGCGCCCTATTTTTGCAGCACGTTTTTTAATGATAAAGCTACCAAACCCACGTATATACAGGTTTTCACCATCGGCTAGCGTAGCTTTAATTTCTTTGAACATTGTTTCTAAAGTAACCAATACATCTACTTTAGGAATACCGGTCTTATCAGAAATTTTACTGATGAGGTCTGCTTTTCTCATACAAAGTATTTTAGAGTAGTAAAATACAAAAATCGCTCCAAATTTCCAAATAATTGGGTGATAATCAATAGGTTTTTAATATATTTTTTTAATCAGATGAAAAAATAATGAAAATAATAGTTTTAAATAGGGTTTTTACAAATGATTTATTGCTCTGGCATTTAAAAGAAAATAAAAGGCAAATGCCCTGGAAGGGTGAAAAAAATCCTTATAAAATATGGCTGAGCGAAATTATTTTACAACAAACAAGAGTAGAGCAAGGCTGGCAATACTATCAAAAATTTGTAAAGCATTATCCTACTATCTTAATGTTGGCTAATGCAAAAGAGGATGAAGTGTATAAACTTTGGGAAGGCCTGGGCTATTACAGCCGTTGCAGAAATCTTATAGCTACCGCTAAATATATTGCATTTGAATGCTATGGAATTTTTCCGGAAAGATATGAGGACATTGTAAAATTAAAAGGCGTAGGCCCTTATACAGCAGCAGCTATTGCATCATTTGCTTTCAACGCTCCGTATGCAGTAGTAGATGGAAATGTAACAAGGGTACTTGCCCGTTATTTTGGTATTACAAAAGCAATAGATAGTACAGAGGGTAAAAAAATATTTGCAGCCCTTGCACAAGATTTATTAGATAAAACTAAACCGGCATTGTATAATCAGGCAATAATGGATTTTGGCGCTACAGTGTGTAAGCCGCTTCAGCCTTTGTGTACAGGCTGTTTATTGCAAACCAACTGTAAGGCTTTTGCAAAAGACAAAGTGAAGGAATGGCCGGTTAAAGAAAAAAAAATCCTGAAGACTCAAAGGAGATTTTATTTTATTATAGCAGAATATAAAGCAGCAATTTATATTACAAAAAGATCAGCAAAAGATATTTGGCATAACCTGCACCAGTTTATTTTAATAGAAACCAATAGTAAAGTGCCGGTATCCGTATTGCTTACATCAAAGGAATTTAAAAACATCTTTAAAGAAAAATATACCGTTTTGGATATTTCTGCTTTTTACAAGCAGCAACTTACACACCAGTCTATTGACGGATGCTTTATTCATTTAAAGTTGCATAAGAAGTTGGATATAAAAGGGTATAGCCTTTTAAGTAAGAAAACAGTTGCCCAACTGGCTTTTCCCAAATTTATTAACAGCTATTTGCACAATTCAAAATTACTACTGCCATCTTAGCATTACATTTGTACAATAAAATTGTATCTTTAAATTTGCCGGGAGCACCGGGTTATATTTTTATAAAAAAAATAGTAATATATGAGAGGCGTAAACAGGGTAATGCTCATCGGAAACCTTGGTAAAGACCCCGATATACAATTTTTAGAAGGAAATATAGGGGTAGCAAAGTTTTCGCTCGCCACTACAGAAACGTATAAAGACAGAAGTGGGAAATTAATTTCTCAAACAGAGTGGCATACTATTGTACTATGGCGTGGCCTGGCTGAGCTGGCACAAAAATATTTGCGTCGTGGCAGTTTGGTGTACATAGAGGGAAGACTGAAAACAAGAAGTTGGGAAGATAAAGAAGGCAATAAAAAATTTGCAACAGAGATAGTTGGCGATAACCTGATAATGCTTGATAAAAGAAATGAAGGAGCCGGCACTGGCGGGGGCTTTGAATTGGACAATACCGGTGGCGATGAACCACCTCCATTAACAGATGAAACAGGTGAGGAAAGGTTGCCTTTTTAGCCTTATACTAACTTATCCGTTTTAGAAAGACGGAATTTTTTTTAATATAAACATCACTGCATTGTACCACCATTTGGTAATCCTTTTTTTTAAAAATATACTTACTCTGCTTGTAGCGCTTACACCTGCTGCTATGGGTATATTGGTATTTGTACTTGTTATATTATTTTTCATTTCGTTTTTGGTGGCCGGTAGCGAGGTAGCTTTTTTTTCGTTGAATACAAAAGATATTAATGTATTAAAAACAAGGAGGCAGCCCTCCTTTAGGCGTATTATTACTTTATTGGAACAGCCAAAAGCTTTGCTGGCAGCCATGCTGATAACAAACAGCTTTGTAAATATCGGCATCATCTTAATTTCTAATATTTTAATTGACAATGGCCTGGCTGGCGCTCATCTTGGTTTTTGGCCGGAGTTTCTTATTAAAGTATTATCTGTTACTTTTTTGTTGGTATTGTTTGCAGAAATATTACCAAAAGTATGGGCTACCCATCATAAAATATGGTTTGCAGCTACCGCTTCATTGATAATAGAAATATTTGCCAGCATATTTTACCGACTTAGCCGCCGTATGGTTCGCTTCAGCGATAAAATTGAAGAAAAATTAAATCCTCAAACAACTACTTCACTTGATAATAGAAACCTGGACTATGCCATAGACTTATTGCCAGAGCATGAGGCAAGCACAGAAGAAAAGCAAATATTAAAAGGAATTAGAAAATTTGGCGATACCGAAGTAAAACAAATAATGCGTACACGCATGGACGTTAGTGGTATTGAGTATGCCTGTAACTTTGCCGAAGTAGAAAAAAAAGTAGCTGAGCTGCATTACTCCAGGCTGCCCGTATATAAAAATAACCTGGATGAAACCGCCGGAATGTTGCACACTAAAGACCTGTTGCCACACCTGGGTAAACCTGCCGATTATGACTGGCATACCCTCATAAGGCCCGCATACTTTGTACATGAGCAAAAGTTAATTGAAGACCTGTTGCAGGAGTTTAGAAATAAAAGAATACACTTTGCTATTGTGGTAGATGAATTTGGGGGAACCTCGGGTATTGTAACGCTGGAAGATATTATGGAAGAGATTATTGGAGAAATAAAAGATGAGTTTGATGATGAAGAAAATATCAATAAAAAAATAGACGACCATAATTATATTTTTGAAGGAAAAGTAATGATAAATGATGCCTGCAAAGCCATGAACCTGCCTGC
>JAFDXD010000057.1 GCA_018268135.1 Bacteroidota bacterium
GATTAAGCGTATAAATAATGCCGCTTTTATTTTTATGCTGTTGTATAAATCTTACAATACTTTTATTGGTTTGGTCAAGGCCAACTTTTGGCAGCACTTCGTAATACAGGTTGCCCCGGTTAAACGAAGAGATAAAAACATTGGGATTGCGTAACCCCAGGTTTTTTACAATATCACTTTGCACTTTTGGGGTAGCCGTAGCCGTTAGTGCTATTATGGGCGCCTGTGGGCTAATAAGCTCCATCATTTCTTTAAGACGGCGGTACTCGGGCCTAAAGTCGTGCCCCCATTCTGAAATACAATGTGCTTCATCTACTGCAAAAAATGAAATAGTCAGTTCCTTAAAAAAATTTATATTCTCTTCTTTGGTGAGGGTTTCGGGCGCTACATAAAGCATTTTAGTTTTGCCCGAAGTGAGATCGTCTTTTACAATTTTTTGCTGCCCTTTATTTAATGTACTGTTTAAAAAATGTGCTACATCATCTTTGCTGCTATAGCTTCTTACCAGATCCACCTGGTTTTTCATTAATGCAATAAGGGGCGATACAATTATGGCCACTCCATCGCAAAGCATTGCCGGTAATTGATAACATAAACTTTTGCCGCCTCCGGTAGGCATTATTACAAAAGTATCGGTGCCGCCTAAAAGGCTTTTGATAATTTTTTCCTGTGAGCCTTTAAACCCATCAAAGCCAAACTCTTGTTGTAAGGCTTCTGAAAGGTCTTTAGAAATATGTAATGCAGTATTTTTAACTGTAGATTTGCTGGTTTTTTTATCGGCAGTAGTTTTGGCAGCCTTGGATATTGATTTTGTAGCCATAAAATTTTTTGAACTAAAACTTACACGTTTTATGAAATAATGTTTTTACCTTTTTTTCATAAAAGCCAGCGAAGTTAACCCAATCGGGTTGCAATACATAACAAAAAAAAGTTAAACCAAAAACATTTCCCCGGCCGGCTTTTGCTCCATAAGATACACAAAAATTTAAAAAAAATCAATATTTTATACAATTGGCTGATGCAATGGATTGTATGAAGGTATCTTTGCATTTTAGCCGAATTAAAGTAGGTTTGCTTCAATAAAAAAATGGATACAATTATAAATAGCGCCAAAAAAAGTATTGATTTACAAGCCAAAGCTGTATTAGCCCTTGCTGATAATATTAATACTGATTTTTTAAAGGCAGTAAAGCAAATTGCAAGCTGCAAGGGCAGGCTGGTAATAAGTGGTATTGGCAAAAGCGCCATTATAGCCCAAAAGATTGTAGCTACTATGAACAGTACCGGCACGCCTTCAGTATTTATGCATGCTGCAGATGCCATACATGGCGACCTTGGTATAATACAGCCCGATGATATGGTAATGGTAATTAGTAAAAGCGGTGAAAGCCCTGAAATTAAAGTACTTGCACCATTGGTAAAAAATTTTGGCAATACGCTTATTGGTATGGTTGGCAACTTACAATCTTACCTTGCCGAACATGCCAACATCGTATTAAATACTACTGTAGAGCAGGAGGCCTGCCCCAATAACCTGGCGCCTACTACCAGCACTACGGCTCAAATGGTAATGGGAGATGCTTTGGCCATTTGCCTGATGGAAGTAAAAAATTTTAAAAGCGATGACTTTGCCAGGTACCACCCCGGTGGGGCTTTAGGTAAAAAATTATATTTACGTGTAAGCGACATTATTGCCGGCAATCAAAAACCCCTGGTAAAGGCCAATACCTCTATTAAAAAAGTATTGGTAGAAATAACTGAAAAAAGACTTGGCGCCGCTGCAGTAGTAAATGATAACATGGAAGTACTTGGCATAATTACCGATGGAGATATCAGAAGAATGTTAGAAAAATATGATTCTTTTTTGCAACTTGAAGCTAAAGATATTATGAGTACAAATCCTAAAACCATTGAAGCAGATGCATTGGCTGCCGCAGCATTTGAAAAAATGAGCAGCAATAATATCAGCCAGCTTGTAGTTACTAACAATACTGTATTTGAAGGCATCATACATTTACATGAGCTGGTAAAAGAAGGCATTATTTAATCCATAGAATTTCATCTTATTTTTATGAATAAAAATCATTATGTAGCAATTATGGCAGGTGGTATTGGAAGCCGCTTTTGGCCAATGAGCCGTACCGATTATCCCAAGCAATTTTTAGATATTCTCAATACTGGCCGTACATTAATTCAAGCTACTTACGACAGGTTTTTAAAATTTATTCCGGCAGAAAATATTTATGTTGTTACTTCTGTACAGTATAAAGATATTGTAGCAAAGCAATTGCCGGGATTGCCTACTGATAATATTTTATGTGAGCCATCCCGAAAAAATACCGCCCCCTGTGTGGCCTATATTTCCTATAAACTGCATCAGCTTAATCCCAATGCAAATTTAATTTGCGCCCCAGCCGACCATTTAATTACCGATACCGATACTTTTGAGAAGACCTGTTTAAATGCGCTTCATTTTACCTCACATATTAAAGCCCTGCTTACCCTGGGTATAAAACCCAGCAATCCCAACACCGGCTATGGGTACATTCAATACGAATCGCTTGCCGTAAGTGATAACGTATATAAAGTAAAAACCTTTACAGAAAAGCCCGACCTAGAGCTTGCTAAAACATTTGTAGCCAGCGGAGATTTTTTATGGAATGCCGGCATTTTTGTATGGCAGGTAAAAAATATTATTAAAGCATTTGAAAAACACCTGCCCGAATTACATGAAGTATTTGATGCAGAAAAAAATCATTTTAACAGCAAAAAAGAAACCGAAGCAATAGAACGAATTTATCCTCAATGCGTAAATATTTCTATTGATTATGGCATTATGGAAAAAGCCGATAATGTTTATGTAATTCCTTCTTCGTTTGGCTGGAGCGACCTGGGTACCTGGAAAAGCGCCTACGAAACTTTTGAAAGAGATTACCTTGACAATGCTGTTGGCGGAAAAAATGTAGTTGTTATTGACGCTACTAAAAATATGGTACATGCCGACCATAAAAAATTAGTGGTATTGCAAGGGCTGGATGATTTTATAGTAGTAGATACAAAAGACGTATTATTAATCTGTAAAAAAGATAAAGAGCAGGAAATTAAAGAGTATGTAGCAGAAATTAAGCGGAGTAAGGGCGACAAATTTCTCTAATCAACTGTTACAGATGCAGCAAAAAGCCCTTTAATGCAATATTTCTTTAATATCTTACGTTGATATTACGGTTAATCATTACTTAAATATATAAGTAGCGGTTGATTTATATATTTTTAATTTAAAACGCATGAGGGGGCTACTACTACTTTCATCATTAATATTACTCTTACTCAACTTCATTAATAAAGATATTATTGAGGTGGACAAGTATAATTTTATTGAAAAATACAACCCTGCCTTAAGCAATTTAAATTCTGTAGATAAATTAATATCCTATACTGATAGTACTGCAAAAGCTTCCAACATTTCTCAAAATTCTATTGAATATTGGATATTGCTTAAAAATATTGTATCTAACAGATTTTACCATGGGTTTTCGCATTATAAACTAAATGAAAACTGGATAGCTGTACTTAGCGATAAAATATTGGGGCATGGCCTTGCCAATAAAGTAATACCGGATGATATAATGAAAAATCCAATGGCCGGCTGTTCGCAACAAGTGGCCATTATTATGGACGTAGCCTCAAAGAAAAATATCTTATATCGCTCCATTGGTTTTCCGCATCATTATGCCGTAGAGTTAAATTATAATAACAACTGGTATTTTTTTGACCCCGATATGGAGCCAAACTTAAGTATTACAGACCGTCTGCATCAAAACTGGAATGGAAATAACGACAACCTTAAAAAATATTATTACGGCGAGCATAAAAGCGTAGATTTTGAATTGGGTAAAAATGAAAAAGCTATATTGGGTGTGCCAAATGCTAAGCAGGCGCCAAGGCTAAAAATTTTTCAGGCAATTACTTTGTTCCTTTCACGCCTACTTTGGATAGTACCTTTAATTTTATATTTTGCTTTAGGCAAAAGAAATAAGAAAAGCTCCGCAAATACAAAGCTTACAGCCATTCCGCATTTATTGCCTGCTTAATCTTATTTTTGAATAGCAAATCAATACTCATTTGAACCCCCATATCATCAGTAAACTACCCAATGTAGGCACTACCATTTTTACCATTATGAGTAGCCTTGCCTCTGCACACAATGCCATCAACCTTGGCCAGGGTTTTCCGGATTACAGTATGGATGATGAATTGATACAACTGGTAACTAAAGCTATGCAGCAGGGGCACAATCAATATGCACACATGAGTGGTGTACCTGTATTACGGCAACGCATATCCGATAAAGTGCAGGAACTCTATGCTGCAAGCATCAATCCGGAAAACGAAATTACTATTACCCCCGGCGGCACATACGCTATTTATACAGCGCTTGCTACCATTTTACAAAAAAACGATGAAGTAATAGTTTTTGAGCCGGCTTATGATAGTTATATCCCCAATATTGAAGCCAATGGTGCCATCGCTGTGCCGGTTTCGCTCCATTATCCTGATTACAAAATAAACTGGCAGTCAGTAAGGCAGGCTATTACTGCAAAAACCAAAGCTATCATCATCAACTCGCCTCACAATCCTACCGGAAAAATTTTGAATGAAGAAGATATTAATCAACTGAATGAAATTGTAAAAGGCACAGGCATTTTTATTATTAGCGATGAGGTATATGAGCATTTAATATTTGATGGTAAAAAACATTTATCTATTTTAAAATATCCTCACTTATACAAACGGAGTTTTGTATGCTTTTCATTTGGCAAAGTGTACCATTGTACCGGCTGGAAAATTGGCTACTGTATTGCCCCGCATGATTTAATGCATGAGTTTAGAAAAATACATCAATACAATTGTTTTAGTTGCCATACACCTGCACAATATGCCCTGGCAGATT
Organism: Bacteroidota bacterium; assembly: GCA_018268135.1. GTDB lineage: Bacteria > Bacteroidota > Bacteroidia > Chitinophagales > Chitinophagaceae > Ferruginibacter. Next base: position 4,952 of record JAFDXD010000057.1, read on the forward strand.
TTTTACTACACAAAAGCGCCTACCTGCAGTTAGGTGAAACGATGCAGAAAAAAAGAGATTATTTTTTTAATGGAATGCAGCATACAAAATTTAAAGCCCTCCCTTCGCATGGGAGTTATTTTCAATTATACAGTTATCAAAATATAAGTGATGAAGCCGAAATAGATTTTGCCAAAAGGCTCGTAACTGAATTTGGCGTAGCCGCCATACCTGTATCAGCATTTTATAAAATCCCTGTTGATAATAAAGTAGTAAGATTTTGCTTTGCAAAAAAAGAAGATACCCTGCAAAAAGCAATTGACAGATTACAATTAATTTGATGTGTATTGTAAGTTCTGAAGCCCTACATTTGCAAAAAAATTTTATACCCGGTATGAAAAAAACTTTTCCAGCATTTTTTTTACTTGCATTTATTTGTATTAGCTGCGGCCCTACCATTTACAAATCTCAGGACTTTACCAGCAAAACCTCTTCGCACAAAATAGTAGCCATTCTGCCTGCAGATGTAAACATTTCTTTGAGGCCAAAAGACATGAAAAAAACAAGTATAGACCAGCTAAATGAGATGGAAGAAAAAACAGGGCTTGATATACAAGATAAAATGTACACCTGGTTTTTAAAACGCAGCAATAAGTTTAAATACACTGTTGCCTTTCAGGATATAAGTAAAACCAATGCAATATTATTGCAAAATGGTATTAAACAAAATGATATACAAACAAAAACCAAAGAAGAACTTGCAAAATTATTGAACGTAGATGCCATCATTTCATCAAAAGCTACCATGCAAAAGCCCATGAGTGAAGGCGCTGCTGTGGCGGTAGGTGTATTGGTGGGAGCATGGGGAGCTACCAATAATATCCAAACTTCCATTGCGATTAACGAAGGTAAGCAGGGCGAACTTCTGTGGAAATATGATTACAATGCAGATGGCTCTGTAGGAAGCAGCACCAGTAATCTTGTAAATGCTTTGATGCGAAATGCTTCAAAAAAATTCCCCTATAACGATAAGTAATATTTACAATTTTTTTATAAAGCCATCCTCAGCGGTGGCTTTTAGTTTTTATACTCATCTAAATATTTTTCGGCAGCAATAATATCTTCAGGCACATCAATTTTTACGGTAGTTTCCGTGGTTTCTACCATTCTTATTTTTACTCCATTACAGAGGTAGCGGAGCTGCTCCAGTTTTTCGGCCTGTTCATTTTGGGTAGCTGGCCAGTTTGTAAAATCAAGCAGGGCTTTTTTTCTAAAAGCATATACGCCTATGTGTTCAAAATAATCTATCCTTACATTTTCATCTCTTTGATAAGGAATTACACTCCGGCTAAAATAAAGTGCATCATTAAATATATCTACTACTACTTTTACATAGTTGGGATTCTTTATTAAATCTGTATTGGTAAATTTTTTCATCAGCGATGCTACCTGTACTTTTTCGTCATCAAATGCTTGTAGCAATTTTTGTAAAGGCTCTTTCTTTACAAATGGCTCATCGCCCTGTACGTTTAATATAATATCTACATCCATTGCTGCTGCCGCCTCTGCTATGCGGTCGCTGCCGCTTTCGTGTGTATGCTGGCTCATCACTGCTTTGCCCCCATGGTTATTGATTTCTTTAAAAATATTTTGGTGGTCCGTTACTACTATTACATCATCAAACAAGCCGGTGGCCACGGTATTGTCATAGGTATGCCTTATCACAGTTTTGTTGCCCAATACATGCATTAGTTTGTAAGGAAACCTTGTGGCAGCATAGCGTGCAGGTATCATGGCAATTTTTTTCATACAATATTTTTTAGTTGTATTCAGCAGTATTTTCGGGCAGCGTTTTACTCTCATAGCCGCAGTGCCGGCACTGGTACACATTTTCTGCAGGCACGGCATAGCTTGAAAAAAGCCAGGTAAGTATTGCAGTAATAAAATTACCTGCGCCCTGCTTTGGTACCAATATTATTTCGTGCCTGCCACAGTTTGGACAAACAGCGGCCTTCATATATTCTTCTTCAAATTGTTTTAAAAGCTCCATCGCTTTATCTGCCTCCTGCACATCTACTGCCAGTTTTATACCGCCAATAGCATTGCTTAGTATGGGGTCTATTGTTACCGTGTACTCGTCTTTTAAATAACAATTGATACCGGCATGCTGCAATCGCCCCAGCGTAATGTTGGCAGAAAAATAATTATCAAAAGTTTTTAAAACTACCGTTTGCATCTTTTGTTTTTTAGTCAACAGTCCAGCTCATACCACCATCTTTCTCATCTTTAATTGATATGCCAATTTCTGTAAGCTGTTTTCTTATTTTATCTGATGTAGCAAAGTCTTTTTTTGCTTTAGCTTCTTTTCTGATATCTATCAGCAAGCCCATAATGCCCTGTAGCATTGCATTATCAGCTTCTGATATATTTTGTAATCCCAAAATATCTTCTAAGTAAAAGGCAAATTTTTCTTTCATCAGCAACAAGGTATTGCTGCTAATATTGCCCGGCAATATTAAGCCCTCTTTAAGAGAGTTAATGATGGGCGCAAGCTCAAATAAATTGGCAATAACTTTTGGAGTACTAAAATCATCATTCATAAATTCATCTAACTCATTCAGCCAGTTTACAACTTTACTTTCAAGCTCCTCATCCTTTGCAGTCTCACTCTTGTCGGGCTCCAGTTTTTTCAATGTTTCAAATGCTTCCCATAATCTTTTAAAAGCTTTTTCGCTTGCTATCAATGCCTCATTGCTAAAGTCTAACGGGCTTCTGTAATGGCTTTGTAAAATAAAAAACCGCACCGTCATCGGGTGAAAAGGCTGTGTAAGCAATGGATGGCTACCGCTGAAAAGCTCCGTTAGTTTTATTACATTATTATAACTCTTACCCATCTTTTTGCCATTGATGGTAATCATGTTATTGTGCATCCAGTACTTTACAGGCGCCCGGTGATTGCAAATAGTACTCTGTGCTATTTCGCTCTCGTGGTGCGGAAATAATAAGTCCATTCCGCCGCCATGTATGTCAAAAGACGGGCCCAAATATTTTGTAGCCATAGCAGAGCACTCAATATGCCATCCCGGAAAACCCTCTCCCCACGGGCTTTTCCAGCGCATAATATGCTCCGGAGCTGCATTTTTCCACAAGGCAAAATCAGCGGTATCTTTTTTCTCATCCTGTCCTTCAAGCTCACGGGTGGTACTAAGCAGTTCATCTATCACACGCCCGCTCAGCTTTCCATAATCATGATTTTTTGCATATTTTTTTACATCAAAATATACTGAGCCATTTACCACATACGCATACCCCTCTTCAATAATTTTTTCAATCATGTTTATTTGCTCTACTATATGCCCCGTAGCAGTAGGCTCTATGCTCGGTTCCAGGCAATTAAATTTTTTAAAAGCCCAATGAAATAAGTTGGTATACTTTTGCACCAGCTCCATGGGCTCCAGTTTTTCCAGCAATGCTTTTTTGCCCACTTTATCCTCTGCTTCTTTCCCTTCTTCTTCAAAATGCCCGGCATCGGTAATGTTGCGTACATAGCGCACTTTGTAGCCCAGGTGTTGCAAATACCTGTACACTACATCAAATGTAATGTAGGGCCGTGCATGGCCTAAATGGCTCTCGCCACTCACTGTAGGCCCGCATACATACATGCCTGCATGGCCCGGTGTAATCGTTTCAAAAATTTCTTTTTGCCTTGTGTAAGAATTATAAATTTTTAATGCCATGTAATTTTTTTTATGAGCCCGGCAAAAAGTTCATTATTCAACTTCATTGGCGTCGCACTCTTGTACAGCATACCTTTGTTCATCATTCATTTAAAGTTGAAATATATTTTTGTGCCCCTTACCGGCTTCAGGCAAAGATATTAAGCATTGCTTCAAGGGCAGCACATTCCGAAGAAATTATCTAAATAAAATTAATGCTGAAAAAGCTGAATATTGCAGGAGGCTGGCAAGTCGCACTATAGCCGGTATATGATCTATCGTCTAAACTAATTTTATTTTAGGCTGCCATGCAAATTTTTAGCTTTTTTTATGCTGCCTAGAATTTTTATTTACTTTTTGTATCAGCTCAAAAAGTAAATAAAGAAAAACCTAATGGGGATAAAGGTTTGACGTCAAAATACCTAATCCTATAAACCCTTTAAATTATTCGTTTGTTTTTTTATAAAACAAATCAGTAATTACCGGAAAATGGTCGCTTAGCTTTTTCTTTACAATTACAAATTGCTCCACATTAAATTTTTTATCCATAAAAATATTATCAATATGCAGCGTAGGGGATATGCCCGAAAATGTACGGCCAATGCCCGAGCCTTTTTCTACAAAAGCATTTTTTAAGCCTTTGCCAATGGTACAATAAGCATAGCTGTTTGGCACATCATTAAAATCGCCACAAATTATTACAGGGTAAGGGCTTGAATCCAATGCCTGTTTTATATGCTCACTCTGCAGTTGGCGTTTTAAAAACCCGGTTTTAAATTTTGATAATATGCTTTCAGATTTTTTGATGTCATCCTGGTTTTTCAGCGTAGGGTCGTCAATGTATTTTAAATTGCTTTCGCTAAACCTCAATGATTGCAGATGAATATTAAACACCCGTATCGTATCGCTATCTTTTAAAATATCAATGTACTGAAATATAGAATTGTAATCATTAGGATAATAGCTGATAGTATGTTGGCTGACGATGGGATATTTTGAAAAAATAATAATTCCAAAGCGGTGTTTATTATCAAAATCAAGCTTGCGATTGTATGAATAAAAATATCGCTGCATATTCATCTTAGCCGCCATATCGGGTAGGTAATTAATAGCCGATGGAAAACTATCGCTTGCCACCATCTCCTGAAAACAGCAAATGTCGGGCTGATAATGGTTAATAAGGTCAATCATTTCCTGCTTTCTCTCGGGGTGGGTTTTGTGCTCCAAAATATCAAAATGCTCTACATTCCAGCTCATCACTCTTATATTGGCCGGATGCTTTACCAAAGTAAAAGGCGCAGGCCACCTCAATGAAAACACCTGCAGAAAAGGTTTCCAGGCAAGTACAATACCCAACAGGCTTATCCACGCAAACCGTCGCTTTACAAAAAGCCAAAAAATAAAAAACCCAATTATTATTATCAGTAAATAAAGCGTAGCCAGTGTAAAAAGGCCGATAAACCAAAATTGCTTTGGATTAAACCAGGATGCATAACAACCCAACAAAAATACAATCACAACAACTATGTTGCTGCCAACAATTATTGCCTTTGTAAAAGTTCGGAGGGAGTGGTATGACATTAAATAAAGTTATGAAATTGATTTTGCAATCATATAGCCATCCATCCATTAAAGGTTATCATCTTCAGAAGCTTTTTTGAGCACCTGTTTTTCTTCGTCTGTCAAAAAATGATAGCCCTTTTGGTTGATTTTGTCCAATATTTCGTCTATCCTTTGCTGTGTAATATTGGTAGATTTTGTAAAAGGCTCCCTATTGCCGGTGTTATAAAAAAATCTGTCTTTAGTAGCAGTACTATACCCCTTATTATTTGGGTTAAAAACATTGATTAGCCAAAAGTAAAATTTGTTCATCCATATACTGCCGTCTGCACCACGTTTTAATAATACAATAAATAAAAACCCGGCAACCGCTCCTCCTAAATGAGCAATGCTATATGCAGCACCCATTCCAGCTACGCCGGCAATATCTATTAATAAATACACAGCGGTAAGCACCCAAATAGGGATACCGCCACGTATCATGGTAAAAAATTTAAAGTTGGGAGAAAGGGTTGTGGTAGCCACCGCCACCGCCAAAGTAGAGGCATTTGCCCCAAGCAAATAACTATTGCCTATAATGGGCCGAAGCATTGGAAAACTGTAATTGGCAATAATAAAAAATACTGCACCAAGCAACCCGCCATAAATATATATGGGAATTAGTTTATCATTTCCCGCCATTTGTTGAAGCAAATAACCAAAGGCCCAAAGCCATAGCATATTGCTTAGCAGCCTAAAAATATTATCCCCGCTATCGCTAAACATAAAACTGATAAGCGTCCACGGGCGTTCGCTAAGCTTAGTAAGGCTTGCCGGCAAAGCAAACCATTGTAATACCTGTGTATTAAAAGCCTGAAGCCCCTGGTCGTACACCAAAAAAGCTACCTGCGTTACCATTAATATCAAAAAGAAAATTACATTTAATACAAACAGGTTTACCAGGGCATTGCTATCATCGCCAAATGAAACTTTAAATCTTTTGTTTTTTGTATTGCCGTATTCCTGGTATCTGTCAGACTCGCCCATAATATTATTTATTAAACATAAAATTACTGCACTAAAGTGTAAAACTTTGTTAGTGTTAGTAGAAAGTTTTCCGGTTCCTATTCCAAATGATTACCAATAAAAATCCAATAAGTGCACCGCCCAAATGAGCAAAATGCCCAATATTATCGCCTGCAATATGATAAAACCCTCCAAATAAGTCTATCAGCATAAAAAATGGTATCACATATTTAGCCTTGATAGGAATAGGGATAAACATAATATACAATTGAGTATTGGGAAACAAATAGACAAAAGCCGCTTCCAGCCCCATTATAGCGCCAGATGCACCCAGTGCAGAGTATTGTTGTTTAAATGATTCTACCAGCTCTTTAGAGTACCCGCCATATTGCAAAGCTTCGCTGCTTTTGGCAAACTGCTCTGCCGTAAAAGGAATAGATAAAAATAAAATAATAGATGCCCCTATACCACAGGCCAGATAAAAAATTAAAAATCTTTTAGAGCCCCAAAACCTTTCTAAAAAAGTGCCAAACGTCCATAAGCAAAACATATTAAAAAGTATATGTGCAAAAGAATCGGGCGAGTGTAAAAAAATATTAGTGATTATTTGATGAGGATAAAAAAGGGGAGAAGTGTAATAATGCAAAGCGCCCCATTCCGTAAGGTTAAAAGGCTTTATCATCAACTGTGCTGCATACATGATTGCATTAATGATGATTAAATTAAAAACTACCGGGCTTTGCTTTTGCAAAGAATTGCCTGAATTAAAAAAAGACATGGATAAAATAAATGATTTTAGATTTACAGGTTGTGTTTTAATTGCAGCAAAGCTACGCTTTCTATATGGTGTGTATGCGGAAACATATCTACGGGCTGTACTTTTACTACTGTATATTTTTCTGAAAGCAGGGCTATATCCCTGGCCTGTGTAGCGGTATTGCAACTTACATATACTATTTTAGGTGCTTCCATTTCCAATAATTTATTTACTAATTTTTCGTGCATGCCGGCCCTTGGCGGATCGGTAATAATCACATCCGGCCTGCCATGTGTTGCAAAAAAAGCATCATCACATATTTTTATTACATCGCCGCTAAAAAAATGGGCATGTTCAATATTGTTGAGCGCTGCATTTTTTTTAGCATCATCAATGGCAGCATCTATCAACTCTACCCCTATTACTTTTTTTGCCAGCCTGCTTACAAAAATTCCAATGCTGCCTGTGCCACAGTAAAGGTCATACACCGTTTCTACGCCTGTAAGCCCGGCAAAACTACGGGCAATGCTGTACAAGGCTTCGGCCTGCTTAGTATTTGTTTGAAAAAACGATTTTGGCCCTATGATGAATTTATAATCTTCCAACACTTCCGTTACATAGCCATTACCCGTGTACACTACTGGCTCCAAATCAAAAATGCTATCGTTCCATTTGGTATTTATGGTATATAATAGGGTAGTTATTGCCGGTATTTTTTGTAAAATATATTGAAGCAGTTTTTCCCGGTTATCCTTATCCTCATAGTTGAGTACCACATTTACCATTAGCTCGCCAGTGCTGCAATAGCGAATAATAATATTGCGAAGCCATCCGGTATGCTGCCTTATATCGTAATAGGAAAAATTATTTTCTTTTGCAAAATCCCTTACACTGTTTCTGATGTGGTTGTTCACATCGTCCATCAAGTGACATTCATAAATATCAATTGTTTTATCAAATATGCGTGGGGCATGAAAACCAAGGGCATTTTGCTGAACCACTATCTCATCATTCTTTATTTCTCCGGGCAATAAAAAGCGTTTATTGCTAAAGGTAAATTCTACCTTGTTTCTGTAATGCACAGTTTCTTTTGCCCCAACAATGGGCAATATTTCAAATCCCTCTATTTTGCCGATGCGTTTTAAATTTTGTGTAGCTTCCTGCTGCTTGAATTGCAATTGTTTTTCATAAGGAAGCATTTGC
>JAFDXD010000058.1 GCA_018268135.1 Bacteroidota bacterium
CAGTGCTCTCGATTAAAAAATATATTACCGCTGGCTCAGCCATCTGTAAGCCATCATATTAAAACTCTCCTAAATGCAGGCCTCATTTTTGCAGAAAAAGATGGAAGGAACCACACCTATCATTTAAATAAAAAATTATGGAATGCATACATTAATAAACTGGCCGGTTTAGATGGCAGCAGGATATAAAAAAATGCAAGCAACTTTTTATATGAATAATAATTTGAGATTAAAAAAAACAAGACCCTGGTTATTTTCAAAGAAAATATATCAAACAATATTCCTTTTAATTGGCATACATTCATTTTCTGCATTTGCCCAAAATGCTAATACTGACACGCTTCCTTTAAAAATAAATTTACCTTCTTTAGTAGATTATGCGCTGCATCATAACCCTTTAGTGCAAAGTGCTAAAATAGATGAAGCCTTAACTGAAGCTAATATTAAAAGTAAACTTGCAGATTGGTACCCACAGGTAAATTTTAATTACTCCTTACAGCATAATTTTATTTTACCCACCAGTGTAATTTCCGGAAATCCAATAAAAGCCGGGCTGTACAATACTTCTGCAGGCCAGTTTACAGTTTCGCAATTAATTTTTAACAAAGATGTTTTATTAGCCAACCGCACCAGAAACCTGGTACAACTGCAAAGCAGCCAGGCTACCATCAGTACTAAAATAGACTTAGCAGCAGCCGTAGCAAAAGCATACTATGATATATTGGCTACTTCCCAACAGGTAAGGGTAGCCGCAGAAAATATTATAAGAACCCAAAGAAGCCTGCAGGATGCCTATAACCAATACAAAGTAGGGTTGGTAGATAAAATTGATTACAAAAGAGCTACCATTTCTCTTAACAATGCAAAAGCTTCGCAACGCTCAAATGAAGCCTTACTAAAAGCTAAAACAGCATATTTAATGTCTTTAATGAATTACACCGGGTCAGATTCATTACAGATAACCGCAGATAGCCTTGAAATGGAAAATAATATTTTGCTGGATACTTTACAAAAACCGGATTACACTAACAGGATTGAATACCGTTTGCTGCAAACCCAAAGAAACCTATTGAAAGCAAACGTAGCGTATAACCATTGGAGTTACCTTCCTTCGGCTTCTGTTAATGGCGCTTATAACCTCAATTTTCAAAACAATAATTTTGCAAAATTATATGGCACCAACTATCCCAATAGTTATGCAGCGCTTACCCTTTCTTTTCCAATATTTGAAGGAAACAAAAGAAAAATAAACCTGAGAGCGGCTAATTTACAGCTTAGCAAAAATGATTACGACCTTGCCAATATTAAAAATGAAATCAATACGCAATATGCACAGGCTTTAGCTGAATATAAAGCAAGCATGGCCAATTATCTTGCATTAAAAGATAACGTAGCCCTTGCAAAAGAAGTGTATGATGTAGTACAATTACAATATCGCAATGATATAAAAGCATATATAGAAGTGATACAATCTGAAACTGATTACCGAACTTCTCAAATTAATTATTACAATGCCTTGTACCAATTATTGTCCAGTAAAATAGATGTACAAAAAGCATTAGGGCAAATTAATTATTAAATAAAATATCATCTTTTGAGTTATAAAATTTATTTACATGAATAAAAGAATTTGGAAACAAGGGTTACAATATACCTGTTTGATATTGTGCATTGGAGCAACATCCTGCAAGAGTAATACAAGCGCCCCACCGGCTCCTCCTACTCCACAGGTTTCTGTACAGCAGGCTGCATTGTCAGATGAAAATTATTATGATGAATACCCGGCTACCATCACTCCACTTAACCAGGTAGATTTAAAGCCGCAAGTAAGTGGCTTTATTACCGGCGTATATTTTAAAGATGGTGCCAGAGTAAGAAAAGGCCAACTGCTGTATGCTATAGACCAGCAACTGTACCATGCAAATTATGAGCAGGCTGTTGCCAATTTAAAAGTACAACAGGCCAATGAAGCAAAAGCACAGAAGGATGCTAATCGCTATCATGAATTAGATAAATATGATGCAGTAGCAAAACAATTAGTAGATAATGCAGATGCTGCATTGGAGGTTTCTAAAAAACAGGCAGATGCTGCCAGGGCAAATATAAGGGCAGTACAAACCAATGTAAATTATACAAAAGTATTTGCACCATTTGATGGTGTAATTGGTATATCGCTGGTGAAGCCCGGCGCTGCAGTTACTGCAGGGCAAACTCTTTTAAACACTGTTTCTTCAGATAACCTATTGGCCGTAGATTTTAATGTGGATCAGAAAGAAATTTTAAGATTCGGAAAATTATTAAAAGATAAAACAGATATCAGGGATTCAGTATTTACCTTAACCATTGGCGATACTGAATATCCATACCCGGGTAGTATTTCATTAATAGACCGGGCTGTAAATCCACAAACCGGTACCATCAAAGTACGAATTGTATTTCCAAATAAAGAAGATTTATTAAAGGCAGGAATGAATGTAACCATGAGAGTAAAAAGCAATAACGCCGAAAAATCTGTTGTAATACCATACAAAGCTGTTACCGAGCAATTAGGCGAATACTTTGTATATGTGCCGGGCGATAGCAGCAAAGTATCGCAAAGAAAAATCAGCTTAGGAAAACAATTAGGCTTTAATGTAATTGTAAAAGACGGATTGCAGGCTGGTGAAAATGTAGTTATTCAAGGCCAGCAAAATTTAAAAGAAGGTATGAAAGTAAAAATAGTACCAAATTCCACTCATTAGTAAAAAAGGAAACGGCTAAGTAGCCGGAAATAAAAAAAATGATAGCTAATACTTTTATAAAAAGGCCGGTTACAGCCATTGTTATTTCAATTGTGATTGTACTTGTTGGTATCATTGCCATGAGTACGCTTCCCATTGCCCAATACCCCAATATCACCCCACCCACAGTATCTATCTCCGGAAATTTTACCGGGGCAGATGCACAAACCGTAGAGCAAACAACCACCACTGCAATAGAGACACAGGTAAATGGCACCCCCGGTATGACCTATATGAGCAGCAACAGTACCAGCAGTGGGCAAAGCAGCATTAATGTAAACTTTGAGATTGGTACAGATGTAAATATAGCAGCGCTGGATGTACAAAACAGGGTAAGCGTAGCGCTTCCCACATTGCCCGATGTAGTAAAGCGATTAGGCCTTACCGTTAGAAAGCGAAACCCCAGTATTATGATTGCCCTTGCGTTATACTCGCCCAATGGTACGCATGATGCCACTTTTATTGGCAACTATGCCAATATTTATATTAAAGATGCCTTGCAAAGAGTAAAAGGTGTTGGAGATATCATCAGCCGGGGCGATGACTTTGGAATGAGAATATGGCTAAACCCCGAAAAACTTGCTGCACTAAATATGACTAC
>JAFDXD010000059.1 GCA_018268135.1 Bacteroidota bacterium
ATGATAAAATAGAAAATAAAGGAAAAACAAAGAAGGTAGATTATATAGGAAGTGAAGACAGCAAATACATTTATGGTATAAAATATGTTACTTTTCCAGAAAAACAAATAAATATTGCATGGAATGTTGTAACCCTTGAAAGATTAAATGCAATCTATACTTCATTAACAAATAACTCCTTAATAAAAGCATTGTGACAAAGAAAGAACAACAAATATTGGACAAAATACAAGAAGCAATAGTAATTGAATGCTCAATACAATGTCAAAAATGTAAAAAAATTAAAAGTGATTATAACATGGATGATTATTACTTCGCTGAAAAATTAATCCATGAAGGTTGGACTTTTAAAAGAGATAGAATACTATGTGAAAAATGTGCTTTTAAAATAAAAAAGAGGAGGTCAACACCTTCTCCCTTACATTTATGTCAAACCACTAAGTAATATGTTATCACAATTAATAATAAATGTAACAGCATGGATATTTTTATTAGTATCCATACTTTTACCTGCTAAATGGTTCAAAAATGAACTAATAATACAAGAAATAAGAATGGTAACAAGTTCCATATCTATAGGGTTATTCATAAGCCTCATAATAATAAACTTATCAAAGTGAATCCATTCACAACGCAACACAACGTGTAAAGCCTCCCCCTACAAAAAAAAAGAGGAGAAAGGAGAAAAAGGAAAAGAGAGAGAGAGAGAGAGAGAGAAGTACGATCTAATACACACACAAACACACACATATATATCCCCCAGAAATATATACACACATATATATATGCGATGTAGGATGTGTGTATGTGTTTGTGTGAAATAATAGGCTGAGTGAGGAGGGAGGGGAGATGGGAGGGAGTAAAAGAATTGTGGTAATTTTGGCGAAAAGATAAACAAAATGTTCTTAAATAAATAATTTAAATGGGTGTAAAACAAGAATAAAGGGTATAAACCACGAGACGCGGTGGGGGTAGTTGTGGGCAAGGAGGTGGGTAGGTATGTGGAATGGAGGTATGGCGATTGGTGGAGGTGGGGTGCGTTTCTCTGTGCATCCTCCACACCCCCCTCACCTCTCCCCCACCAAACATATATCCTTACGCGCATATTTTGCGCAAACACCGCGCAAAATTCACAGACAATATCAACTTCACCGCCTCTCGCGCCAAAAAAATTATCTAGCAGAATATGCGCTTTATGCGCAAGATAATTTTTTATAAAATTCACACATTTTTTAATTTTTAATAAAAGAAATCTTACTCTCCCACCTCTTTTTGTATAAAGATATATACGTTTTTTTTTGCTAATGTCCCCTAATACCGCGCTTAATAAATTGTAAGGCTCCGGCTCAGCACACGAGAAGGCTAGCTTAGTGCGCAGGAGGATCAGCTTAGTAAATTGCAAGACCGGATTAATGCGCGAGAAGGCTAGCTTAGTGCGCGAGAAGGCCGGATGGCTACCGGCTAAGTTTTAGCTTTGGGGAGGTAATTTTTATGCGGCTTAGTGTGTTTTTTTTCTGAGAAATAAAGAGAAAGGAAGGAAAGTGTGTTAATAAGAGAAAAATATCGCTGGGTGGGTGAGGGGAGAGGAGGATTTTTGTTCACCCTTCTTCTACTCCCCCCCCCCCCCCTCCTCCTCCTTCCTCCTTCCTCCTCCCTTCTTTCTCCTTCCTCCCCGCATAATTAGCTCTTTCGGGTAATGATATATTAGTTTACACTTAGTTTTTTTATAAAAAGGTTGAACTAACAGCCTGTACATTTATTATTTGTCTTTGTTTGGTGGAGGAACGTTTAGTAAGCCTTTTAATTGAGTATCAAATTTTGTATTTGATTTTGGTTTTTCAATTACATCTAAATCAATAAATGGCAATTCTTTTTGTGGGTGATATTTTTCTTTCATCAATCTTTTAAACTTCTCTTTAGTATCAGAAACAGATGCAAGTGTTTCTACTGAATAGATAACTTTTTTTAAAGCCTCTCTACCAATTTCAGGTGTAAGCGATTGATGAAGTCTACATCTATAATTGCCAGCTTCCGTTTTTGGTGTTTTTATGGTGTTTAGTTTCGGATATTAGGGAGTTACACGCAAGGCTACCAATCAAGCAGTTTATCTATAATGGATAATTTTCTTTCGATACTAATAATCAATCGTGTTGCCCTGTTAAAATTTTCAGGGTAAATATCGTTGCGTATAATATTCAACTTATGTACACGTCCGAGCAAAATATCCCTGCGTGTAACAAGCAGTTTTGCGTCATGCTGGCTGGACGAATTGTTATCATTTGTAGTCATATAATCAGCTTTAACCTTGTTAATCAACTATGAAACATAAATGCCAGCACGAACGCAAAGCTGGCAGAACGTTAGCGGTAATACTACTGACGTTCATAATGTGGACGTTTTACATCTACACCAAAGTCCATATCTAACCGCCTTAAATCATTTAAAATCATTTTTGACCAATCAACAACTTTCTTGCAAGTTTCTACTGAGAACATTCCTATATGACAATATTCAACAGGTAGTTTTAAATGATTAGCCAAGTGTTTGTAAACTTCGCCCCTTTTTTCGTGTCCTTCTTTCCAAATAACATCAAAGTATTTATGCGCTTCTTTTTTCCAGTAACGCAATTCTTTATTTGCCAATCTCCCAAGTGCATTATCAGTTCCTTTGTGAACACCACAATAAGCATCACAAGGTTTACACAAATAAATCATTCCGTAGCTTTTGCCATAAATAACAGCACTATCTACATATTGCGTTTTGCCTTTGCAATATGGGCAAATTTTACCTTGCATAATGGCGGTTTGTATTTCGTCCAATGAAACCGTGCTACCGCTAACATCGGTTTTGCAAAACGGTGGCTGAACTGCTAAATCTGAACTTTTTGTCATCTATTAAACTTTTGAATGTTATTGAACTTTTTTTGCAAAGTCCACCGCTTCGCAAAGCAGTGGACGTTATGCGGCAGCTTAAAACCACCCGAAAATCCATAACGAATTATTTTGACTGTAAGGTTTATTGATTGACGAATTACCAACTTTGACCTTTAATTCTTCAAACTTTTCTTTGAGTTCTTGACTTGGATTTTTAACAAAGAATACAAGATTTTCCCAGCCACTATCTGATTTCTTATCCCATCCGTAGACTTCATTAAACTGTGGATTTGTTTTTTCTTCATCTGACCATTCCGACATATCTTCAGGAAATGCTCCTATTGATAAATCGGGTAAAACTGTTCTTTTTAATTCGTTGAATACTTCATAAGCTCTTTCAACATTTCTGAAACTTAGTGCCATTTCTTATTGATTTTAAATTGTTTTTACTCTTAAAAATCCGACCGCATAACATTCGTTTTGCGTCATGCGGGCAGACGTGCTTCGATTAAACATTTATTTTAAATTCAACTGTGATGCTTCAATACGACCAAGTTCAATGTCGTAATCATGCGAAGAATAATTCTCTTTAATGTAATTAATCAAAGGTTCAAAATCATTCGTACCAACAATAGATCGGATTTCCTCTAAATGAGCAACACCAGCAGAAAACCAATCAGGATTTTCTTCTTGAAGTTTACGCATTGCACTTGGTAATTGATGAGTAAAAAAACTTGTGTCATAGATGTAATTTAACATCTCGAACACATCTTCAATTTTTGTTGACAATCTTCCATCTAAGATTGAAAACGCTTTTTCTAATGATACTTTCATAAAATGGAGCGTGAAACCAACCCATCTTTAGTGGGTGGGAGGTAAGCGACACGCATCGTTTTAAAATTGTTTGACAAAATTAAAATATTTTTCTGACATATGGTATATGGATGTTAATGGTAATTTACTTATTTCTGTTGAAGATGTAGAAAAAGGTGTAGGTCGCTTGGAATGGGATGGATTGTACGATACAGACAGTTGTTTTCACTTAAGTGATTGCGATGAACAGGATCTAATGATTATTTTAAAAAGTAACGAATACAACAAGGAAAGTTTTTTAATTGATTTTTTTGATAATTTTTCAGGCATAGTGGTTGATTGGGAGAAATTTGACGGTGATTTTGAGAAACTCATTAGTGATTATTTTTCAAAAGCACAGGACTGTTATTAATTTGTTTTTGTCAGAGTTTATTATTATCTTCATTGTAAGCAAAATGCATAATAATGAAAAATAAAGAAATTCCACAACCAGGCGTTGTTTACCAATGTTGTAAAGGTTTTACTGATTATATTGGTGATTTTTGTCGTAAAGGCCAGAAATTTGTTGTAAATGTTAATTTTTTTAAAAATGATATTAATGAGGAAGAGGATTATTATTTAATGGAAAAAGCATCCGGTTATGGAATGAGTATTATGGTTGAGTGTAAACTATTTAGTAAGCATTTTGTTGAGGTTTCTTCCAAACCACCCACTGCTCAATGTAAATTTAAAAAGGGTGATAAAGTAAAAGTGTTGGTTAGTGGTGGAAAATATAAACATTCTTTTAAAAAGAATTCTATTATTGAAGTAGATAGTGTTAATTATGATGATGAAATTAAATCATGCAATGTTTTGTGCGTTGGAGGAGTTAATAGAAGGTTTCAACTGATCCCCGAAAATGAATTGGTACGTTTTGTTGAAAATGAATTTAAATCAAAAGATAAAGTAATTATTTTAACTGATGAGGAATGTGTTTTTAGGAAGGACAGTATATGCGAAGTTATTGAAAAAATAAAGGATTCTGATGATCTTTACATACTTAATGGTATTAATGAAAAAACAGGTGCAGTTGAACAGCAAACAATTGCTGGGACGGAATTTCGGTTAGCTACGCCCAATGATATAGATGCTTATAATTTTAATTATTTTAAGTTTGAAAAAACACAAGAATTAAATACACATAGTTTTAATGAAGGGCCAATAATAGTTGGAGTGAGATTAGCCCCTTTAGGTCTTGAATATAGATGTTTGGCTGTGAGCCCACAATACTCAGCCGATGTTATTGAAAATAACGGCAAACAAATAATTAGATTTAAAATGAAATAGTTTTGTAATTTTTAATAGTTAAACAAACCACTACTACCCTTTGTTGGTTAAAGTAGTGGTTTTTTTGTGCTTGGTGCTTGAGAGAATATCTTTTTTTTGTGCAGGATAATGTGAATTTTTTTGTCACAATTATTTATGTATCTTTATGCCATGAAACTAATAGAAAAACCTTTTATTGTTGGTGGTGCTCAGATAGGCACATATAATGCATATACAGAAATAGAATCAGAATTAGACAATCCACAACCTAGAGAAAGGGTATTGCCTGCTCCTTTCTTTTATGAAAAACGTTTGTTTTTCTTTATGATTAAGAAACACGAGCCTGGTGGAAAATTTTGGCCTAAAGGGGGTTATGAAGTGAGAGATGAAGGAGGAGCTATTAGGTGTTTTGATTTAGATCAGATCATTATACACCCGGCTGTTCTCAAACATCGGAAAGTTTTTAACAAAATGAAAAGCAAAGCAGAAAAGGAACAACAAAAGCGCATCAGAGAATACGAAAAACAAATGGCTAAAGCTAAGAGTAAAAGAGGTCGTCCGCCCGGTATTAATCCTCCTAAACCCAAAGTGCCTAAAGGTAAAAGAGGTCGTCCGTGTCTTAACCCTGAAGCGAAGGCTCTTAGAGAAGCTCAAAAATCAATGCAGCCTAAAGGTAAAAGAGGTCGTCCGTGTAAACTTCGATAGCTAATTGAAAATTAAATAAAACGAGGCAGGGCAATGTTCCGCCTTTATCTTTACATCAATAAATTTTATTTTTATGAAAATTAAAAGTGTATTTGAACAAATTAGCGAAGAAGTTTTTAAAATGAAAAACTTAGAAGAAACAAAAACATTTGTTATTGTTTTTATAAAGAGTAAAAAAATAAATGAAAAAGATAAACAAACAATTTTACTTGAATTAAATTGTTCAAAAAACCTAATTGATTTTCAAAAATACATTTGTAATTCACTGTTGAAGTATGAAGGGATGGGAATGAATAAATTATTTGGTAGTACTTCTCAACCAAAATCCGAAATATAGTACCTTTTTTCTTGTATTTTAAAATTAAAAAATCATTTAACATTATGAACTTTTTAAAATCTTTGGTAATATACTTATTAGTATTTTTTGGGTTATATTTCTTTTTATCCTTTATGGGCAGCATTATATTTGATATGTCGTTTAAAGCTGCTTATGGTAATAGAAATTGGTTTACATTTTACCTATTTTTCATAGGATGGTGGATTGGAGCATTAGCTATACCTAAAAAGCTATTGGTTGATTTATAATTTTACCTTAAAACTACTTAACATGTTACAAAGTAATTTTTATACTTCTAAAGAAGATGGCGAATTTTTCTCATTACTGTTAAATAAAGTTGGAGTAAAAGCCACAAAAATAGAACAAGAACCCAACATTATAAAATTTATAGTGGAAGGGTACACAATGAAGATACATGTATTGTTATCAGACTTTTTAGAAACAATGTACAGACATCAAACAAATGAATTAACTAACACATAATGTCAAAACAGAGCCTACTTACCTTAACACTATAAAATTATTAAGTATGAATACTTTTCAAATCAAATTAACGTTAGAAGTTGATAATGTATGGGTAGAAGATGGCTTTAAAGTTGATGGAAAGTTTTTAGAGTATTTAGAAGAAACCATTAAAAGCAATGTACTAACATATGCATACCCTGAAGAATTTAAAGTGAAAGCTTCTAAAATAGAAAACAACGCTTAAAACAAAACTAGGCACAACTTCCGTGTTACATTTATAAAAATAAAAGTTATGAATTATATATTCTGGATTCAAATAGATCAACTTCCTGTTATTAGTGCTGAATTGAAAAATAAAGTAAGTGTTTTAGAAACAAAGGATAACATGTTTAAAGTTGAAGTAACTTTAGAAAATGATATGGATGCCTTATCTCTATTTCATGCAGGAATAATGTCCATATTGAATAAAATATAAGTTTTGTTATGGCATTGTTTCTTATTAAATTTAAACATTGTTATTAATAAACATAAAAATAAAAGTTATGAAACAAACATTAAACATCATTAAAGTAGCTGTTATTATTGCTTTATTTATTTTTTTCAACAGCTGTCAAATTGTTAAAAATTCTTCATCAAGAAATGTTTTAAAACAACTTTCTTGTCCTAAATTTTAATCATAAATTAAAAAACAAAACAAAGAGTTATGTCTAACACAGAAACAACAGAAACCAAAGTAGTAGGTAAAAGAGGCCGCCCAATTGAAGAAAAATCTGCCCGCCAATTAAGATTGGCTGCGCAAGATATCAGAAAATCCCAAGGTTTATATATTGGGAAAGGTCGCCCGGTAAACCCAATGTCAGCTCGTCAAATTAAATTAGCTGAACGTAAAGCCCAAACTGAATCTAGATTTGTAATTAAAAAAGGTGCTCCTAAAAAAGTTCAAGTTCCAGCTGAGATGTAATTAATCTTTCAAATTTATCTACTATTAAATGAACCTCATTTGGCAAGGTTCATTTTTTTATTTTTACATTATAAAATAATAAGTTATGTTAAAAACCATTATTAATTTTTCAAAGCAATTATTATTTGGTGTAAGAATTAAAGGTGAAAAACTCACCAAACCCTCTTTCAAAACAACCCTTCCAGATAATCAACCCCCTCAATTTGATTGGTTTAAAGAATTTAGAGTAAGTAGTTTATACAGAGTAACTCTTTAACTTCCGGACCCCCCATGTAAAAACACACCCCTCCCCCTATCACTTATTAAGGGGGGGGGGGGAGGGGGGAGGGGGTATTATTACTTTAAACAACATTATATACACACTATCATAATTATTCATGATAATAGTTAAGGGATAACTACACCCTCATGTTTTGTAATCACCTCCCAGAGACAGCAATTAACTACTAAGCGTAAACAATAAGCAGATAGCAGCTATTCATTACTCAGATTGTTTGTGAAAATTATTTTTATTAAATCAATTAAAATAAGCTCATTAAAACGGTATTTTGGTTTTACCACCATAAGTCGTGAAATGTACTTTTCCCGAGTTTTACTCGTTTTTAATGAGCAGATACAATAATTCTTACCGCATACTTTAAAATCAAAAATACCGTACTAAAAAAAAACACACCATTAAGAGGATTGCCCAAAAACAACTATTACGTAGTGGAAAATGATTAAGCAAATTATTATTGCTTTAGTGGTACTTAACGATAGCTCTCAAACACATCATAATCAGCAGATAGCAGTTACTATTGTGTGCAGACAACAAGCAGTGTTGGTGAATGAGCCCTTTAATAATAAACAAATAATCATAACAGGGCACAACATTGTTCATACATTCACTATTATAAAATTAAAAATTATGAAAACAATTAATTCTCAAATTAACATTTATGGTTCATTTAATAAAGCTTTGTTGGCTTTTAATAAGAGTAAATTACCATGTCAATTGTTAGTAGCGACAAATGGTTATTATTTTATAGATTATTCTAAAAAAGCTATAATTGATTGGCCTAAAAATTACAAATTAGTAGATGAAAAATAAATAAGCAACACTAATTATTAAAAAGGGCAAACACATTTTATCTACTGGGTTGTCGGCCGTCTGAGACGTTTGGAACTGGTTATCTACTGGGTTGTCGGCCGTCTGAGACGTTTGGAACTGGTTATCTACTGGGTTGTCGGCCGTCTGAGACGTTTGTTTACTAGGTTGTTAGGCGTTCACTGATAGTTTCTAATATTGGTTGAGCATACATAAAATAGGGATATATAATAGCGGCTCGATAGCGTTCCGGTGGCGGTATGTGTGCGGATCGCTCCCACACTATTTGCGGTCCATCGGTGGGGTGGGGGTGGTTATAAAAAACATGCAGTGCATTCTCAACACCCCTACACCCTCTCACCCCCGACAGTATATACGCCTATACGCTACTCTTTCTTATTTCCCTTTGACAACATACGGGTTCATAAAATCTCATATTATTAATTTCTACAACTCATTCCACCTCTCCCTGCAGCAACTTTATAATATTTTGGAAAAAAGGTACAGTTTTAACCCTTTTATACCACTTTTGCAAAACTTCAAAACTATCTTTTATAAAAATTTTTTGTATGATAAAATGTATATATTTATACACAAAACAAATGGCAAAAGTATATAAAATTAAATCTGAAGATAAAGCTGCTCTACTTAATAAACTTGAGAAGCTGAGAATATCAGTAGATAGCTATTCAATAACTGATAATAAACTGGAAGGTTATTTTGAATTTCAGATAACCAATCCCGTTGCTGAGCCGGTAGTACAGAAAGTTTTGGCGTCGTCGCCTAAAATAGATCAATTGAAAGAAGTTATTGAAAAAATAATTCGTAGAAAACTTGGAGGGGCAGAATCCTTTTCGTAACTTCTCCTCCTATTACCGCTTAAACCATTTTAACCTGAGATAAAAAGGAAAAAATTTTATGAGATATAAAAATAACGTTTTAGACAGATTGAATCAAATTGATATTTCTGTAAATAGAGTGCAACTTGAAGTTAATAGAAATTTAGGACAGGATAAAATATTGGAGTCCTTAGAAAAATTAAAAGAACAGATAGAAGGTGTTCGTGAAATTATTTCAGTTGAATCTGATGACTTTGAGCAACAGTTTGCTCCAAAACGATAATTTATGACTTTAACTATTATATTCTGGATAGTTGGTGTTCACCTGCTTGAATTGTTAGGGATAGCTATGTACTTGCTTATTCGTAAAAACAAGGTTCTAGAAAAAACATTAATTAACCAGCAACAGTGGATTGATGCTATCGCTATTAGAATAAACGATGGTAACGATAAATTGAATGAGCTGGATAGATTAGGGGCTTTTAAAGCAGATGATGAGACTGGATTTTTCTTCAGGAATCTAATAGAAATCCAAAATGAATTAAATCAATTTGTAAATACCCAAAAATAAATTTGGATACGTTATTTTCTATTCTTATGTTATTGAAAAATAAAAAATGAATATGAATTATGACGATGTGGATTACGACATATTTGGAGAAGATAAAGAATTAAGTCTTACTAAAAAGGGTAAACCTCGTAAACGTAAACCAAAAGAACCTAGAATATATTTCACTCAGGATACTGAGGATGCTATTATTGAATATTTGGCAACCGAAGATGTGGTTTTGAGAAATGAAATATACAATGAACGTATTCGTTATGGTTTCTATAAGTTGGCTGAGAATATCATTCATACTTTTAAGTTTTATTACACTGATACCGATACTATAGAAGAATTAAAACACGAAATTATTACTGTGTTATTGGAGAAGCTACA
>JAFDXD010000005.1 GCA_018268135.1 Bacteroidota bacterium
AAGGAGTAGCAGATACAAGAATGACAGCTACCGGATACGGTCAGGACAAGCCAGTTGCTGATAATAAAACTGCAGCAGGCCGTGCTAAAAACCGCAGGGTAGAAATGACTGTAAAGAATTATTAAGAAATTTAAAAACCTTAATACAAAAGCCCCGAATTTAATTCGGGGCTTTTTATTTGTTAATTACTTCCAGAAAAATATTGTATTATAGTGAAAAACGGATAGTACAATTTGACTGCAAAAAATACTTTATTTATTAATTCAATAATACTTCACTATTGCTAAAGTCATTGATTACATTATAGAGAGTATCCCTTTCTATTGGGCTACGTTTTACCTGTTTTATTAAAGTAATTAATTGCTCTGTAGTCATGGTGGGAGTTTGTTCTTCACTGCCTGCCATGCTATAAATTTTGGTAGAGTCATCAATGGTACCATCAATATCATCTACCCCAAAGGCAAGTGATAATTGGGCATTTTGCCTGCCAAGCATGGGCCAATAAGCTTTAAGATGTGCAAAATTATCTAAATAAATACGGGCAATAGCATACAAGCGCATATCTTCAGTAATGCTGCTTTCGGGTACATTGCTCATATCATTATTGCTATTGCGAAACTTTAAAGGGATAAATGTATTAAATCCCCTTGTTTTATCCTGTAATTCACGCAGCTTACGCATGTGATCTATACGGTGTTCAAATTTTTCAATATGGCCGTAAAGCATGGTGGCATTTGTATGCATACCAAGGTTATGAGCCGTTTCGTGAATTTGCAGCCAGCCTTCTCCGGTTACTTTATCCGGCGCAATAATATTTCTAATATCGGGATGAAATATTTCGGCACCGCCGCCTGGCAGGGATTGTAAGCCTGCATCTTTTAATTGCTGCATACCTTCCTGCACGGTAAGTTTGGCTTTGCGAAACATATAATCAAGTTCTACTGCCGTAAATCCTTTTATATGCAGGCCTGGCCGATGGGCATGAATTTTTTGTATAAGTTCAATAAAATAGGCCATATTCATTTTAGGATGTACGCCTCCTACAATATGTACTTCTGTTATAGGTTTTCCATCATAGCTTTTTACAATATCAAGCATTTGGTCAATGCTTAGCTCCCAGCCTTCTTCCTTATGAGCATACAGGCGAGAGTAGGAGCAAAATTTGCAACTAAATACACAAACATTTGTAGGCTCTATATGAAAATTACGATTGAAATAAGTTTTATCGCCATGAAGTTTTTCCCTGATATAATTTGCAAGTGCTCCAACAAAGCCCAGGCTTCCTTTTTCAAAAAGAGATAAACATTCATCATCTGTTATTCTAATTCCCTCTTTTACTTTTTGCGCTATATTTTTTAAAGAATTGTCTTTCTGTGTCGCTATTATAATATCAATATCAGCCATCGTCTTTATTTTTTGCAAATTTACGATGAAAGAAAAAGTTTAAACATTCTTTTTTGATATTGCCGGGTATTTTACGTTGATGATAAAATATTTTGATAACCTTATAGATGTGTGTTTGTATCAAATAAATATTTAACTTACCAGACCATAAATTAAATACTAAACTAAGCTGTATGAATATTAAATTTAGATTGACCATTTTAAGTTTTTTGCAATTTTTTATTTGGGGAGCCTGGCTAATAACTGTATCAAATTATTGGTTTGGCACTAAGCAGTGGGATGGACAGCAGTTTGGAGATGTGTTTGGCACCTTGGGCATTTCATCTATCATCATGCCAGCGCTTACCGGTATTATTGCAGATAGATGGATAAATTCAGAACGATTGTTTGGTATTTTGCACATTTTGTGTGGGCTGGCCATGCTGTATATTGTGCAGGCAGATACACCGGATAGATTTTATTGGGTGATATTAGTAGCTATGTTGTGTTATATGCCTACCATTTCTCTTTCTAACTCTGTAGGGTACACGATATTGAAGGATAATGGCTATGATGTAGTAAAGGTTTTTCCACCCATAAGAGTATGGGGTACTATTGGGTTTATTGCTGCCATGTGGTTTACCAATCTCACCGGCAATAAATCATCTGCCAATATGTTTTATATATCTGCGGTGGCATCTTTTATATTGGGTATTTACTCATTTACTTTGCCAAAATGCCCGCCGCCAAAACTTATATCGGAGAAAGCCGGCTTTGCCGAAAAATTAGGGCTAAATGCATTTAAGCTTTTTACAAACTATAAAATGGCATTGTTTTTTATTTTCTCTATGTTTTTAGGAGGGGCATTGCAACTTACTAATATGTATGGAGATGTTTTTTTATCAGACTTTGCTAAAATACCGATGTACGAACATTCATTTGTAGCAAAATATTCTACCATCATTTTATCTATTTCACAAATTTCTGAAACGCTGTTTATTTTGGCAATACCATTTTTCTTAAAAAGATTTGGTATAAAAAAAGTAATGCTGATAAGCATGTTTGCCTGGGTACTCAGGTTTGGTTTATTTGCTTATGGTAATCCTGCAGAAGGGCTGTGGATGATTATTTTATCTTGTATTGTGTATGGAATGGCTTTTGATTTTTTCAATATTTCGGGGTCATTATTTGTAGAAACCACTACCAGCCCTCAAATACGCTCCAGTGCTCAAGGATTGTTTATGATGGTGACCAATGGCTTTGGCGCATATTTTGGAGCCAAGTTAAGTGGCTTTGCAATAGATAAATATTTTACGCTCGCCGATAAGTCAAGAGACTGGCATCATATCTGGCTGTCATTTGCTTGTTATGCATTGGTGGTAGCGGTATTGTTTGGATTAATGTTTCGTCATAAGCATGATCCTAATGCTATACCTGATATATCATCGCATTAATCAAATTTTACTAATAAGGAGAATAAAAAAAGCGGTTTCCAATTTACCTGAAACCGCTTTTTTATTTTTATACGTTGAATCTAAAATGCATGATATCGCCATCCTGCACTACATATTCTTTACCTTCTATGCGGAGGCGGCCATTATCCCTGCAGGCGGTTTCTGAGCCATATTTTACAAAATCATCATAGGCAATTACTTCGGCTTTAATAAAGCCTTTTTCAAAATCGGTATGTATTACTGCTGCTGCCTGAGGGGCTTTCCAACCCTGGTGAATAGTCCAGGCTCTTACTTCCTGCACACCGGCAGTAAAATAAGTAGATAGGTTGAGTAATTTATAAGTAGAGTGTATGAGCCTGTCTAAAGCCGGTTCTGTCATTTTATATTCTTCCATAAACATGGCTTTATCTGCCGGGTCTTCAAACTCTGCAATTTGGGCTTCTACAGCATTCGTCATTACTATCACTTCGTTTCCTTCGCTTTTTACAGCTTCTATTAATGCTTCAGAAAATTTATTACCCGTATGCATAGACGCTTCATCTACATTGGCTACATATAACACAGGCTTATCTGTTAATAAAAAAATATCTGCAATCGCCGCCTTTTCTTCTTTGTCTAATTTTAATGCAAGAATATTTTTCCCTTTTTCCAGTTGTACTTTGCATTTTTGCAATACATCATACTCTGCTTTTAGTTTGGGATCGGTTTTTAATAATTTTTCGGTGCGCTGCAATTTTTTTTCAACACTTTCCAAATCTTTTAATTGCAATTCAGTTTCTATAATTTCTTTATCAGCTACGGGGTTAATTGGCCCTTCATCTCTCAAAATATTTTCATCTTCAAAGCATCGTACCACCTGTATGATAGCATCAACTTCACGGATATTTGCTAAAAATTTATTTCCCAATCCTTCTCCCTTACTAGCGCCTCTTACAAGCCCGGCAATATCTACTATTTCAATTTGGGTAGGTACGGTTCTATTGGGTTTTACCAGATCTTCTAATTTATTAATACGAGGGTCTGGTACGTTTACTAAGCCTGTATTGGGCTCAATGGTACAAAACCTGTAATTGCTTGCCTGTGCTTTTGCGCTATTGCTTACTGCATTAAATAGGGTTGATTTTCCTACATTTGGTAAGCCTACTATGCCTGCTTTTAATGCCATAATGGTATAATGTTCTAAATAATATTGCTTAAAATTTTGCCTGCAAAGGTAAGGTTTGTGAAGTAATTGCGATAGATAAAAAATAGTAATGACATAACAACTATTTGTGTTAATAAACAAACGACTTCAAATGAGAGTTATAAGTTTTAAATGTGTTACTGCCATTTTTTAATAAAAAACATTAATTTCAAAGTTTATAGATTTTATTTAACTTAAAAATTTTACAACTTAATGGCACTTAGCAGGATTTGGAGCGCATTTATCATCATTGCAATTACAGTTGCTGGTATCAAATGTTTTTTCTTTGGCGACTCTCAAATTTTTCAGTGGATGGTGAGCGGCAAGGCATCTGACCCTGCCAATCCTCTAAAACTTGATGGCGTAATAGAAACCTGTTGGGTAGCTGTAGATATATGTTTAAAATTAATTGGAATACTTGCCTTGTTTATAGGATTTATGAACATTGCTGAAAAAGCCGGAGGCATAAGGCTTTTGAGTAGAATAGTGGGGCCATTTTTTTCTAAATTGTTTCCTGATATTCCAAAAGGGCATCCCTCCATGGGTCACATGATCATGAATTTTTCTGCCAACCTTTTGGGGCTTGATAATGCTGCTACACCATTTGGATTAAAAGCTATGGAAAGCCTGCAGGAACTGAATCCCAATAAAGAGGTAGCCTCCAATTCTCAAATAATGTTTTTATGCCTGCATGCAGCAGGGTTAAATTTAATACCGGTAAGTGTAATAGCTGTAAGGGCTGCTCAAAATGCAAGCGACCCAACAGATGTTTTTTTACCCTGTATGATGGTAACTTTTGCAGGTACTATGGCAGCCATGATTATTGTATCGTTTAAGCAAAAAATAAATTTATTTCAGCCGGTAATTATTGGGTGGATACTTGGGCTGTCGGCAGTAATTGGGTTGATGGTATTTTATATTACCAGGCTAAATGCGGCTGGTGTACAATTGTTTTCGGGAATGCTGAGTAATGGGCTAATACTGCTTGTATTTCTATTAATTATTTTGGGTGGACTGTATAAAAAAATTGATTTATTTTCTGCATTTGTAGATGGAGCAAAGAATGGGTTTGATACAGCCATCAGAATTATTCCTTATATACTTGGGATACTGGTAGCCGTTAGTATGCTGCGAACCAGTGGCACATTTGATGCAGTTATCAATGGTATGAAACATTTTTTTGCCATGTTTGGAGCAGATACCCGGTTTGTAGATGGCCTGCCCACAGCCTTGATAAGGCCATTGAGTGGGGGAGCAGCCCGAGGCATGATGGTGAGTACAATGACTACTTTTGGGCCTGATTCTTTTGCAAGCAGGCTATCCGGAATTTTTCAGGGCGCATCTGATACTACTTTTTATGTAGTGGCAGTTTATTTTGGATCGGTAAGTATTAAAAATACAAGGTATTCTATTGGCGCCATGCTTATGGCAGATTTTGTAGGAATATTAACTGCGATAGGGTTGGCATATCTGTTTTTTGGGTAAAAAAAATGGCTGCTTTATTTGAAAAGCAGCCATTTTTTTATTTTAGGTAATATTATTAATAGTTAGCAAAAGTAGTAATGGTTTTTGCTGCAACATTTCCCTGATAACTACCATTAAAGCTTGTGGTATAACTTCTACCAGGAGTTAAACTGGTTACATATCCTTTAGCAATTAATGGAGAAGTAGTACCGGTAGCAAATACATATAAAGTATCGGTTAGTAAAGAAGGATAAGGTATATAATCCGTTACCTGATTGCTTGCTATATTGCTAAAAATTGCAGTACTGCCGGAAAAATCAGGCACTTTAAAACTAGTATTGTTTAGTACCGGTGTTGTTTGAAATACTGGTGTACCGGGTATTCTTCTAAAGGAATATATATCTACATTGCTAAGTGGATTAGGGCTATATACAAAGTTGGCAAATCTTATTCTGCAAGTTGTATCTGTTGGTATTACAATATTGTTTTGTACTGTAATTTGTTTGGCGCTTAAAATAGTGTCGTAGGTAAAAATAGTATAGCTTTTACCTGCATCAAAATTTTGTGAAAAAGTGATGGGTGTTTGTAATGTAGTAGGGGTAGTATCTTTAATAGTGATAGACCTTGTGCCATTTTCTACTAAAAATGAATTGGCCACTGAAGGAAATACAGCACTATATCCAAAAACTACTCCTGATACACTTGTACCATCTACATACACATAATTTTTGGCAGCTTTTACAGTAGCACTATATACCTGTACTTTTGCAAAATTTCCAATATTTGAGTTTGCATTATCTAAATGAGGCCTTTCTTTAGAGCATGATGAATATGATAAAGACATTGCGGCTACTCCCAAACTTAATATTATTACTTTTAAATGTTTCATTATTTTAATAATTTTTTTGTGAATAAACTATGGCTGAGAGAACCAGCATTCGTAAGTGTTATAATCATTATTTAAAGCTCCTATTCTTGTAAGCTCAGGTATATTATACAAATATTCTGAATTGTACCTTGGCCTGCACCTATAAACCAGTTTACCATTATTGGTGGAAATAAGATAATTAATTGGAGAAGTAGGAGGGGTTATAAAATTTGTATAGACCGATTTATTGGTAACGGGGTCAAGGTCAGTACTGTAATGGTATTTACGCATATCAACCCAGGTTTGATGTGTGCCCCATCCATACAATGCTATATATTTTTGCAACATTATTTGAGAGAGCGTTAATGCAGATGCTGTGGCGGGTATTACAGCAGGGTTAGCCATATAATTGGCTTTCATAGCCGGAGTAATTAAGTGTGCAGTAGGCATGTTGAAATTATAGGTAGTTGTCAACATATCAAAATTTAAGCTGATACCATTTACATAAGCCGCATAGGCGGTTGCCATATCTCCTTTGTGGTAGGCAGCTTCCGCCAAAGTAAATTGCATTTCAGATGCAGTCATCATGGGCCAGGGGCTGGTATTGCTGTAAACATATTTTGCACTATCCGGAATACCGGTTGTTGCATTTACTGCAGGGTTTCTCCAAAAGTTTTTTGGATAATCGGCAGTAGGGGTAGCGCCACTTAAATATTGTGTCATTCCTAACCAGGGATATACTCCTTTAAAGGTACCATTGTTATTCTCACTAAGCAGGTACCATGCCCTTGGGTCTGTTACTCCTGTAAACACATCGGGATTAGCGCCCGAAAGTAAATCGGCAATATAGGCTCCCTGCCTGATGGTTCCAATATTACTACGGGTAGTACCAAAGTAACTGTTTACACCGTTACTGGAAGTAATTCCTGAAAAAGTAGCATAAGCATTATCATCATTTGATGTGATAGAAAGATTGGCATACTTTATTACAGAATCTGCATAATTATTGGTATTATAAAGTGCTTTACTGCTAAGATCGTTATAAGACCTTGCCAATATTCCGTACACAAATTTTTTCCATTTACTCTTATCGCCTTTTAAAAAGTAAAAATCACTAGCTGCAAGATTGGTTGGGTTAACATTGCCATCTGTTCTGTCTAAATTTGCCAATGCCCTAAAGCACATAGCCCTGCAACTGTCGTAAAACTCTGGTTGGGTATCGTATAAAAATTGTTGCAAGCTGGTATTAAATGCTTGTTTAAGTATGGCATCACCATATTGATTAGTCAATTCTAACCAATCCCATGCTCTAATGGCTTGAGCTACACCAACAAAATCCCATTTTTGTTGTTCGGTACCCCATTCAATAATTCTATTTACATTTTGGCCATGTCCGTAATAAACGGCTGCCCAAATAGCGCCGGTATTATCACTATTAATTGTCCCTCCCATTGAACCATAATTTTCGCCGGCTGCTGTAGAGCCCCAATATTGTATGTATCTGCCGAGTAAAATATCATCCTGCTGTACCCCATAGTTTGTACCATTAGCAGAATTAAAAGCTGTAAAACCTCCAATTACACCGGGAAGTAATGTTTCAATAGGTACTACTACAGGAGCATTGGGATTCAGATAAGCATCATTTATTTTTTTGGTGCAGGAACTAAGGCCAACGAGGCTAAGCATTGCAACTCCAAAAAAAGATTTTAAAATAATATGTTTCATATTTTTTTTTTTAGATGTTTTGAGATTAATCAATTAAAAATTAGCCCTTAAGCCAAAGCTTAAACCTAATGGAGTAGGAGTATTTCCTAAATCCATTCCATAGCCGCCAACACCACCAGTACCTGGGTTGTTAGCATTTACAGCAGGGTCTGCACCATAGTAATTTGTAATTAATATTAAATCGCTGGCTGTTACAAATGCACTTAGGTTTTTAATTGCTTTAATATGCTGCATTGTTTTTTGAGAAAAGGTATAGCCAATGGTAAGATCTCTAAGCCTAAACCAGTTTACATTTTTTTGAATATATTCTTCATCGGGTAACTGTGAATAATAGGTACTCAAAAACTGTGGTATAATGGCTAAAGTATTTTGTGTAGGAGTTGCAGAATTTTGTAAGCCATCTGCTAATACACCCTTAATGGTAATTGGGGTAGATCTGTCGGAGGTTCTGCCGCTACGGCCTAATTTAGTCAATAACTGGTCTGTACCATTATAAATATCCCCGCCTACTTTAAGATCCCACAAGAAGCTTAAGGTCCAGTTTTTATACCTGAAACTATTTAAAGTTCCGAGAGTAAAATCAGGGGTTCTATCAGCAATTAATGTATTGCCTGATTGAATCAACGGATAACCTGTTGAAGGATTGATTAAAATATCTCCATTAATATTACGCTGGTAAGTAGAGCCTGTAATGGTACCAGTAGAATGCCCCCTAATTAACCCGGCTCTTGCATTAGAAATATAAGTATCGGAGTTATAATAATCATTTAATACTCCAATGGAAGCTGGTAGTGTGAGTACTTTACTCCACATGTGATTAAAATTAAAATTAACAGTCCAGTTAAAGTCTTTTTTAACAATGGGTGATAAAGACAGAGTAGCTTCAATACCCTGGTTGCGCAATGATGCAGCATTTTGTGTATTTAAAATATAACCTGTTGCATAACTTGCTCTAAACCCCTGTGCAATTTGGTCTGTGCATAGTGTGTTGTAATAATCTACTTCTAAAGATATCTTATCATGTAAGAAGCGCATTTCTGTACCTATATCATAAGTCTGTTGCCTTTCAGGCTTTAAATCGGGGTTAGCATTTGTATATGCATAAGTATAAGTAACCGGTAAGGTAGTACTGCTAAAATTATTTACAAAATTTGACTGGTTAGTATAGGGGTCATTAAGCCTTGCCGTGTTGGCTAAAGATCCTCTTAGTTTAGCATAACTCAGGATATCCCCTTTTTTAAGAACGGGGAAAATATCAGAAATAATTAAACTTAAGCTGGCACCGGGATAGTTGTAATTATTATTTTTGGTTGGAATAGGTGAAGCTTTTTCAAAACGATGTGAATAAGTTAAGAAAGCATAATTTTTGTATCCCAAAGAAATTTCACCAAAGTATGCTACTTCTCTAAAAATATTAAGGTTGGGTTGCCCGTTATAATTTCTTAATAAACGTTTTCTTGTATTAACAGTCGTGTTGCTACTGTCTGTGCTAGTAGAATCTAACAAATTGGTTCCGTACACTGCAAATTGTTTTGTTTCGTAATCCTGCCACATGGTACCCACTAATAAACTGGTGCTTAAGTCTCCAAATTTCTTTTTAGCGGTAGCAGTAATGGTATGGTTATACCCATTATACCTTCTGTAATAATTATCCAAAGTTCCACCTGTAGCAGGGGCTAAAATATATGATTCAGGATGAGTAAATACATAGCCATCATCATGATAAGTATCATACCCAAACCTGCCTGCTATAGATAACCATGAGAATGGATTAATATCAATACCTAAGGTGCTGATAAACCTACCGAGTTTATCTCCGGCATGATTATTTTTTGCACCCCACAATGGGTTGTCATAGTCGCTATTTCTATTTGGACTAAATAATAATAATTTACCTCCTACAGAATCCTGGTAATTTCTTATATCATTGTTTGCAGGCCATTCATATAAATTAACCAAGTAACCGCTGGCACCTTTTAGGGGTTGAGCATTTGTAGCACTGATATAAGCAACTGTAGGAGTAATGGTTATATACTTTCCAATTTTTGTAGTATTGGCAAGCTTTACATTGTATTTTTTATACGTATTAAATGGTACTACACCTGTATTGTCAAATATTTGGCCGGTAGCTCTGAATGATACATTTTTTTTGCCAAAATCTAAAGACAAATTATGTGTTTGAGAAAACCCGGTTTTGAAAAAAGTATGTATATTATCGAACAATTGTGTACCAGGAGCCCATTTGGGACCAAAGGATGTAAACTGTGCCGAAGTAGGGGTGGAATTGGGTATATTGTTTGAAGATCCAGGGCCATATTCGTTATTTACTTCTGCAAATCTTGTAATTTTTTGCATCCTGAAGTTATCATCATATTGAATATTGATTCTGCCATTTGTATTTTTCGCCTTTTTTGTTGTGATAACTATAGCACCCGAACTTGCCTGGCTGCCATAAAGGGCTGTAGCTTCAGGGCCTTTTAATACCGTTACATTTTCAATATCATTTGGGTTTAAGTCTGCTATTCGGTTAGTATTATCATTAGTACGGTTATTACCATCTGAGGCTAATCCAATTCCGGAGCCTCCTTGAGAATTAGAGTTAAATGTTTGGTTGTCTAAAATAATACCATCTACTACAAATAGTGGCTGATTGGTACCTGATATAGTATTAAATCCACGAAGAACTATACCAGATGATGCACCGGCAGCGCCAGTGGTTGGTGTAACTGTTAATCCAGCCACCCTTCCCTGAAGACTATTTACAAAATTTTCTCTTTGCGTTTGTTGTATTTCGCTTCCCTTTACAGTTTGTACAGAGTAGCCCAATTCTCTTGCTTTTACTTTTCTATCCATGGCAGTTACTACTACTTCTTCTAATTGTTTATTTACCTGCACAAGTGAGATATTAACCTGGCTATTGTCGCCAATTGTTACTTCCCTGGTTTGATAACCAACAGAAGAAAAAATAAGCACCTGACCTTTGGAGGCCTGAATAGAGTAATGGCCATCTTGATTGCTGGAAGTTGCAACACGTGAGCCTTTAACTCTTACAGTAACATCTCTTAATAAAGTTACATTGTTACCCTGCGAAGAAATAACGCCGGATATCACTTTGTTTTGTGCAATCAATGGAATTGTACTAAAAATAGTCATCCCAAAGAAGAGCAGGAAAAGCAGAAATTTTCTCATAGCTGTTTATTTTTTTAGTTTGTAAAGTTTTTATTTTAAAATTTTGCAATTTTAAAATAGAAAAAAGCAGGTGGGTTTATTGGCAAGCAGTGCTTATTTTTTAAG
>JAFDXD010000060.1 GCA_018268135.1 Bacteroidota bacterium
AGCGCCATGGAAGCAGAAAGAGCCGGCAATAAATACAAGCAGGTAGAGTATATGAAACAATTTATTGGAGATGAATTTGAAGGCATCATTAGCGGCATTGCCTCATTTGGTTTTTGGGTAGAAACCGTAGAACATAAATGCGAAGGCCTTGTAAGTATTAGAGACCTGATTGACTATGATGAATTTAGGCATGATGAAGCAGACTATGCATTAGTAGGAATAAGAACCGGCACTATTTTTAATATGGGTGATAAAATTAAAATAAAAGTAGTAGCGGCTAATCTTACTAAGCGCCAGTTAGACTATGAATGGGTGAGGCCTGTAAAAACAAAAAGTAAGAATAAAAAAATTAAATAAAAGCTCAACATTTAAAATAGAAATTTGCCGCTGTAGGCTTTTAAAAATATTTAAACTACCAATAATTACATGCATTCTTTTTCTGAATTGTCGGCATTATTTGAAGAAAGTTTTAATGTGCGGCATTTTCCTGAACACACCAAAACCCTCTACGACCCTGCACAATATATTTTAGGCATTGGCGGCAAAAGAGTGCGTCCGGTAGCGGTGTATATGGCAAACGAATTATTTAGTAGCCTGGATGAAGATAGTTTTAATGCAGCCTGTGCCATAGAACTGTTTCATAACTTTAGCCTGATACATGATGATATTATGGACAAAGCTCCGCTAAGGCGGGGGCAGCAAACCGTGCATGAAAAATATGGTGAGAGTACCGCCCTGCTGGCAGGCGATGTAATGTTTGTACAAGCGTATGAATATTTAAGTAAAATAAAGCCATTGTACCTTCCAAAAGTGGTGGCATTATTTAATAAAACGGCAAAAGAAGTATGCGAAGGCCAGCAACTCGATATGGATTTTGAAAAAAAAGAAACCGTAAGCCTGGAAGAATATGTAGAAATGATTTCGCTGAAAACCTCGGTATTATTGGGTTCCAGCCTGCAAACAGGAGCCATATTAGGAGGCGCCGGGCTTGGCAGCCAACAACATTT
The DNA here is from genome assembly GCA_018268135.1 of Bacteroidota bacterium. GTDB lineage: Bacteria > Bacteroidota > Bacteroidia > Chitinophagales > Chitinophagaceae > Ferruginibacter. The sequence goes on from JAFDXD010000060.1 coordinate 1,008, forward strand.
ATACAACTTCGGAAAAAATATTGGCATAGCATTTCAGGTACAGGATGATTATTTAGATGCTTTTGGCATACCCGAAAAATTTGGAAAACAAATTGGCGGCGATATCCTTTCCAATAAAAAAACTTTTTTACTCATTCATACCCTGGAAACTGCAAATGCCTTGCAAAAAAAAGAGTTGAGTCAATTAATGAATAGCAACCCGCCCGATAAAGTAGAGAGAGTATTGCAATTGTTTAAAGAATGTAAAGCAGATGAATGGGCTACCTCATTAAAAGAAAAGTATTACCAAACTGCCTTGGAGCATCTGGAAGCGCTTGCAGTACAGGAAAGCCGAAAAGCAGAATTAAAAAATTTAGCAGAATATTTATTGAAGAGAGAAAGCTAATCCTTATCAATCAGCCAATAAGTTTTGCCCGGTGAATGACTTGCCGGTAAATAAAGCTGATGTTATAAGAAAGTAATTTTTCGTCTTTTATGTAAAGGAATGCAGGCAGGGCTTTTGAGGATATTGCCCAAATATTTTTAGTTGATGCAATAAAATATATTTACGTAAAGAAATATTTTGGTATTTTACCATTACAAAAATTGTAAAGCCGTTATGTCTAATTCTTTATTCCGAAAAAAATCTATTGATGTAATTTTAAAAGATGCTGCAGCAGGCATGGGCGATGGGGAGCATGGCGGCGGATTAAAAAGAGTATTGGGGGTAAAAGACCTTACTTTTTTTGGTGTAGCAGCAGTAATTGGCGCCGGAGTATTTAGCAGTATTGGTAAAGCAAGCTATGATGGCGGGCCCGGTGTTGTGTACCTTTATATTTTTACAGCCATAGCTTGCGGCTTTGCAGCATTGTGCTATGCAGAGTTTGCAAGTACCGTACCTGTTAGTGGCAGCGCATACACGTACTCGTATGTAGCCTTCGGCGAAATATTTGCCTGGATAATTGGATGGGATTTGCTGATGGAATATGCTATTGGCAATATAGCTGTAGCCATTAGCTGGAGCGATTATTTTACCAACCTGATGAGCAAAGCAGGCCTGCATGTTGCCGACTGGCTTACCATGGATTACTCTACAGCCCATACCGGGTTTAATGATGCCACTCAATTATTATCGCATGGCGCATCTCTTTCTTCCTTAGACCCAAGCCTGCTCGAAAAATATTATGCATGGACAAATGCGCCCACACTTGGGGGGCTTCACTTAATAATGGACTTGCCGGCATTTTGTATTGTAGCGCTAATAACTGCCGTAGTATTTGTTGGAATAAAAGAGAGCCGGGCGCTAAGCAATATTATGGTAATGATAAAGCTTGCCGTAATATTTTTAGTGGTAGTAGTAGGGGCAGCGTATGTAAATAAAGAAAACTGGTCGCCATTTACTCCCAATGGTATTGGCGGTATTTTAAAAGGAGTATCTGCTGTTTTCTTTGCCTATATTGGGTTTGATGCCATATCTACCACGGCCGAAGAGTGCAAAGACCCACAAAGGGATTTGCCAAGGGGCATGATATATTCTTTAATTATTTGTACTGTATTGTATGTAACGCTTGGCCTGGTACTAACGGGGATGGTTAAGTACACTTCTCTAAATGTAGGCGATCCATTGGCATTGGTGTTTGACCGCAGGGGGCTCAACTGGATAGGAGGTATTGTGGCATTTAGCGCCATTATTGCTACTGCAAGTGTATTGCTTGTGTTTCAAATGGGGCAGCCCCGTATTTGGATGAGTATGAGCAGGGACGGGCTTTTGCCTAAAATATTTTCACGCCTTCATCCCAAATTTAAAACACCTTCATTTTCTACCATCTTAACTGGCCTGGTAGTGGCTATACCTGCCTTGTTTTTAAATCTTTCGGTAGTGCTTGCCCTTACAAGTATTGGTACTTTGTTTGCATTTATCTTGGTATGTGGTGGTGTATTGGCGTTAAGAGAAAAAGAAAACCGGGCCAGTAGTAAATTTAAAGTGCCCTATATCAATGGCCGTTATATTCTTCCTTTGCTTTTTGTATTAGCAATATTTTTAGGCTTAAAATATAATACGGCAAGTATGCATGAGTTTTTTGGCAATAAATTACTGGTAAGCCAGGAAAATTTATACGAAAGACTGGGAAATGATAGCATACAATTGAAATCGAAATTAATGCAACTTGATGGCGCCCATTTTGCAGAATATGGAAACAATGTAAAAGGCTACCTCGACAATAGTTTTACCAACTCTTACCGCCCGGTTATTCGCCAATGCGGTTTGCCCGACACTGTATTGTATTACACCGGGCATGAGGCATTTACACAAAATTTTCCACAATGGCTTTTTGTAATTGTAGCATTTGTTTTTACCGTTTTAACGGTAATAAAAAAATATTCTCTCATACCTGTACTGGGCTTGGTAAGTTGTTTTTACCTGATGGCTCAGGAGAGCCATACCAACTGGCTACGTTTTTTAATATGGCTCATTGTAGGCCTGGTAGTTTACTTTTTTTACAGTTATAAAAATAGCAAACTGGCGCCACGCCAAGTATAGCCGGGCTTCCATTCATTAGGATGTTCCTTTGGCATAGCTTTTATCATTTTAGGGTATCTTTTATCAAAAAGAGGTGCTGGCCTTTATTTTACTACATTTTACTAAAGAAAAAAGCTTCCGTATTTTTGTAGCATGAAATACGAAATTGGCGATAAGATAATTGTACTTCATTCTGACGAAGAGGGTAAAGTGATAGAAATCATTAATGATAAAATGGTGATGATAGAAGTACGTGGTGTAAAATTTCCGGCGTATATGGATCAGATAGATTTTCCTTATTTCAAAATGTTTACTCAAAAAAAAGAGCCGGTAAAAAAGAAAATTTATGTAGATGCAATCAAAAAAGAAAAACCGGTAGCCAAAAAGAAAGTGGGCGATGGAGTTTTTCTCCATTTTTTTCCGGTATTTGATAAAGATATTTTTGATGATGATGTGGTAGAAAAATTAAAGATTTATTTGGTCAATCAAAATGAAGAAGCTTATCATTTTAATTACCAGTTATTTTTTTCAGGCGTTAATAATTTTCAGTTAAAAAATACCATCGGGGGTTTATCAGATTTTTATCTGCATGATGTAGATTTTGAAGATATGAATGATAGCCCTAAGTTTGATTTTGAGTTTTCGCTTGTAAATGCTCAGAAGAAAAAAGCGCTTTATTTTGAAGCCGGATTAAAACTAAAAGGCAAACAACTTTTTAAGAAAATAGAAGAAATACAGCAAAAAAATGAGCCTTCCTTTGCCTATCAGCTTTTTACAACCTACCCCGACAGAGTAGAGGAAGAAAAAGTAGATATGAGCAAACTGGGCAATGCAGGCTACCGCATATTTGATGCAGGCAAAATAAGGCAAAACCTGCCAGCAGCAAGGAGTGTGATAGATTTGCATGTAGAAAAACTAACCGATAGCTGGAAGCATCTTACTAATTTTGAAATATTAACCATGCAGTTGAGTGAGTTTGAAAAATATTTAGAATTAGCAGTACTTCACAAGCTGCCGCAATTGATAGTAATACACGGGGTAGGCGAGGGAAGGCTAAGAGATGAGGTACATGAAATATTAAGAACAAAAAATGAAGTAAAGAGTTTTGTAAATCAGTTTCATCCTTTGTATGGTTATGGCGCTACAGAAATTTATTTTAATTATAAGTAGTCATTTATGTTAATGCCTTCATCGGCCTGGGGACAGGTAGTTTTTATATTTGTTTTTTCGCTGCTACGTTACCTGGTAATAGCCGGCATTGCTTTTTGTATTTTTTATATTTTATTAAAGCATAAAAAAATATTTTATAAAATACAGCAGCGCTGGCCTGCATCCGGCGATTATAAAAGAGAAGTAACCTACTCACTATTTACTTTCGTGTTTTTTGCACTGGTACCCCTGGTAATTAAGCTGCCATTTATAAAACCCTATACTCATATTTACACAGATATTCATCAGCATAGCAGGCTTTATTTTTGGCTTGCATTCCCTTTAATGCTGGTTATACACGATACTTATTTTTATTGGACACACCGTTTGATGCACCATCCTTTAGTTTTCAAACGGGTACATTTGCTTCATCATAAAAGTACCAATCCATCGCCCTGGGCTGCTTTTGCCTTTAGCCCCGCCGAAGCCATTGTAGAGTCTTCTGTTATTTATGTTTTTGTATTTACTATACCGGTAATGCCCATTCAGCTTTTTAGTTTTTTAATTTTTATGACGGCCTATAATGTGTATGGCCACCTGGGTTTTGAGCTATATCCAAAAAATTTTAACCGAACAGCTATCGGAAAATGGATCAATACATCTGTAAATCACAATATGCATCACCAGTATTTTAAAGGCAACTATGGGTTGTACTTTACTGTTTGGGATAGGGTGATGGGTACATTGCAAAAAGACTATGATGCCCATTTTGACACTATTACTTCTAAAAATTTTTCAAAAAATTAAAAAGGTTTATACCTGATTTTTTTTATAAAATCTGTTTGTTACCAGGGCAATGGGCAGCCCAACCATTAAGATGAGAATGATTAAATTGGGTAAAATATATTTTGGGGTGAGAGTTTTACCTAAAACAATTTTTAGTAAACCAATATTCATTACCGTCCACACAAAGCAACCATAAATAATGCCTGCAATAATTGGGTTGCTAAATATTTTGCTGAAAGCAGGGTATATCCATACATAAAAAAATGCAAAGCATAGTGCAATAAAAGTATGAAATCCAAGCCCGGCCAGTGCCATTTGCCAGCCTCCATTGTATGCCTCTTTGCCAAAAGCCCCTGCAGCTACGGATTGTAATACTTTGATGGGGGTAGTTAACTGATATATAAATGCAAAAACAATAATGGCTGCGCTTATGTCTAAGGCAGCGGCAATGAGGCCGGCAGTGAGGCCTGTTTTAATTTTTTGTGCAGTTGTCATGGTTTAAATTATTATTTTTTAAACAATATGAATTACAAAATTTTACAGCCAAAATGTCTACAATTGGTAATGATATAGAAATTATTGCGGTAGCTATATTGTCAATATTAGTTTTGGCGACGATGTCTCAAAAATGCTCACTTTAAAGTTCATAATAGTTGGCATACCTGCTCCCATAAAAGCTTTCATTTTATTCACCCCTTAAGGCATCTTCAAAATCAGTCGGATCATTCGATGTTGATGCATTTATGAGAAGAGGGAAACATGGTAGTAAAATCACTTTTTTATTTAAATTCAAGATAATTTTATTTATCTGGCTCATAGACATACTTTTCCTCAATACATAAGCCATAGTTGTAAGAACACTTTCTGAAAAGAAGGCAGTAATTTTATTTTCATCAAGATAATAGAGCAATTCAATTGCATCCTTATGGAAAGGCCTCTCATGATGAAAAATATTCAAAACTTTATTGGTATCCAGGAATATTTTATAAGCCATATTTCTTTTTTAGATATTCATCTTTCGCTTCATCATAATTTATTTTTTTCTTAATAGATCCCGCATATTTATCTATAAATTTTCGGAACGAATCGCCTTTTTTTTCTGAATTGAGTATGTCTTCCAATTGCTTTTCTACAATTTTGGATACAGAAGTTTGTTTTCGGTTAGCATATAATTTTATGCGCCTGGCAACAGATTCATTTATGGTAAGATTAAGTTTGACAGTCATTTTATTTAATCTAATTTTCTTAAATATACGCCTATTTTTGAATTAGTACGTATAGATGAGAACCCATTGTTCATCCTATTTTTAAAAATTGTTTGACCGCTGACACTCAAGTTTACTGATGGTGTAGTACTTTTAAAAAAATCTTGTGTAATGAAAATAATTCTTTGGTGTTTTTTTATTTCTCTGAGTGTTCATCTCTACTGGTGCAGATATGCAGCACGGCATTTGTGCAATGCGTATCTGTGCATTTGAAACTATTTGATTTTATTGGTAATTTTTTTATGAGTCAGGTTATAGAAAGTTCCGGTTGCTGAGGACAGCAACCGGTAAGAAAAAATTTGAATGTCCGCCTAAAATAAAATTAGCTCGAACGATTGATCATATCCCAGCAATAGTGCGACTTGCCAGCAAACTGCAACATTTAGCTTTTTCAGCATTGATTTTATTTTTTAAATGCTGCCATCCAAATTTTCTTAACGCTTTTTTTATGAGGCCCAGGCCTCAAGCTTGGTAAATCTGTTTTAGGCTCATGCTACTTTATTCCTTTTTGGTTATTCTTTATTTACTTTTTGTCTTGATACAAAAAGTAACAAAAAAATCAAGGCTGCATAAAAAAAGCTAAAAATTTGAATGTCTGCCTAAAATAAAATTAGCTCGGGCAGTAGATTATATCCCAGCTACAGTGCGACTTACCAGCAAACTGCAACATTTAGCATTTTCAGCATTAATTTTATTTTTTAACGGCTGACCTTCAAATTTTCTTAACGCTTTTTTTATGAGGCCGGAGCCTCAAGCCTCGCAAATCTGTTTTATGCTTGTGCTGCCTATTCCTATAAATCTTAAGTATTAGGTATTTTAATTTAGAGCCTATATTTCTATTTGGTTATTCTTCATTTACTTTTTGTCTTTATACAAAAAGTGACAAAAAAATCAAGTTTTTTTTTTATGAGGCCAAAGCTCCAAGCGTTGCAAATTTGTTTGGTGCTCATGCTACCAAATCCAATAAAAATATTTTAATGGCTCATTGCTCTTTTCTTTATCATTCCGCCTTTCATATCTTTTACACTGCTCATTACTACAAAAGCATTGGGGTCTATTTTTTCAATCTCTACTTTTAATTTTCCTACTTCCAGGCGGGTGATGATGGTGTAAATAATTTGCATATCGTACAATTTTTCGCCACTTTTACCAAACCCACGCTCGCCTTTGTACACAGTAATACCACGCCCAAGTTTGCTTGTAATCATATTTCTTATCCTGTCGGCTTTTACAGATATGATAGTAACTCCGGTGTATTCTTCAATACCTTCCAAAATAAAATCTACCGTTTTGGATGCAGATAAATAGGTAAGCATTGCATACAAAGCTGTTTCAATTGACATGAGTGCGGCAGATACAGAAAAAATAATAATATTTACCAGCATTATAACATCGCCAATGGTAAGGCCAAGTTTTTTACTAAGGGCAATTGCCAAAACCTCAGTGCCGTCTATTACCGCTCCGCCACGTACAGCCATTCCAATTCCGGCGCCTAAAAAAAATCCTCCAAATACAGATACCAGTAGCTTATCGTGGGTGATTTGTGGAAATTGAACTAATGCCACAAACAATGCAAGGCCCGTAATGGATAAAGCAGTTTTGATGGCAAAATTTTTTCCAATGGCATAATATCCAATAATGATAAAAGGAATATTGACCAACAACAATAAAATTGCCAGGCTGATGCCTGATATTTGGCTGATCAAAAGGGAGATACCGGTAGCTCCGCCATCTAAAAAATGATTGGGTAATAAAAAACTTTTGAGCCCAAAGCCGGCAGATAATATTCCAATGCCCACCATGAAAATATCAAGCACTATTTTTTTGAGCTCTATTTTAAGCTCAATTATTTTTCTTGCTTTGTTATAATGGGGCAATTGCCCTGTAGAATTTATTACAGAAAACAAGGCATGTAATATTTTATTTTTTTGCTTTTTCATTCATTTAAATATAATAAAAAAATGTGACTATTTTAATTATAAGATTAGGAATTTAGATATCGAAGCTTTTCTTCTAATAAGTTCTTCTTTATTTATTTTTGTTTTGATACAAAAAAGTAATTAAAAATTAAGCCCAAGCCTCGAAAATTTGTTTTATGCTCATGCTGCTTTATTCCTATTTGGTTATTCCTCTACTGGTGCAGATATGCAGCATGGCACTTGTTCAAAACGTATCTGTGCATTTGAAATTATATGATTTTATTGGTAATTTTTTTTAGTGAGTCAGGTTATAGAAAGTTCCGGTTGCTGAGGACAGCAACCGGTAAGAAAGGCTGCATAAAAAAAGCTAAAAATTTGAATGTCCGCCTAAAATAAAATTAGCTCGGGCAGTAGATTATAACCCGGCTTTAGTGCGACTTGCCAACTACCTGCAACATTTAGCTTTTTCAGCATTAATTTTATTTTTTAACGGCTGCCATTCAAATTTTCTTAACGCTTTTTTTATGAGGCCGGAGGCTCAGGCCTCGAAAATTTGTTTGGTGTTCATGTTGCCTAATCCAATTAATCTGCAAGGATTAGGTATTTCAAAATAAAACCTATATTTCTATTTGGTTATTCTTCATTTACTTTTTGTATTGATACTAACAGTAACAAAAAAATCAAGCCCAAACTTTTAAAGATTGTTTAGTGTTCATGTTGCCTAATCCTATTTAATTAAGTTTTTTATGGAGAATAAAAATTTTGAATAATTGGTAGAAACTGTGAAAAGGATTGAAAACAATGTGTTTCGCAAAAGAAAAGACCCAAAAAAAATGCCCGGCATCAGCCGGGCGATAATGTTATTATAAAAATATTTTATTGAGAAATATAGTTTTTTAAGTGATTGATGGTTTCTTTTTGCAAAGCAATGATAGCAGTTACTACATCAGTAATAGAAATTACGCCAACTACTTTGCTACCCTCTGTTACAGGTAGATGCCTAATATGTTTTTCACTCATTAGCTCCATGCATTTCTCTATGCTGTCTTGTGGAGATACCGACAATACTTTTTCGGTCATAATATCTTTAACCAATGTATCCGTAGATTTTTTTCCTTTCAGTACAATTTTTCGGGCATAATCCCTTTCTGAAATGATGCCTTTTAATTCTTCCCCGTTCATCACTAGCAAGGCACCTATATTTTTTTCGCCCATTACTCTTAGCGCATCGTACACTGTAATGGATTCCTCTACATGATACACATTATTGCCTTTGGTAAGTAAGATATCAGATACTTTCATACTGTAATTTTTAAGATGAAATAAAAATATAAAAAAAAACTTGTATTACATAATTTGACTATAATTTATGCCTTCTCCAAATGTCATACTTTGGTAACAATATTTAAATGGATCTGTAGCAAGTTTTAATTGGGGAGGAGGATTTGAGAAGAAAAAAATAATATTCATATTTTATCTGTATAAGCAGCAATAAAAAATTTTTATGGGCCTCCGGGCTTTTTTTTGAAAGCGGATAAATTCTGCCAAAAATATGCAAAGCAAGATGGGGGCGCTAAGCAAAAACAATAGACCTGCGCTGCCTGCCGGTAAAAAATTACTTAAATTACAAGAAATGTAGGGGAGAAGTTTTTAAAAAATTACAGGAGCAATTCAATTTAAAAAATTAACTTTAGATATATTTTGATGTAGGCAAATAGCCTTGTAGTGCGTATAACTGTGAGCCATTTGCAACCAAAAAAGCCTTCAAAATTTCGGAAATATAAAAAGGCGTTTGCTGATTTTGCATCAAAAAAATCTGATAAAGAAATTAAAAGCACCAATAAGTAAGCAGTTTTGTTTTATCAATTATATTCTTCATTGTTTCATTATTTAAAAAATAATCTTATGAACTTAAAGAAATCGATTGCTGCCATTTTACTTTTACTAAGTATAAGTTTAACCCTTCCGGCTGCGGCTTACAATAACACGCCTGCGGCAACTCCTGTAGAAACCCCGGCTGCTGCAGCCCGCCTGGAGGCCATTAAGGCAAGGCTTATAGAGATAAGAGGTATGGACAAAACATCTCTTACCTATACCGAGAAAAAAGATTTGAAAAATGAAGTAAAAGCATTGAAAAAAGAAGTGAGAGAAGGTCACCGCAGGGGAGTGTTCCTATCTGTAGGCGCCATTATTATCATTATTTTATTGTTGATATTAATTTTATAAGTTTATTGATACAGCAGGTATTTTTTTCGCATTATTTTATAATTACTTAGCCCCGGCTCCCAGCTTGCCCTTATTTCTTTTTCGGGCACCTGGTTCATTATTTGCCGGCGAAAATCGCCTGTGCCAATTAGCCGCTCAATGGTTCCCATTTCTTTGCTCAGTTTAGAGTCAAAAAACTGCTCTTTATTTGGCGAAGCCTTGTATAATTCCATTATCCATTGCAGGTTAATTTGCTTGCTCTTTCTAAGTTTTTTGGTATCATAATTTCTAAGGTCGAGGCCATAGCATTCCTGGTTCATAAAGAGGGGAGTTTCGGCCATGCCTTTAATGCCAACGGGTGTAAAAGAAAAATCATATTTGCCCTTTAATGCCGGGCTGCCCAATACAGTAAAAGGGTAATAAGTACCACGCCCAAGGTTGATATAAGTGCCTTCAAACATACAGGTAGAAGGGTAGAGCAGTACTGACTGTTGTGTATTTAAATTGGGAGATGGTTTTACCGGTAGCGTGTACTCCATATCGTGAGTATAATTTTTTACGGGAATAATGATGAGTTTACATTTTTCCTTATTGGCCAGCCAGCCTTCGCCATTGGCCATTTGGGCAAACTCCGCTACGGTGAGCCCATGCGCCATGGGTATGGGAAACATGCCAATGCCCGATTTGTATTTCATATCTAATACCGGCCCATCTATCAAGTATCCGTTTGGGTTAGGCCTGTCTAAAATTATCAATTCTTTATTGTTTTCGCTACAAGCTTCCATAAGCCTGGCAAGTGCATTAATATTGGTATAAAATCTTACGCCTACATCCTGCAAATCGTACAGCATAATATCTACATCAGCCAAATCTTCTGCAGAGGGTTTATTTTTTTTACCATAAAGCGAAATAATTGGTATGCCTGTAGCAGAATCTTTTTCATCTGCCACTGTAGCCCCGGCGCTGGCATTGCCTCTAAATCCATGCTCCGGCCCAAATACTTTTACAATATTTATCCCTATTTTTTGAAGACTGTCCACCAAATGCGTTTGGCCTATTACAGATGTAGGATTAGCGAGTATGCCTACCCGTTTGTGTTGTAAAAGAGGCAGGTATTTTTCGGTTTGCTCCGCTCCGGTTATTATCCTCAAAGTATTATTGCTATTGGGTTGTACTGCTGTAGAATTTTTAGATGAAATACAGGAGCAAATAATTAACGATAGAAATAAAAAAAATTTCATGTATCAGAGTTTTATGTTTTTTTGTAACCGGCTTCAACATTCAAATCTTCAAAAGGGTTGGCTTTCATCTTACGGGGATGGTTATTTAAGTGTAATTTATTTAAAGATTTTAAGTAACCTAAAATTTTGGGTAAATAAATGATGTAAATAGTGATAATATGCACAAAAATTGTGAAACATTTTTATGTAATATGATTCAGTGCCAATTTTGCTATTGTAAATTTTGCGAAAGCATGCTCTTAAATCCATTTACTAATTAAAAAAAAATTGCATTTTATGAAAAACATTATTGCAATAAAGCGATACCCATTTTACAAAAATAACCGGAGTATTGTATCCTTTTTTGCTTTTTATTTAACAATGGACTTGCCTGTATTGTAAGATGATGTAACATAATGCATCAGCAAAAGGAGAGTAGCACTCTGTGTGAAAGGGAAAACCAATTGCGATTAAGCAGACCGATATTTTTTTTGAAATTAATATTAAATAAATTATTTTTAAGTGAGGTTACAATAACCAGTATTACCCTACTTTAATCAATTTAATTGTGATGCCCTTATCTCAGTCCAGCAACAATCCCGCTATCTTTTTCCGTGTTTACCAATTTTTATTTTTGCCAATTGCAATATTTCTGTGTTGCAGGCAGGGAGTTTTTTTTATTGCAGGCATAAGAAATGCGCATTGATACTTGATTACAGTAGGTACATGATTTTTTTGACTGTTGATAATAAGGGTAGAAGCCATGATGCAGCAGTGTACAATAAAATGAGAATAAAAGTAGCAAGAGTATTGGCAAAATGTAAAATGCATTGACTTGTACCAGGCAGAAAACTTCTTTGAGCGTATAGGAAAATACAGGATTTTGGAACCAAAAATATAAACCGGCCATAAAGAATGTGGCTGAGGAAGGGCGAAGCCATGCAGAGTAGGCAGGCAAATTTTAATTTTTAGTGCAAAAGGTATTAGTTAAAATGAAGTAAAATGCAAACAGTAGAATTGAAACCAATTTTTCACCGGGGGCAACAATGCATAGGCATTTATTTTACCAGAGATAAAGATTTGCAAGCCCTTGTGCAGCGTGTAGAAGATTGTAAATGGAGTAAAACAAAAACCTGTTGGTATATTCCCTTATCAAAAAGTAATTATCAAAGCCTTTCACTAATTTTTAAGAATAAAGCCCTGTTGCAAACAGATGCATTGAGAAAATATTTAGAAAGTAAAAAAAAGGAGAACAAGCAAATAGAAATGCCAGAAGAAGAGGCTGAAAATTTTACAAAAGAAAGTAAGGATGAAAAAAAGAATATACCCATTGAAGTACTGTCTTTTGAATTGTGTAAAGAAAATTTTGAAGCATTAGAAAAGTTTAAGCAAATGCTTGTAATAAAAAGTTACAGCCCATCTACCATACGCACTTATACCAATGAGTTTAGCCATTTTTTGCGAACAATAAAAAACGTGCCTGCTGCTGATTTTACTGCAAGCAGAATAAAAGATTACCTGCAATATTGTACTGAAAAATTAAAGCTTAGCGAAAATACCATGCATTCAAAATTAAATGCGCTAAAATTTTATTATGAGCAGGTGTTGCATCTGAACAAATTTTTTTGGGAAGTGCCCCGTCCTAAAAAGGCTACTTTGCTACCCAAATTAATAAGTAAGGAAAGAATGGCCGATTTGATTAATTCTATTGAGAATGTAAAGCACAAAATGATCATCATGCTTACGTATGCCTGTGGCCTGCGGGTAAGTGAGGTGTTAGCTTTACAAATAAAGGATATAGATGGGGATAGAAGAACAATTTTTGTGCGAAGGGCAAAAGGGAAAAAGGATAGGGTGCTAAGTATAAGCCCCGGTTTGCTAGTAATGCTTAGAGAATATTATAATAAGTATAAGCCCTCGCAATATTTATTTGAGGGGATGCAAGCCGGTGAGCCATTAACGGCAAGAAGTATGCAGGCGGTAATACAAAAGGCCAAAACAAAGGCAGGCATAAAGCAAGAGGGTAGTATGCACATGCTACGCCATAGTTTTGCCACTCATTTATTAGATAAGGGGATAGATGTAGTATTTATACAAAAATTGTTGGGGCATAATAGTATTAAAACAACCTTAAGGTATTTGCATGTAACCAATAAAGACCTGGTGCAAATATTAAGTCCGTTAGAAGATATAGAGGGGTTATTAAAAAAATAGAGGTTGTATTTACGCAATTCAATTATTTTTAATATGTATTGCGCAAAAATGGCTTAAAGTGTTGATTATTAATTGTGTTTTGATTTTTGCGATAAACGTACAAAGTATTCGTATATTCGCAAATACAGACGTTACCTGCTATGTTAGGACGACCGTTCACAACGACACAGTTTGACCGAATGACAATCTAACTTTGCAGAAAACGGGGAATGCTGAAAACCGAAAAGAGTAAGCACAAACAAAAAAACCAAAACAAAATGGCAAATTTTTATTGTGAGTATTGCGGAAACAAATACTCAAG
>JAFDXD010000061.1 GCA_018268135.1 Bacteroidota bacterium
ATTTATTTTTATGGAAATACTATCGCCATCTTCTACAGCATCATCCCATATTGCAAGCCGCACTTTGCCAGAAGTAGTGCTAATGCCGGCGATAATATTTTTATTCGCAATATTCTCATCTGTATCTATGGCTGGGTATGCTTTAAAGTAAGTATCGCTTTCGCTCTGTGGGGTACAAAATATTTTGGCACAAATAAAAGCGGCGCCGCTATCCCGGCTCCTATTAAAATCGAGCTTGAAAGTTTGATGGCCAAATGTAAAACTAGCCCTCGTTTTGCTACGAGCGCCATTTCCAAATTTATCTGCAAACAAAGCCAGTATATTCCACCCGGTATCTAATGACACATCTTCTGTATGTATCTTTTTTGTAGGAGAAAAAAGATCAAGCATGGTAATGCCATTTAAAGATGCAGATACTATATCATCTTTTTGCAATCCGGCAATAGCCATTGTACCATTGCGATTATCAACTACCATACTATCTGTAATGCCAAAATAATCAGGAGAAACAGATGGATCTACTATTTTATCAATGGCAGCATCTGCCCATGCCGAATCATTTATTTTAACCAGCCTGGCGCCTTCATTGCTTTCATTTAATGTAATTGGCTGCTGGTGCAGGATGGCCTGCCCTTTTAAATCTCTGCTCAGAATTAAGATGCCATTAAAATTTTTTACAACAGCAAAACTGTCGCTCTTATATTTATCTGAATATTTAGCTTTGCTAATAGCCAACTGGCTGCTGTTCTTTTTTATCAGCAGCAAATCAAAACCGGCAACCGTGTTGCCCTCTGTAAAAGTAAGATGCGCCGGGTACCATACTTTATGTACGGCATTAGCTATTTGCAATGTAAGCTTTTGGCCGGTAGCTTCATTTTGGCGCTGCCAGGTGCCTGCAATGCCGTTAGATTGTGCAATTGCCGCATTGGTAATTACAAAAATGCAAATCAATATTATAAAATAAAATGGCTTCACTGCAAAGAATAATAAATCTGTAATATTATTTTACATCAAAATCTATCACCACATTTTCTGTAAGCGGATGCGATTGGCAAGTGAGAATAAATCCCTGCTCAAGTTCTTCATCTTCCAGGGCATAGTTAACATCCATGTGTACCTTACCCTCTAAAAGCCTTGCCCTGCAGGTACAGCATACGCCCCCTTTGCAGGCATAGGGCAGGTCTGCACCTTGTTTTAAAGCAGCATCCAATATGCTGTCGCTGTTGTAAGGTAGCAAAAAATCAATGCTACGGCCATCAAGCTTTATGCTAACATGGCTTTTGGCCCCATTATTTTCTTCAATAATTTTACCCGCTACATTGCTTTGCTTTATACCCGGTGTGGTAAACAATTCATAATGAATTTTATCTTTAGTAATACCGATAGCATCAAAATATTTTGCAGCATTAAAAATCATTTCTTCAGGCCCGCATAAATAAATGTCATTAAAATTTTTAAATGAAAATTGTTGCTGCAGAGCATCCAGTTTTTCTTTATCAATATGGCCATAGTTGATGGCAGCATCCGTACGCTCCCTGCTAAGAATATGCAGCAGGTTAAACCTGTTCATATATTTATTTTTAAGCCCTTCCAATTCTTCAAAAAAAATGATAGACTGGCGGGTTTTATTAGCATATATCAAAGTAAAACTGCTGGCAGGCTGCGTTTTCAAAGTATGTTTTATAATAGAAATAATGGGAGTAATACCACTGCCTGCTGCAATTGCTAAAAAATTTCCGGCGCCGGTTTTTGCATTAAATTTACCCGAAGGAGGCATCACTTCCAATACATCACCCTGCTTTAATACATCATTGGCAAATGCCGAAAACCTTCCCCCCTCAGTTTTTTTGATGGCTACTTTTAATTCCTCTTCATAAGGAGCATTGCAAATAGAATAGGTTCTACGCAACTCTTCTTCTTCCCAAATTTTTTTAATGGTAATATTTTGCCCTTCTTTATATTGAAATGCAGAAGCCATGCTGCCCGGTATTTCAAAAATAACCGAAACACAATCGGGGGTTTCTTTTATAATTTTTTTAATTTTTAATTGATGAAAATGTACTGCCATTTTATTTGATTAATCCTTTTACTAAATACTCGGCAATACTGTTTTCCAATTCAGCTTCGCCAATTTCTTTTTTATGCTTTTGCAAAATTTCAAGCCCCTTTACCGCCGATAAAATAGTTAATACTGCCACCTGCGGATGAATATTTTTTATCTCATTTTGCCTGATACCTTTTTTAACCAGTTGAATCATTTTAGCTTCATACAATTTTCGCTGAGATAAAAATTGCGATAACGATATTTCGTCAAGGTATTTCCACTCGTGATTGGCCACATATACTTCATCATACAATTGCAACATTAGCCGAATATGAAACCTGATAAGTTGCTCTAATTTTTCCACAATAGATACCTGCCGGGTTTCTACCTCTTCTAACTGCTTCATAAATAGTGCAGCTATTTTAAAACAAATACTCTGCAACAGCTCCCCTTTGCTACCAATATGATTATACAAGCTAGGCGCCTCTACCCCCATATTTTCTGCAAGCTCCCTCATAGAAGCAGCCCTAAAGCCCTTTTTACGAAATAAAAAGGCGGCTTTTTTAATAATAACATCTTGCCGGCTACCATTTGCCGTAGCTTTTATTTTTGCCATATATACCTTTGCACAAAACTAACACTTATTAGTTTTTGATAAACAGTTCATTAACGCATTTAGTATTTATTATTATTAATTTTGCAGATTAAATTTTTTTAGTATGCAACTAAAAGCCATTGAGAGGGTAGAAAACATTAGCCCCGAAGATTTTAAAAATAATTATTACAATAAAATGAAGCCCCTTATTATTACTGGGCTTTCAAAGCAATGGCCGGCATATACTAAGTGGAACTGGGATTATTTTATAAATATAGTGGGCGATAAGGAAGTAGGTGTGTATAATAATGTAAAAAGCGATTCTTACACCCCCATCAATACGGCCGATGCCTATATGAAATTTGGCGATTATCTCAAAAAAGTAAAGGCCGGCCCGCTCGATTTACGCATCTTTTTATTTAATATTTTTCAACATGCGCCCCAGGTTACCGGCGATTTTAGCTGGCCTGATGAGCTGATGAAAGGCTTTGTAAAAAAATATCCCATGTTATTTGTAGGCG
>JAFDXD010000062.1 GCA_018268135.1 Bacteroidota bacterium
TCAAAAAGGCCTCATTGGGCTCTTAATTTAGAAACACCAAATAACATACATTTACAAAAAAACCGACCACCAGAGGCAATCGGTTAATTATCTTAAACTGTCAACCTATTTCAGGACTATTCATAGTGAAAACATTTTTCCTGAGCCATTCCACTTAATTTTGTCGGGTGTTTTTCAATTAACAATGTAAAGAATACTCAAAAATTACCAGGTGATTGCAGCAACTAAAAGTTTATACAAGCAGGCTTACTCAGGGCTTACGCATCGCATTTGGCTGCTTAGTTTGGTAATGCTTATCAATAGGAGTGGTACTATGGTGCTTGCATTTATGACATTGTATTGCACCCATCTTGGCTACAGCATACAGCAGGGTGGAGCCGTAGTTGCCATATATGGAATAGGGGCTGTTACAGGCGCATTAATTGGTGGAAAACTAACCGATACTTTTGGATTTTATTACATGCAGTTTGGCGCATTGTTTTTCGGAGGTATTATGTTTATGGTATTGGGCCAAATGAATAGCTATTTGTCTATTTGTATTTGCACTTTTATTTTAAGTATGGTTAATGAGTCTTTTAGGCCGGCCAATGCTTCTGCAATAGCTCATTACAGCACAGTACAAAATCGTACACAATCTTTTTCGCTGGTAAGGCTTGCTATTAATATTGGCTTTGGCGTTGGTAGCGCTGTGGGAGGTTTTTTGGCTTCTATTAATTATCACTTGCTCTTTTGGGTAGATGGGAGTACAAATATTACAGCATCATTTTTGTTATTATTGATTTTGCCAAAAGTTACTCTTGCAGAGCAGCAAAATATTCTTAATGTAAAAAAAGCAGTAAAACCTTTGAGGGGTATAGTATTGAAAGATAAGGTGTTTCTATACTTTTTATTTTTTCAATTACTTTTTGCTATTTGTTTTTTTCAGTTGTTTACCACCATTCCTATATTTTTTAAAGAACATCTTCATTTGGATGAATTTCATATTGGAGCAATAATGGCAGGCAATGGAGTTATCATTGCAGTAATAGAAATGGTGTTGGTATTTAAATTAGAAGGCCGAAAACCATATCTTATTTTAATTAGAAATGGAAGCTTCTTGATGGGTTGTGCTTTTTTAATGCTCAACCTACCTTTGCATAATGGCTTACTGGTGGCTGTTTTAGCCATGCTGGTTATTTCAGTTGCAGAAATGTTGTCTATGCCTTTTATGAATTCATTTTACATTTCGTTAAGTACAGAGCAAACCCGTGGGCAGTATGCAGGGCTTTACACCATGACGTGGAGTGTAGCACAAGTAATTGGCAGCAGTGCAGGCTCTGTGATAGCATATCAATTTGGGTTTTCTAATTTATGGATAATTGTAATGCTGCTATGTGCATCTGCATCTGCAGGCTACTATTGGCTTCAGCAAAAAGGAAAAAGCAGGCTACTTTAAAATCAGTTGCCTGCTTTGTATTGCATTTTTATTCAAAGGTTGTAGTAGTAGTTACAGTGCCATTTACTGGTAGGCTTTGCCCCATTGCCATGATATTGCTGTTTACCGCAGTATTAGTTACACGGCTTTTAACCAAAGAGGTTAGTTTATCCATCACAATTGTACCGGTAGTAGTAGTATTTAAGTCAATATCCAATTGGTTGCCTTGTATTTCCATAGTAGTATTACCACTCATTATTCCATTTAGAGAAATGGTGATAGTATTTTTATCTATGGATTGAATGGAATATTTATTTACAGATTTTATTTTATCAATAGTAGAAGAGTCAGCCCAACTGTCTCCCTGGTTTTTGCCGGCAGGTATTAAAAAAAATGTGCTGGAAATTGTAGCAATATTTGCATCACCTGATAAATTTCCCATCATGCTCATGAGGTCTTTTTTTTCATCTTTTGAAGTACTATCTTCCGAAGCTTGTTTTTCAGCAGTTATTGCAGAAGTTTTTTTATCTACAAAAAACAAATGAGGGATGTTTATTTCGCTTCCCAGGGCATTATTTATTGCTGAGTCACTGTCTTGCTTTTTATCCGAATCGTAGTGAATGGGCTGCATGGGATTATCACTATCCACTACAAGTTTAGTTAAGGTATTTTCTACAACATACCGGTTGGCAGATTCATCTTTTACTATAATCTTATGAGTACTAGCGCTATTATTTTTCATCGACATACCCATCATATCAGTGCTTTGAGAGATAGTAGTATTGATAATAATTTGCTGTCCTTTTTTAAAAACTACATTTTGTGCGCTACATTGAAAGCTGGTGAATACTGCAAGAATAAAAAATCCTTTTCTCATGTTTTTTATTTTCAAAATTAGGGTGATTGGGTTAAAGATGTTGTAAAAAAAATGGGTTACTGTTTTTGCAGTAACCCGTAAGAAATTTTAAATAAAATAATATTTATCCAACAACTGTTACATTAACAGCATTCATTCCTTTTTTACCATTTTGAAGTTCGAATTCTACTTTATCGCCTTCTTTAATGTCATTAATAAGCCCGCTTACATGTACAAAGGTTTCTTTGTCAGAATCGTCATGCTTAATAAAACCGAAACCTTTTTCTGTGTTGAAAAATTTCACGGTACCTTGATTTTTTGTGTCCATTTTTAAATTGTATTGTATTAATAATGCGCAAAGATATGGGTTTAGCCTATATTACAATGATAAAGTTGGCCTCTTGGCCTTATATTCCTCAAATATGTTTGTTATGGCATGATTACCAATACTATATAAAGTAGTAAATTTAAAAAAACTACTCTTCATTATTAAGTTTTGTAAATAAAATGTAAGCTTTAATTTTTTTTATCATAGTACAAACTCTTTTCAAATATCAGAGTAGAATTCAATTTAATTAGCAATGCTACACCGATTGATTAGAATTGTTAAAAGAATTTATAATTATAAATTTTTTTTATGAACAGTAAAAACAATGTATTGCATTTTAAATTTTTTTGCATTGTATTATTACAGTTGCTGTTACCATACCCGAAGAAATTAAGTAATTTTATAGAACTTCTTCTTCATTTAAAAAATTACAAATGATAATACAGCAGCATGCAATAATTACAGGTACTGGAAGTTTTATTCCTCCCGTTGTAAAAACAAATTCTGATTTTACGCAGCATAATTTTTATGGTGAAGACAGTGTAAAAATTGAAACAAACCCACAGGAAGTAGTAAAAAAATTTGAACAAATTACCGGCATAGCCGAACGCAGGTATGCTACAGCAGATATGCAATCATCAGGCATGGCTGCTATAGCTGCAAAAATTGCAATAGAAGATGCACACTGCGACCCTGAAACTCTGGATCAGATAATAGTGGCACACAATTTTGGAAATGTAATAAAGCATACCATACAAACTGATGTGCTTCCTGCGCTGGCAAGCAGGGTAAAGCATGAACTGCAAATTAAAAATCCCAATTGTGTACCCTACGATATTTTGTTTGGCTGCCCGGGATGGGTGCAGGGTTTGATTCAGGCAGATGCATTTTTAAAAGCAGGTGTGGCTAAAAAATGCCTTGTAATTGGTACTGAAACTTTAAGCCGTGTATTAGATATTTATGACAGAGATAGTATGATTTTTTCTGATGGCGCAGGGGCTTGTGTAGTAGAATCTAAGGAGGTTTCAGAAAATGGGCCCGGCATTTTGTCAACTGCAGTGCAGGCACATTGCCAGGAAGAAGTTTTTTATTTGAATTTAGGCAAATCAAATTTTCCTGACAGCGACCCACGCATCCGCTACATTAAAATGAAAGGAAGAAAAGTATATGAGTATGCCATGAAGCATGTACCTGAAGCTATGAAGCAATGCCTGGATAAAGCCTGTGTAAATATTAACGATCTTAAAAAAGTATTTATACATCAGGCAAATGAAAAAATGGATGAAAGAATTATTAAAGCCTTTTACAAATTATACAATGCTACAGCACCAAAAGATATTATGCCCATGAGTATTCATACATTGGGGAATAGTAGTGTGGCTACGGTACCTACACTATTTGATTTGGTTTGTAAAAATAAATTGGAGGAGCACTCTTTATCGGAGGGGGATGTTATCATGTTTGCATCTGTTGGCGCCGGTATGAATATAAATGCGGTTTGTTACAGGATGTAAAATAACAGATTGTTTAAAACTTGTAGAAATAGGCATTTCTTTATTTACTTTTTGTGTTGGTACAAAAGGTAACAATGAAATAAAGGCTGCATAAAATGCTAAAAATTGTATGTCCGCTTAAAATAAAATTTGTAAGGGCAATAAATTATATCAAAGCTATAATGTGGACTTACCAACCATCTGCAATATTCAGTTTTTTCAGCATTAAGTTTATTTCTTAAAGGCTGCTATTCAAATTTTCTAAAACCTTTTTTGAGGCTCAAGCCTCAAGTGTCACAAATTTGTATTGTGCTGATGCTACCTAAACCTAAAAACCTGGTTCGTATTTTTTTCAAATAATAATATCTTATGCCATTTCTGCAAATGAGCTTGTAGGCTCGCAGGTGCAAATAAGGTTACGATCACCAAACGTATTGTTTACCCTGCTTACACTTGGCCAAAATTTATTTTGTTTAATATACTCTAAAGGAAATGCCGCCTGTTGCCTGCTATAGGCATGGTTCCATTCATTTGCAATAACTACCAATTGGGTATGGGGCGCATGTTTCAGAGGATTGTCTGCCTTATCAGCTTTGCCATCTTCTATGGCTCTTATCTCTTCCCGAATACTTATCAGTGCATCGCAAAAGCGGTCAAGCTCAGCCTTATCTTCACTTTCGGTTGGCTCTACCATGATGGTACCCGCCACCGGAAAACTCAATGTAGGCGCATGAAAATTATAATCCATTAATCTTTTTGCTACATCCTCTGCTTCAATACCGGCGCTTTGTTTAAAGGGCCTTAGATCTACAATAAATTCATGAGCACAAGTACCATTTTTGCCAGTGTACAATATTTTATAATCATTTTGCAATCTGGCCTTCATGTAATTGGCATTTAAGATTGCATACTCTGTACTTTTTTTAAGCCCGGCGGCTCCCAGTAATTTTATGTATGCATAACTAATGAGTAAAATACTTGCACTGCCAAAAGCCGCAGCACTTACAGCATGTATTTCTTTATCGGTATTTATAAGCGATACATGACCGGGTAAGTAAGGCGCTAATTTTTCGTTTACACATATTGGGCCCATACCAGGCCCGCCGCCACCATGTGGTATGGCAAATGTTTTATGTAAATTCAAATGGCATACATCTGCACCTATGCTTCCGGGTGAGGTAAGGCCTACTTGTGCATTCATATTGGCGCCATCCATATACACCAGTCCGCCATTGTTATGTATAATATCGCAAATGTCAATGATGCTTTCTTCAAACACACCATGTGTACTTGGATAAGTTACCATCAGGCCGGCAAGATTGTCTTTATATTTTTCTGCATTGGCTTTTAAATCTGCTACATCTATATTGCCAGCTTCATCACATTTTGTTACTACTACTTTAAAGCCCGCCATTACAGCACTTGCAGGGTTAGTACCATGTGCAGATATTGGGATGAGAATAATATTTCTATGCGACTCATTTCTGTCGGCATGATAAGCGCTGATGGTAAGCAGGCCGGCGTATTCGCCCTGTGCACCACTATTGGGTTGTAAAGAGGTGGCTTTAAATCCTGTAATTTCACTCAGCCAGTTTTCTAATTCTGTAATTATTTGCCTGTATCCTTTCCATTGAGATGCTGGGGCAAATGGATGGATACAATTAAATTCAGGCCAGCTAACAGGTATAAGCTGCGTGGCAGCATTTAACTTCATAGTACAACTGCCCAGCGATATCATAGATGTATTTAAGCTTAAATCTTTATTTTCTAAACTTTTTAAATACCGCATCATTTCACTTTCGCTTCTGTGGCTGTTAAATACCGGGTGTGTTAAAAATTCGGAAGTTCTTGTAAGTGTACCCGGTATGTTTTCTAATAGGGCATCGGCATCAAAATCTGCTACAGCCGTATCCATATTTTGAAGATTTGCAAATAAGTGTAAAATGTTCACTACATCTCTTTGAGAAGTAGTTTCATCTAACGAAATACCAACTGCATCTTTGTAATAATAAAAATTTATTTCATTTTTTTCGGCCAGGCCTTTAATCGCAGTGATATCTTTTACTTTGATTTTAATAGTATCAAAATAAAATTGGTTTTCATTTTCAAAACCAAGTACGGCTAATTCTTTACTTAGCGTTTGTGTAAGCTGGCTTACTCTTTTTGCAATATTGATTAAGCCGTTGGCGCCATGATATACAGCATACATTGCACTCATGTTGGCTAATAATGCCTGAGCAGTGCAAATATTACTGGTAGCTTTTTCCCGGCGGATATGCTGCTCTCTTGTTTGCAGCGCCATGCGTAAGCACCTGTTGCCCTGGGCATCTACACTTACACCAATAATGCGCCCGGGAATATTTCTTTTAAAATCATCTTTTGTTGCAAAGAATGCAGCATGAGGCCCGCCAAAGCCCATTGGCACTCCAAAGCGTTGGGCATTTCCTACTGCTACATCGGCTCCAAGCTCGCCGGGAGGAGTAAGCAGGGTAAGGGCAAGTAAGTCTGTAGCCATTACCAGCATTGCATTTGCAGCATGTACTTTTTCTACAAATTTTTTATAGTCAGCAATAAGGCCATGGCTGTTGGGATATTGTACTAATGCGCCAAAATAACTATCATCTAATGTAGCAGTAGTATAATCGCCAAATATTAGTTCTATACCAATTGGCTTTGCCCTGGTAATTAAAATGTCTTTGGTTTGGGCAAAAACTGCTTCATCTACAAAAAATTTAGGAGCCGTAATATGATCGTGATTTTTATTTTTATGATTAAACAACATTGCCATTGCTTCTGCTGCTGCAGTACCCTCATCTAATAAACTTGCATTGGCAATAGGCAAACCGGTAAGGTCGCTTACCATTGTTTGAAAATTTAATAAACTTTCTAAACGCCCTTGTGCAATTTCGGCCTGGTAAGGAGTGTATTGTGTGTACCAGCCCGGGTTTTCAAATACATTGCGAAGTATTACACTGGGTACAATTGTATTGTAATATCCCTGGCCAATATATGTTTTAAACACTTTATTTAGCGAAGCTGTTTTCTTTAATTCGGTTAGGTATTCATATTCGCT
Organism: Bacteroidota bacterium; assembly: GCA_018268135.1. GTDB lineage: Bacteria > Bacteroidota > Bacteroidia > Chitinophagales > Chitinophagaceae > Ferruginibacter. The sequence goes on from JAFDXD010000062.1 coordinate 7,165, forward strand.
CACTGGCCCCCCGGTATTTAAAGTTTTATTTACCCGTATTATGGAGGGAACTGTGTTGTCAATCAATTCATCTAAAGTAGCAACTCCAATAGTTTTAAGCATGGCTGTTGTTTCTTCAGCATTTGGCCCTATATGACGTTGGGTAAATTCGTTTTGTTGTTGTTCAAACAGATTCATAAAGAAGATTTTTTTATTGCCGGCTTAGGCAGATGTTGCATATTTACACCACTCAATGCGTATTTTTTTAGTACAAAAATTGCAAAGAGCATTGCCCTTTAAAGATGCCTTTTTTATAATTGGCGCAAATTTACGGTAAGCTATCTACATTTATCAATGTTTACTGCCTTTGGGCTGTTCTTGTGGAAAACTGGGGCATTTTTCTTGATTGTTTTCATCAAACAAGTAGGGTAGTAATGAAAAAGCCACTGTATTACAGCGGCTTTAGCAATATTTAATCATTTTTTATTCATGCACTGCAAGCACCGGTACCTTGCTTTGGTAAATCATTTTTTTGGTATGCATGGTTTTAAATAATTTTTGATAAAAACTATGATGTTTGGGCTCAATTATTATCATATCAATATTTTTATCATTTACAAAAAGGTTTATAGACTCATGAAAATCAAAAAGCCTCATAAAATAAAATTCGGGATTAAATTCTGCTAACAGGCCTTCCATTTTATCCCTTTCTTCTTTAAATTCTTTGGTGAGAGAAATATAATGGCTTTCATCTACATTTAAAATATGGAGCGATGGTTTAAAATCGTGTAGTACTCTCTTAACTGCAAGTAAAACGGGTGTTTCATCAATCATTCTCATTTCAGATGCTATCAATACATTTTTTACACCGTTATACCTGGCATCAGCAGGGATGATTAATACCGGGCATACATTCTTTTCCGACATTTTTAGTGTATTTGAGCCAGAAAAATATTGCGATAAAACTGACTTACCCGTAAGGCCCATAATAATCATATAGGCAGAGCGTACATGGGCAAAAGCAGACAGGCTATCAATAAAATCATCTCCCGATTCGCTTATTGTTTCTATTTTGCTACAGTCTGATAGTAATTCATTTCTCAGTGATGTAAGATAGTTATTGGCTACACTTACATCTTCTCCTTCGCTATAAAAATGATATAAAATCAAAGTGGCATTTGTATCATTTGCAAACATTTTGGCTGCATAATGTGCAGCATTGAACGAGGTTTCAGAAAAATCTAATGGAACAATGATTGTTTTCATGTTAATTTTTTTGCGAAGCTAAATAAAAATAAACCCTAAAAAATAGTTTTTTCTAAAATCTTACTGAGGTGGATTACCCGCCTGTGAAAATCAAAAATGCGATATTTGTAAAATGGAGCATGAACTTTTGCATAATTGGCAAAAAAAATCGAACGATCATCAAAAAAAGTACAAACGTTTTTTGCAGCGTGCCGATAAAAATAAAGTGCTAAAACAATTGCCTGAATTGCATGAAGAGGCATTTAGCAATATTAATTGCCTGCATTGTGCTGCCTGTTGCAAAAATTATTCTCCCAGGTTTAAAACACCGGATATAAAACGTATTTCCAGGCATTTGAAAATGAAAGAAGGAGATTTTATTGAAAAATATTTGGTGCTGGATAAGGAGGGAGATTTTGTAGTAAATAAAAAACCCTGCCCTTTTTTGGGGGCTGATAATTTTTGTAGTATTTATGATGAGCGCCCATCAGACTGCGCCCGATTTCCATATACGGATGAAGATGTAATTATTAAAAGACAAACGCTTACACTTAAAAATGCCAGCTTTTGCCCAGCGGTATATTTTGTGCTGGAAAAACTGAGTAGCACCTAAAGATTGCTTACACAATTATTTTTTATTTCTTTTTTGGAATGCTTAGGCTTTTCCATTCGCCCTGCTTCAATATTTTGGCAAAGAAAATTATTTGGCCTACATGGTATGGATAGTGTGCCAACTGCCGATTGATGGCATCTAGAACAGTATGTGCCTCTTTGCGGATATAAATAATATTTTGTAACTGAGTTGGTTTTATTTCATTTAATGTTTTAAAAAAGCAATTCCAACCATTGTTCCAGGCATGCATCATTTCTTCTTTAGTATTTAAAATGGGTACAAATTCATCATCCCTGTTTCGCCATTCTTTTTCACCATCTGAAGTTAAAAAATCAGTCCATCGGCTAAGCATATTGCCTGCCATGTGTTGTACTATCATGGCAATGCTATTGGTATCAGCATTGGGTGTAATAAAAAGTTGTGAGGGCTCTACCTGCTCAATGGCTTTTTCAGCTATTTCTTTGTAATAAGCAAACCTTTTTTTTACACTTTCTAAAAATATCTCATTAATATTTTGTGTCATTTTATTTTGTTGTTAGTTCTATATAAGCGGCTGTCAATGGGCGTTCAATTCCGTCGCCTTTCCAATCTGGCGAGCCTGGAATTTCTGTAACTTTTAAAATTTCATCTTTTGTTTTGCCGGCTTTTATTTGCGCTTCTGTATATTTCATTACATTGGTTAAGTAATCTTTAAAAGCAAGTACGTCGTCTTTTTTCAATACAATATCATATCCATCGCCTGCATGGCCACATACGTAAGTAGTTTTGTTGCTAAATGTTTTTGTGGTTTTATCTAACACATTAATCCAACTGGAAATATTGGCTCCTGCGGTTTTATCTACATAAGGATGGCGACGATTAAATACCAAATCGCCCATGTGTATAATATTGCTGTTCATTAATTGCACTACACTATCTCCATCTGTATGCCCGGCTCCAAAATAATGAAGTGCAAATGTTTCTTTTCCTATCTTTTCACTCCATACATCACTATAGGTTTGGTCGGGATATAATTGTTTGTCTTCCGATTTATTTTTGATAGCAACATTTTGCTGATTGGTTTTTGAATTTTCATGAGCAAGCACATGGGGTACCAATCCTTTAAATGAAATATTGCCCGCTGTATGATCCATGTGGTGATGCGTATTTATCAACAAGCGAAAAGGCAGGCTGCTTCTTTTATTCAGCTCTTCTATCAAATGATTTGCACTGTCCGGAAATTGAGCATCCACTATTACAGGCCCGTCTGTATTGAGCATAAATAAAATGGTGCCGCCCTTTTCTGTAAACACACCAATTGTATCCGTTAGCATTTTTATATTGTATGCAGGATTGTTTAAAAAAGAAGCAAGTGTGTATTTATTTAATACAGCAAGGCTTAAGAATGTAAGTGCTGAGTTTTTTACAAATTGTCTGCGTTGCATAAAAATTATTTAGTCAATAAAATTACAATAAATACTAAGAAAGAAGAATGATTTGCTGCCTGCAAAAATCAGATTGAAAAAATATATAAGAGCAGGGGATAAAAGAGATAATGATAAAGCTTATAATGCTTTATCACAAGCACGATGCCAAACCATAAAATGCAGCCAATCAAAAATTAATATTCTATTTTGCGTAAATGCGGAAATTTAACCCAGGTGCCAATTACCACCAGCATTGACATGGCGCCACCAAAAACTACCGCAGGCAGGGTGCCCATTATTTTAGATGTAATGCCACTTTCAAACTGCCCTAACTCATTTGAAGAATTTATAAAAATCATATTGATGGATGATACTCTGCCACGTAGCTCGTCGGGTGTTTCTAACTGGGAAATTGTGCCTCTAACAACTACACTAATGCCATCAAAAAAACCTGCACCTGCCAGCGCTAAAAAACTAAGCCAATAAACTTTTGAAAGGCCAAAAACAATGATGAAAAGGCCAAACCCCGCTACGGCAAGCAACATTTTTAAACCTTGTTTTTGCTTCATGGGTGTGGCCAATAATATTAAAATGCTGATAAGGCTGCCAATATCCATTGCAGCATTTAAAAAGCCATAACCTATGGGGCCGGTATGCAATACATGCTCGGCAATTTCGGGGATAAATGCTACCGCCCCGCCAAATAATACGGCAAAAAGATCCAGAGAAATTACCCCCAGCAAAGTTTTATTGCTCCATACAAAAGTAAATCCATGTTTGATAGCCTGAATTACTGGCTCCCGTATTTCAGTAAGATAGGGAGGCTTGGGCTTTATACGCAATGCAAAAATGGCTGCAATAAAAAGTAGTACAGCAGCTACAAAATAAGCATTGGAAATACCAAGAAATGCAATGACTAATCCTCCGGTGGCATGGCCGGCAATAGAAGATGAAAGGTAAGTAGAAGAATTGAGTGAAATGGCTTTTTGCAATTGCTCACGGTCTACAATAGCCGCAATCATTGCATTTGCAGCAGGCTGGGCAAAAGAGCGAATAATGCCGGTAAAAAATACGGTGCAAAGTATAATTGAAATTTTAGTATGAACTGCCAGGTTTAATGATGGCAAACTTACTATTGCCAGCGAAGCAGCACAAAGTATATAAAAGCCATAAGTGCTTACTAAAATATTTTTTTTATTGTGTGTATCTATATAATGCCCTGCATACATTGCAGTAGCTACCGCAGGCAAAAACTCTGTAAGCCCGGCAATACCCACCATGTAAGTGCTGGCCAGATTAAATACCTGGTAAATAACGATGGTAGAAATCATCCGCAAGCCCAATGTATAAAACAACCGGGCAGAGAGGAAATGCCAAAACTCTTTGGGTAATTTTTTTATACTATCCATTTTCTAAGGCAGTGTTATATATTGCTGGCCATTATCATATTCTTTATCCAATGCATCTATTATTACTTTTAAATGCAAATCATTGCCGAGAAAATCTGCATTTGAGGCATCTATAAAAAGCGTTTTGATATTATGTTGCTTTAAATATTGCGTATAAGTTTCCTGCAAGTTAAATAAATAATGATTGGGAATACTTTGCTCATATTGCCTGTTGCGCTTCTTTATGTTTTCCTGAAGCTTTGTAACGGGCGAGTGTAAATAAATTAAAATATCCGGCTGTATGATTTGTGGATTGATGATTTCAAATAATTTTTGATACAGTCTAAACTCTTCATCAGGCAGGTTTACTTTGGCAAATAACAGGCATTTGGTAAAGAGATAGTCTGAAATAGTAATGCTCTGAAACATATCTTTTGTTTGCAGCAATTCTTTAAGTTGCTTATAACGCTCTGCCATAAAAAATAATTCTAACGGAAAAGCGTACTGTGCCGGGTTTTCGTAAAATTTTGGCAAAAATGGATTGTCTGCAAATTCTTCTAAAATTAGTCTTGCATTAAAATGCCTGCTGAGCAAATGTGCCAGGGTGGTTTTGCCTGCACCTATATTTCCCTCAATGGTTACAAAGTTATATTTCATTCAGCAGCAAAATTATAAGCAAAGATGGTACGGTTAATTATTTTTTTTCACTTCTAATTTATCAGGGCAGTATAGTAATAATTGATGAATGCTGCTTTTCAATACCGGGTGTTTTAAATGAGGCGACAGCTCATTTAACGGCACCAATACAAACCGTCTGTTTTTTATTTCAATATGTGGCACTGTTAATTCCTCAGTATGGATAATTTCTTTATTAAAAAATAGAATATCAATATCAATAATACGTGGGGCATTTTTAATGGTTCTGATACGGCCCATATCTTTTTCTATTTGCAAAATTTTTTGAATGGTTTGCTTTGCTTCTAAAGCTGAATAAACGATAAGTACCTGGTTTAAAAAATCGGGTTGCAAAGTATTGCCCCATGCCGCTGTTTTGTACATACTGCTTTTTCGGGCAATAGTTCCAATATGTTTTTCAATTTTTTTTGCAGCCTGTAGCAGCATTTTTTTGCTATCGCCAATATTGCTGCCAAGTAGTAAATATATTGTATTCATTAGATAGAAAACAGCCTTTGATCGGGCCAAAATGATTTCGTTTTTTGAATTTTTATTTTTTTAAAATCTGTATGCAAGGGGTTGATAATGTAATTGTATTCTTCCTGTATCACTGCCGATGGTACCTGCAATACCAAAGAATTTTTTTGCCCAATAAATTCATCCCCAATAAATTTTGTGTATTCCGGATCTTCTTTCCAGCCAGATTTTATTTTTGCTAGTTTTATTTCTGTAGGTATGCAGTCATCGGGTATGCGAATGTAAATAAGGTCAAGCTCTATTGCATAATCTTTAAACTGTGTATTTACAAGCATTTCCAGCACGGCCAATGAAATATGTGCAGAAGTATAAAGCATGGGTACACCCTTACTGTTCCATCGGGCGCCATTCAATTTTGCACCGGTGCCCGATAAGTCATCACTATATGCTGCATTACTTATTCTATACACTATCATGCAAAAAGGCCGTGTTGAATTCTTTGTAATTGTGTGAAAACTTTTTCAATGCCTTCGTAGGATGTTAGAGATTCAAAAGAGAGGTTTCCTTCAAGCATGTAAGGCTTTCTTTTTAGCCAGTTATAAAAATTTTCAATTTTGCCAAATGCTTTCCTGCCTTCTTCCATTAGCCTGGCTATTTGTAATGCTCTTTCGGCATTGATGGCAGCAAATGAATTATTGCCTTTTGCATACCGCTGTAGTGTACGCTCACTCACATGCAGCATGGCCGCCCATTCCGCTTGTGTAAAAGGGGTATTATCAGAAATTTTTTTAAAATCGCTGTAAGTAAAATCTTTTAAAGAGGGCAATTTTTTAGTGGTATTATATTTTACTCCGGGCTCTTCTAATTGATTAAAATTGCCCTTATTTAATTTATTTTTTGAGGAAGATGTATTTTTCATTTTACCGACATTTGTTACACTAATGTACGACATTTGTCATGATTGTCAAAATATTTATTGAATTTTTAGAATACCTTTGCGTTTTTCAATAGCAGAAGATATATGAAATACAGCCAGTTTAGAGCCATGTGGGCCATTACAAGAGCAAGCCTTAAGTCTATCATGCGAAGCCCGTCTGCAGTAATTTTTGGGTTTGCTTTCCCCTTTATTTTTATCCTGGTATTTGGTTTTATTGGCAATAATGGCGGCATACAATCTTTTAAAATTGTAATAGATAAAAATGCTGATACAGCTAATGAATTTTACAGCGCTATAAAAAACACAAAGGGAGTAAAAATTATAGAATACCAATCTGATAAAGCATTATTACTGGATAAGCAAAAGGGGCGTATAGCCGGTATCATTAATATTACCAAAAACAAAGGTGGTATTAGCCCATACATTGTAACCCTTACCAGTACTACATCCAGCAATGATAAGTGGCCTCAGTTAAAATCTTTAATTGATGAAAAGATAAATGAAATAAGCAACAAACTTTATAAAGACCGTCCCTCTTATGCTTCTTTTGATTTTGATTATAAAAGAGATATTACATCCGTAAGAGAATATAAAACCATCGATTTTATATTGCCCGGCCAGTTAGGCTTTTCGCTATTGAGCTCGGGGGTATTTGGTGTAGCCTTTATGTTTTTTAATTTAAGAAATACATTGGTTTTGAAACGCTTTTTTGCAACGCCAATCAGCCGTACATTTATTGTATTGGGCGAGGGGCTTAGCAGGGTGCTTTTTCAAATGTTAACAGCCATCGTTATTATTCTGGTAGGCTATTATTTTTTCGGGTTTACATTGGTAAATGGGCTAAGCACTTTTTTTAATATGCTGGTATTGAGTTTTATTGGCCTTATAGTTTTTATGGGCTTTGGCTTTATAGTAAGCGGCCTGGCTACCAGCGATAATACCATCCCACCATTTGCCAATATTATTACCCTGCCTCAGTTTTTACTGGGCGGTACTTTTTTTAATATTGATGTTTTTCCTAAATGGCTGCAACCAATTTGCAATGTTATGCCCCTTACTCATTTAAACAATGCAATGCGTAGTGTGGCTTTTGAAGGGCAAAGTTTATGGGATGTAAAAAGCGAAATTGCCATATTATTAATTACAGGCATCGTGGTATATTTTATTGCCATAAAAGTTTTTAAGTGGGAGTAAATGTTATTTCAAAATCATTATCATTTTTTTAAAATTTCTTATGCACAGAATTAAAGGATTTGTAATTATATTTTTCTTTTTATTTTTAATATTTACCCTGCTATCGCTGCTGATACCATCTAAGATAGCAACAGTAAATGCTTTGGTAATAAACGCACCTCAGCAAAATATTCTTACGCAGGTTACCGATTTTAAAAATTGGAAAAACTGGCACCCTGTTTTTAAAAACAATACTACGGCAGTATTTAGTAATCCATCTAATGCAGTAGATGCCAGCATCAATTGGGTATCAAATAGTACAACTAACAAGCTTCAAATAACTGAAATTACTCCACAGTCTGTAAGATTTATTTTATCTCGCCCGGGCGAAAAAGATGTAGAAAATATCATCAGGATATTACCGGTAGAAAATAGTATTGGCCTGCAGGTAGAGTGGAGGGTGCTTACAAGACTAAGATGGTACCCCTGGGAAAAATTTGCAGGAATATTTATTGAAAAGCTTGCCGGCCCTGCCAATCAGGAGGCATTAGAAAGCTTAAAAAAATACCTGGAAGGGCAACCTTAACCCGGAAAACTGATTTTACCCATTGCTATCACAGGTGTAGCAGCATGACTCATAATTTTATAATTATTTTCTCCTGCCACACATTCATTGGCAAGTACCGCAAATAAGATGGCTTCTTTTGCATCGGGGTTAATGCCTAATTTTTTTGAGCTTTCAATGATACAATTTGGCATACTATCTCTTAAATGCTGTACCAGCAAGGGGTTGTGCATACCGCCACCACTGATAAATATTTTAATTTTTCTGCCTTTTACATGCGTATTTATTGCATCTGCAATACTGTCTGCAGTAAATTTATTTAGCGTGGCTAATATATCTTCATTTAATAATTTCTTACTGCCTGATTTTTTTAAAGCTTTCTCTAAGTAAGCTAAATTAAACAACTCCGGCCCGGTTGTTTTTGGGTAGGGATGTATAAAAAAATCATTGTCCTTTAAAGCTGCAAGTAAGCCATGATGTATGTTTCCTTTTTTGGCAATAGCGGCATTTTCATCAAAATTTTTTTCGGTATAATATTTTTGTACAAAAGCGTCCATCATGGTATTGCCCGGGCCGGTATCTGTACACAGTATCTTGTTTTTTTTGCTGGCAGGCAGATAAGTAAAGTTTGCAATACCTCCAATATTCAGAAGCACCCTGTCTTCTCCTTCTTTTGAAAAAAGCAGGTAATCGCCATACAGTGCAAGAGGAGCTCCTTCGGCGCCTGCTGCAATATTTTTTTGCCTGAAATCACTAACGGTAATAATGCCGGTATCTACTGCCAAATGATCGCCATCACCAATTTGTAAAGTAGCATTTCCAAATTTTTGTTGCCGGTGCAGGCTTTTGGGTGCATGATAAATTGTTTGCCCATGGCTGGCAATCAGGTCAACTTCTTCTCTCTTAATTTTCCATTTTTTTAAAGTTCTATTGATGATGGCTGCATGTTTTTTAGCAATCCAGGGATTTAAAAGGCAAAGTTTTTCTAGATCTATATTTTTTTTTGAAAAGACCGATTTTATTTCTGTTTTAAAATCTTCATCGTATAAAGCCGTTTCAAAATGCAGTAATGTTACACTTGTCTTTTGTCCATGATTTTTTATTTCACATAGCGCCATATCAAGCCCGTCTAAAGAAGTGCCACTCATTAGGCCAAGTATATGTCTTTTGCCTTTTTGGGCAATTTTATACAACTGCTTAATATTTTGGTTCATACCATGTTATTATTTAATTTATAAGGGGTTGTGCTGCTTTTTGCAATAATGAATAAAATTATGTGCTTTTTTTTGCAACTTTAAAAACTTATATTTAACATTACATACCCAACCCGTTACTAAAATGCTTAAAAAAGAAAGACAGGCTTTTATCCTTCACAAAGTTAACTTACACAATCGGGTATTAAGCAGCGATTTGTGTTTTGAAATTAATGTGTCAGAAGATACAGTAAGGCGTGATTTGCAAGAGCTGGCTGATAAAGGCAAATTAATTAAAGCACACGGCGGAGCACTTTCAAAATCTTTCTATAATTCCTTTAATTCTTCGCAGGTATATTCTTTAGAAAATAAAAAATGTATTGCACAAAAAGCCGCTACACTTATTAAAGACGGCATGTTTGTACTTACTACCGGCGGCACTACTATCATAGAGTTGGCTAAAGCCCTTCCCGAAAATTTGCAGGCAACATTTATCACCGGTTGCATCCCTGTAGCATTAGAATATATGCATCACCCTAATATTGACATTATAATGATTGGGGATAAAATTGCAAAGAGCGCCCAGATAACAGTTGGTGGAGAAGCTATTTCTAAAATTAAACAAATAGAAGCAGATATATGTTTCATTGGTACTAATGCATTGGATGCAGAGTATGGACTTACAGATAATGATTGGGAAGTAGTGCAAATAAAAAAAGCCATGATAGAGTCGTCTAACAAAGTAGTATCGCTTACCATTGGCGAAAAAATAAATACTCATCAGCGCATTCAGGTTTGCAATATTGATGCTATTGATGTGCTGATAACGGAAATTCCCAAAGAATCAGAAATACTAAAGCCTTATATTGAAAAGGGGTTGGAGATTATGTAAATTATTTTTCTAAAAACTGCAGGTTCTTCTTTATGCCCGAAAATTTTGTACGCTTGATGGGTGAGTTTTTAAATATTATTTTAAAATTTTCTTCAGTCATTTCATCCCAGTCTTTTGCCGTATAATTTAATATTTCCGGCAAGGGGTCAAATCTTTTTTCATTAGTTGGTTTTGCAAAACTGTTCCAGGGGCATACATCCTGGCATACATCACATCCAAAAAGCCAGTTATCAAATTGACCTTTTAGTTTTTCTGGTATTATTGCGTCTTTCAGCTCAATGGTGAAGTATGATATACATTTGCTGCCATCTATCACCTTGTCAGGCAAAATGGCCTGAGTAGGGCAATTATCAATGCAGCGAGTACAGCTACCGCAATAATCTTTTGCATAAGCATCATCTGCATGTAAGGCTACATCTAAAATGAGTGAGGCAATAAAAAAATAAGAACCCTGTTTTTTATTTATAAGATTTCCATTTTTACCTATCCATCCTAAGCCGCTTTTTTGGGCCCAGGCCCTTTCTAATACCGGGGCGCTATCTACAAAGCCTCTTCCGTTTATTTCGCCTATCTCTTCTTTTATGATATTAAAAAAAGTATTTAGTTTTTCTCTTATTACAAAATGGTAATCTTCTCCATAGGCATACTTTGATATTTTGGGTTGATCTGGCTTTTGTTGATGCTGTGGAAAATAATTTAGGAGTAAGGTAATAACAGATTTGGCTCCGGGTACCAGTTTTTGGGGGTCTACACGCAGGTCAAAATAATTCTGCATATACGTCATGGTTCCATTCATTCCTTTATTAAGCCATGTTTCCAACCTTCGTGCATCTTCTTTTAAAAAAGCCGCCTTTGCAATACCACAATATTCAAAGCCAAGCATTGCAGCAGTTTCTTTAATAAGTAAAGTATGTTTATCTATTGTATTCATTATTCTTTCTTATACAAAATGGAAAGCTGTTGCATAAAAATACAAAGCCCTGCATGATAGCAGGGCTTAACGTGAAAATATTTTTTTAAAACCTGATATCGTACCCGATTGTTGCAATGGCTTCTGCATAGCCAAACCCTTGCCTTACCCTGTTTCCTTTTAGCTGTGTGGTATTGGCAAGTGCATTTACATACCGTACATAACCAGTTTTACCAGTAAGTTCAAAAAATAATTTTTTAGTGGCATATATTCTTGCACCTGCTTCTGCAGCTACATTGTAGCCTGCAATATGAAAATCATTGTTCAGCCTGTCGCCACGCCAGGTAAAATCTGTACGGGGTATATTAATACCGGCGCCTGCTTTCCATAGCAGCGTTATCAACTGCCTCGATTTGTCTTTGGTAGTTAGCAATGTTTTTTGCTGCACATAATTTATATGTAATAGGTTGCCACCGTCAGTATGTTCAAGATGTAAAAAATTGTATTTATTTAAAACACTGTCGCCATCTGCCTGCACCCCATCTATTTTTCCGGTTACATGCACAGTTTGCCCATCTGTAACTACATATTTAATGTGATCAAAGTTTATTTCAAGCGCCCTGGTATGTGAGGTATTTAAATAAAAGCCAAACCTATAATTGTATTGTGGAATAGAAATTTGTGAAGGCTCTTTATAAATGGCATCAAAATCGGGTTTGTCATGTGCTTTGGCATGGTTCAGCATAAAATTATTTCCATTGGCCATTATGATGTGTACATTGCTTTTCGTGTATGCTTCACGGTTATAACCCCATTGTAAATACATTCCCTTAAACAATTTTTCTTTTTTCTGTGCAAATCCTGCGCATGCAGTACTAATACATACAAGGAGTATTAAATATTTCTTCATTAAAAATTAGCTTTATGGCTGCAAAACTAAAGTATTGCCATTAATAGTTGCTTAATTGTTTGTTATAGGGCCGCTCTAAAAAATTTTACCCAATATTGTTAATGCTTAAAGCCTGAAATTTTAGCATAATGGCTATCAAATAGCAGTAATAGAGGCAGGATTGATATATTTTGTATGTCATTTTTTCTTTTTTCTTGTTTGGTTAAAAATTTGCAACCAATTCGTAAAAATTGAAAATCCTTATTAATTATGAATCTAAATAATTTTACTATTAAAGCGGCTGAAGCTATACAACAGGCTCAGCAGTTAGCTTTTAATCATAAGAATCCTAATATCGAAACAGAGCATATCCTTAAAGCTCTGCTTGATATGGAGGATTCTCCCATAGATCATCTGTTGAAAAAGAATAATGTTACCGTTAATCTTGTAGAAAGTAAATTAGATGAACTTATAAATAAATTACCAACTACCTCAGCCGATGGTGGCCAGGCAATTGGCAGAGATGCTAATGCTGCTATCTTAAGAGCAACTTCTTCGTTAAAATCTTTTGGAGACGAGTTTGTAACGCCAGAACATTTGCTGCTGGCTGTATTGCAGGGCAACGATGCTACTGCAAAATTATTAAAAGATGCAGGCCTTACAGAAAAAGGATTAATTACAGCAATTAAAGATTTAAGAAAAGGCGAAACCATTTCTTCTCAAACTCAGGAAACACAGTTTAATGCATTAAATAAGTATGCAAAAAACCTAAATGAAATGGCACGCTCCGGCAAGCTGGATCCGGTTATTGGCAGAGATGAAGAAATTCGCCGCACTTTGCACATTCTTAGCAGGCGTACCAAAAATAATCCAATACTGGTAGGCGAGCCTGGCGTAGGTAAAACCGCCATTGCAGAGGGGTTGGCCATGCGTATAGTAAATGGTGATGTGCCCGAAAATCTCCGCTCAAAAGTGATATATGCTCTCGACATGGGGCAGCTAATTGCAGGAGCAAAATACAAAGGTGAGTTTGAAGAAAGATTAAAATCTGTAGTAAAAGAAGTAACATCGGCAGATGGAGAAATTATATTGTTTATTGACGAAATACACACCCTGGTTGGCGCCGGCGGTGGCGATGGGGCAATGGATGCTGCTAATATTTTAAAACCTGCACTTGCTCGTGGAGAGTTAAGAGCTATTGGTGCTACTACCTTATCTGAGTATCAAAAGTTTTTCGAAAAAGATAAAGCTCTTGAAAGACGATTTCAAAAAGTAATGATAGATGAGCCAACAGTAGAAGATGCCATTTCTATATTGCGTGGATTAAAAGACAGGTACGAAACCTATCATCATGTGCGCATAAAAGATGAAGCCATAATAGCCGCTGTAGAATTATCTAACAGGTATATTACCGATCGTTTTTTGCCCGATAAGGCCATAGACCTTGTAGATGAGAGCGCCGCAAAACTAAGGCTTGAGATGAATTCGATGCCCGAGGAGTTAGATAAATTAGAGAGACAAATAAGGCAGCTTGAAATTGAAAGAGAAGCCATTAAAAGGGAGCATGATGAAGCAAAGCTAAAAGAGCTCAATACAGATATTGCAAACTTATCTGTAGAAAAAGATACTTACATGGCCAAGTGGAAAGATGAAAAAGAATTGGTAGATAAAATTCAAAATGGAAAAGCTGCCATAGAGCAATTAAAACTTGAAGCAGAGCAGGCAGAGCGAAATGGGGAATATGGCAGAGTGGCTGAAATTCGCTATGGCAAAGTAAAAGAACAGGAAACAAAAATAGAAGAGTGGAGCAGCCAGCTTACAAGTATTTCAGAAAAAAGATTGCTTAAAGAAGAAGTAGATGCAGAAGATATTGCAGAAAGTATTGCAAAAGCTACCGGCATACCTGTAGCTAAAATGTTACAAAGCGAGCGTGAAAAACTCCTCAACCTCGAAGATGAACTGCATAAGAGGGTGGTAGGTCAGGATGAAGCCATAGAAGCGGTGGCAGATGCCATTAGGCGCAGTAGGGCAGGCTTGCAGGATGCTAAAAAACCAATTGGCTCATTTATATTTTTGGGCACTACAGGTGTTGGTAAAACTGAGCTTGCAAAAGCCCTGGCCGAATATTTATTTGATGATGATAATATGATGACCCGGATAGACATGAGTGAGTATCAGGAAAAACATTCTGTAAGCAGGCTGGTAGGAGCGCCTCCCGGCTATGTAGGCTACGATGAAGGCGGGCAACTAACGGAAGCGGTTAGACGTAAACCATATTCGGTAGTATTGCTGGATGAAATTGAAAAAGCGCATCCTGATGTGTATAACATTTTGCTTCAGGTATTGGATGATGGAAGGCTTACGGATAACAAAGGCCGTGTGGTGAATTTTAAAAACACCATCATCATCATGACAAGTAACCTGGGCAGCCAAATAATTCAGGAAAATTTTGAAAAAGTAACCGAAAAAAATAAAGCTGCAATTGTAGAAAGTACAAAAGCTGAAGTAGTCCTTTTATTAAAACAAACTATTCGTCCGGAGTTTTTAAACAGGATAGATGAAATCATTATGTTTCAACCATTAATGAAGGATGAAATAAGGGGCATTATTAATATACAATTGCAGGGCTTGCAAAAAATGGTAGCACAAAATGGTATAGAACTTCAGTTTAGTGATTATGCTTTGGATTTTCTGGCCGAAAACGGATACGATCCACAATTTGGCGCCCGACCTTTAAAAAGGCTAATTCAAAAAGAAATTGTAAATACACTAAGCAAAAGAATACTTGCCGGAGATATTGATAAAACTAAACCGGTATTGGTAGATGTGTTTGATGGTACGGTTGTATTTAGAAACGGAGAATAAGAGTAAATCAATTTTGAACCTTAACAATTAATTAATGTATTGATTATCAATACGATAATTCAAATTTTATAGAATATTTTAAGGATGGTTTCATATAAAAATTAAAAAATACTACCTTCACCAGATTCTAAGGACTAAAGTATTAAAGAAACAAAGGCATTTTAAGCTAAAATTAAATCCAATTTTACTTGCAATGCATTAAATAAAAGGAGATTATATATGGCATTTAAGAAAGAAGTGGTTGAAATAATAGAACCCAAAGATGTATTTGTAGGAAATGCAAAAGCTGAAGTAACTCTTGAAGAATTTGGAGAATATGAAAGTGAGGCTTGTGCAAAGGCAAATGAAATTGTAAAAAAATTATTAGATGAATATGATGGTAAAATCAGGTTCAACTTCAGGCATTTTCCATTAACCAATGTTCATCAGCGCAGCCTTAAGGCTGGCGAAGCAGCAGTTGCTACCGCTCAGGAAGGTAAATTTTGGGAAATGCACAATATACTTTTTGCCAATCGTAAAAACCTGGGTACTACCAGCCTTAAATTACATTCAAAAGAAGCTGGCGTAAACAGCAAAAGATTTTTAGACGATCTGGTAAATGCTACCTACGGATGGCAGGTACAGGGAGATTTGAGAGAAGGCTTAAACAGAGGTGTAAAAGATGTACCAACCTTTTTTGTAAATGGCGAAAAAATAGCAAGGCCCACGTATGATGAACTCAAAAAAGGCATTGATGCCGCACTAAAAAAGGTTAAGAAAAAAGTGCCTGCAAAACAAAGAGCTTAAATTTAATTCCCCGGTTTATCCGGGGTTTTTTATTTTGCATAAAATTTTTTTTATGCCAACTGCAATCAGCTTTAGCGCCACCCTAAAAAAATTTGCTTCAAAAGGCGAAAAAACAGGCTGGACTTATATTGACATTTCTCAGAAAATAGCCGAAGCCCTAAAACCGGGTTGCAAAAAATCATTTAGAGTAAAAGGAAGCATTGATGATTATGCCATAAAATACATTGCTTTACTGCCCATGGGCGATGGCAATTTTATTATGCCGGTAAATGCTGAAATACGCAAAGCCATCAAAAAACAAAATGGGGCAGAAGTACTACTTAAAATATTGCCAGACAGCAGTGTAATTAAAATATCAGAAGAATTTTTGGACTGCCTCAAAGATGAACCCAAAGCGTGGAAGCAATTTGAAAAAATGCCCCCATCGCATCAGCATTATTATTCTAATTGGATAACAAGCGCAAAAACCGAACCCACCAAAATAAAGCGGATAGCCCTAGCCGTTAATACTCTTGCAAATAAAATGAGTTATTCGGAAATGATTAGGTCGCAAAAAAAAGAAAAATAGTTACCCATATTTCATACTGGGTTTAGCCTGAATAATCAGTACACTTTCCTCCTAAAGTATATCTGCTACATAGTAATTTATTTGACCGGGAGCTAAGTTTTATTAGCTCCTGTATGCAATGCAACCTAAGGGCAATGCTTTTTTAAAATGTAGCAGGGGCAAAGGATTGCCTTATATAAAAATGCAGTATTAAAAGCATTAAAATATAGTTAGCATTTTACATTCATACAAAAATGGCGCAAACGTTTGCATGTTTGTTTGTGTAAATAATTGTTAATATTTGAAAAACATTTGTGCCAAACAATGTTACCAAAAACTAAACTTAATAATAATTAATTAGATATTGTTTAAGAGAGTACAGTTGCAAATAATTGATTTCTTAAGCTGTCAAAAGCAAAGCCTAAATCTGAGCCTGTATTATAAAATAATCCGGCTTTGCTAAAAAAACATAACATTTAAGATTAAACCAAAACTACATGATTAATCTCTTTGCCAGGAAAAATGTTTTAAAAAAACAATTACTTTTCGTGATTGTTTTTTACTCATCAAATCTTTTTGCTCAAACCGATTCTGCTTCAAAAAAAGAGCACCAGGATACTTTGCAGGTAGTTGTAACCAATGGCCTCGAGATAAAAAGGCAGTCTCAGGATTTTAAAGGGCTTTTTAATAATCTTCCTCTTCAATACGTAAGTTCGCAACCTTATATCTCTTTGCAACAATTATTAAAAGGCAATGCTGCCGGAGTATATGTGCAAGAGCCAAGTGGCGAGCCGGGTACAGAGCAAAACATTTTTATTCATGGTATTTCGTACCCACTGCTCAATAAGCAGGCTTTATTTGATCAGCAGGCAGCAGTTTTTGTAAACGGTATTCCCGTAGCTCTGGATAATCCATTTGCTTATGATATTCAGAAGTATGATTTTAACAGGATAGGCCCTGCCACCAACTTATTAGCAACTATTGACCCTGCCAATATTGAATCTATTGAAATTGTAAAAGACCCTTTAACGCTGGCTTCCTTAGGGCCCATTGCTGCAAAAGGTGCAATTTTAGTAACTACCAAAAGCGCCCATTCAGGTTATAGGGATATTAACGTAAATACTTATTTTGGCATTTTACAAAAACCCAATATTACCCCTGTAAATGCTGCGTATGAAAATAATTTTCGTCAGCCTTTTTATAATAAATACAGTACGCCATTAGATAGATTAAATTATCCTCCATATCTCAGAGATTCTACTAACAGCGATTATTATGGCCCTGCCAACTGGACGGATGTATATTTTAAAAATGCTCCCGTTTACTCCATTAACCTTAGCCTCTCTGGTGGCTCCGACAGGGCTAATTTCCGTTTTTTTGTAGGAGATACTAAAAATAATGGTAACGCCGATAATACCGCTTTAGACCGTTACACCGGAGCATTTTCTATTAATGTGGCTCCTCTAAAATGGTTGATGGTATCAAGTAATATTACTTACAACAGACTAGATCGTACCGGCAATCGAAACATACGGGACAGGTTAGCCGAAGAGCGTTATCTGCCCGACCTTACAAACCCTCTTACCCCAAATAAAAATGAGTACAACAAATACCTGGCAGAGTTTGATAAATCAATAGATAAAAATGTAACCAATGTAATACAAGGATATATAGCACTAGCGGCAGATTATAAAAAATTTCATTACAAATCACGTATTGGCTTTGACTATAATGAAGGGCTTAGAGATGTGTTCTTCCCTCTTACACTTTTAGAAAACAATAATTTTGTTTCTACTTACTTTGGATACAACCAACGTTTTATATTAAGCAATTCATTAGGCTATCAATTTAATCTGCCTAACAAACAAAAAATTTCTTTAGAGGCTGCCCAAAGTTATATGGCAGATATTTATAAATATGATTATGCCTATGCCTACAATGGCCCCAACGATTTTATTAAAATAAATGTAGTAGATGGTAACCCCGGCGCCAGCGATTATTTAGACCCGAGAGGCTTCACCGTTTATTATTTTCCTGATAAGATGCAGTCTAATCTTGCTTCTTTTTCTGGCAATGTATCTTACTCTTACAATGATGTTTTAAAAGTTTCAGGTTTGGTAAGAAGAGATGGATCATCTAACATGCAACCAGACAACAGATGGTTTACCAGCTTTTCTGCCGGTGCAGATTGGGATATTAAAAAATCACTTTTAAAAAATGCTGCAAATAAAATAAGCACTTTAAGCCTCAGTACATCATGGGCACGTATAGGTAAATTATTAAGCGATGACCGCTTCTCTGCCGGGCCTCAATACAGGGTAGATTTAGGATGGTCTGGCGAACCAACCATTGGCTCTTATGCTGGTTTTCCGGGCATATCAAGACCTTATACCGGTGGTTGGGTAGGCTATGGTATCCCATGGTCTTACAGCGATCAGCTCAATGTTGGTGCAAGGGTTGGTGCATTTAATGACAGGCTTAAACTGGACATTGGTTTTTATAATAGAAATGATAAGCAAATGCTTTTTGCAATACCTGTTCCTACAGAGTGGGGATACACAAGCGCTTACGAACCCGGCCTGGAAGTAAATAATAAAGGAATGGATATTTCTATTGCCACTGATATTATTCCTGCAAAGCAAAATAAAATCAGTTGGACATTTACCGCAAATTCTAATTTTAATAGCAATAAATTAATAGCCTTACCAGGCAATCTGCAGGAATTAATTGTAAGCACTACCAAATTAACTGTAGGGCAACCAATAGACGCATTTTGGGTGTATAAAAACAACGGTATTTATAATACTGATGCAGAAGTACCGGTAAACCCAACTACCAATCAGAAACTTAATTTTCAGGGAGTAGCTTTAAAAGCAGGAGACCCACGCTGGGCAGATATGAATGGCGATTATGTAATAAATGATAAAGACAAAGTATCAATGGGGCATTACCTGCCAAAAGTTACTGGTGGCTTTGGTAGCACCCTTGCTTACAAAGCATTTTCGCTCAACTTCCAGTTTTATTTTGCTCTTGGCCAAAAAGTATTAAACCAGTATGCAGCTTCTCATCTCGACTTTATTAACACCGAAGCTAATAACGATATTAACTCTGTAAAAGAAATTACATTTTGGCAGAAAAAAATGGACTTATCATCCTATCCGAAGTATAACCCCTGGAGCCCTGTAGTACCTTACAGGCTTGGGCAGGATATGTTTATAGATAATGCTTCTTTTTTAAAACTGCGTACCCTTTCAGTTAATTACGATTTATTAAAAGGCACTTCAAAAAAATGGAATAAATCTTTTAAATCATGCATAGTGTATGTAACAGCTACTAATTTGTTTACTATCACTCCGTTTAAGGGTGATGATCCTGAGTTGTCCACTTACAACGGTATTTATAACGGGTATGGGTTGCCCATTCCAAGGTCTTTAATTATAGGGTTAAAATTAAATTTATAAAAATAGAAGTAAAAGATTTCTTTTATTCACAAAAGGCATTTGTATGAAAATAGTTTTTTTTAATTTTCTTAAAAAGTTTAAAGTACTTGCCATAATATTTTTGCTGGCAATTGTAGCATCATCCTGCAATAAGCAATTAGACATCAACTCTACCCGCCAGGCTAATGAAGCAGGCCATTGGAGTACTTATGAAGATGCCCGTGCAGGACTAATTGGATTTTATGGTTTATTTAGGGCAGCAGTAGCTGACGATAATGGTCATTGGCTTTGGGGCGAATTAAGAAATGGTGATTTTAAGTCGGTAACCCGCCCCGACCTAAAAGCAATTATTGATGGTAACCTAAAAGCATCCTACCCGGTAATACAAACCATCACTAACTGGCGCAGGTTTTATGCAGTAATCAATGCTTGCAATCTTTTTATAGAAAGAGCAAATGGTTGCCTAAAAGATAAACGTTATACAGAATCTTATTATAAACTGGATATTGCCCAGGCAAGAGCAATAAGGTCTTTCGCCTATTTTTATATGGTTCGTATTTGGGGAGATGTGCCTCTTATTACCACTTCAAATGATGGTGGCAACTTTGATGCCCTGCCACGTACAAACCAGGATGTAGTGCTTTCTTTTGCCCGGCAGGAATTAGTGGAAGCCGCACAAAATTTACCTTATTTATATTCCGGCAACGATCCTGATCAGTTATTTCCATCCAACTATTATGGCGGTACACAAGATCAATGGTTAAATACTCCTATTAATAAACTTGCAGCTTATGCTTTGCTGGCACATATTGCAGCCTGGCAGGGCAAGTATATTGATGTAGAAGTATATACTTCATTTATTGTAAACAATTTTGATAAAAGCAATTTATCGTTAGTAGATATTGATGGCCTGGTAAGCCCAAATGGTTTGTTCTTAGCGGGCAATGGCAATTACAATCAGTTAATTGGATTCAATTTTATAAAAGGCAATGGAGAAACTACTTCATCAGGCCACATTGAACAATTAACGCTTGCAAATACTACGCTATATCCCATGTCAAAGCAACTGCCCGACATTTATGTACCTAAAGAAACAATCTCTCAATTATTTCCTTTATCAAATGGCAATGATACCCGTTTTGGATTAGATAATCAATATACTCCGCCACTAAATTACACTACATACTTTGAAAATTACAATGCAGAAATACCTGTATTTAAGAAAATACGCATTGTAAATGGTGGAAGTAGTACCGGAAATTTTGCAGTCTATAATTCATCCATTGTTTTTACAAGGTTAGAAGAAATAAAATTACTGTATGCAGAAGCGCTTGCTGTATTGGGTCAGCAAGATCAGGCAGCAGAACAATTAAATAGCATAAGAAACAACAGGGGCATCAATTCAATTTCTCCGGGGCCAAATGTAGATATAGTAGATGAAGTATTTGCAGAAAGAAGAAGAGAATTAATGGGAGAAGGATGGAGATGGTATGACCTGGTTCGGTATAATAAAATTAAAAGAAACAATGCAGCATTTAACGAACTTTTAGACAAAGGAGGAATTTACTGGCCCATTGCTCAGGATGTAATAAACAGGAATCCCAAAATTGTTCAAAATGCTTATTGGCAGTAAGGGTTTTGAATAATCAGATTTAAGAATAAAAATATATCCCGTTTTAAAATTCAATAGTAGTAAACCGAACAAAAAAATATTAAATAATAACTAATGAAATATAAAAGCTTTGCAAATTTCAGATGGCTGGCATTGGTAGTTTTTATTGTAACTGTGGCCATAAGTAGCTGCAGTAAAACCGATAAAACTTATTATCATTATACCAATAACCTGGCTACATTTAATGGCAATGCCGTGGTGTATCTTCAGTCTCAACCTGCCGGTATTTATGATTCCATGCTATTAGTAATAAACCGGTTAACGGGTATAAAAGATACCCTTAGCAGCGGCAATATTACTTTGTTTGCTGTAAGCAACAATAGTTTTAGCCTTGCGCTGCAAAATATTAATCAGGCAAGGATGGATTCAGTACCACAAATGCCACCAGTATCATTCAGCACAATTGATTCTGCCGTGCTCGATACATTTTTCTGCAGGTATATTATTCAGGGTCAGCATTTAAGCGATAGCCTGGTAGGATTTACCGATGGGTTATTATTTCCCTCTATCAGGTATAATTATAATATGCAGATGCAATTTATCCGTACCAATGCATCAGGATTTTTGGGAGGTGGGCCCAAAGCAATAATTTTTAGTGATCCCAAAAATTCAATTTTTACAAGAAATTGGATAAGAGTAAACACAGTAACGGTAGATATCAAAACTAAAAATGCGGTGATAGATGTTTTGCCACCGGGGCACGACTTTGGGTTTGGCGACGATTTTATTAAGAGCGCCAATTTTAGATAAAAGTTCAAAAGAGATAAAAATATTTTTTTTAACCAGAAGAGAAAGACAGAATGAATACTAAAAAAATAAATAAGAAACCAGTAACCTTAATACTCTTTTTGAGTGTATTAGTATTGTTTCTATCCTGCAAAAAATATCTGCCTCAAGAGCGTGAAACAGTAGGAGCCGACTCACAATTTAATCTGGACTTGTACCAACCGGTTTTAGGCCGGACTACAGTTTTTTCCGACAATTTTTATGTAGGCAGCACTACCTATCCTTCGGATTTTAAAATAGTGAACCCTCGAAAAAGAAACGGGGATCCAGCTCCGGAATTAACGGATGTATTTCCGGTAATGGTATGGAAAAAAGCTTATGATGGTACAGAAAAATCCATTGCTGAAATAGAAGCTAAGCGTGAAAAACAATATAGGCCTTTGTTTGAAATAGGGCCTCACTCGGGCGAGTTTACCATGTGGGCCGAAGCTAGCTCTGCATTTATAAAAACACAGCCTGACTCCGGCTATTTATTTGATGTAGAATTGAGCAACTCAGGTGGCAGGCGTTTTTTTAGAAATATGAAATTAATGCCATTAAAAGAAAGGCCATTTGAACCCTCTAATTATGACCCCATTAGCGGACAGTCAGTATCTAACGGAGTTTATCCAAGTGTAGTATCCTCTATTAAGGGTGTCAATACCGGGCGTTATCTTTCTGGTGGTGATATTGATGTATTTATCAGAAAAGTTACCACTGCTGCTACACCGGGCAATACCATTACATTTAAATTTTTAGATACTTTATACAACCCCATCAATCCTGCATTATTTGCTACCACTGATTGGGCACATCTTGTTCATGGCTTCAATATGCAAATGACCAATACGGGAGTTACTTACAATGTTGCTTTCCCGGTTCCGTTGGCACAGTTCCCTACCAGGTACACCACTAGTGATGGTAGCATGGCCAAAGTTTTATTTACCTATTCAAGGCTTGGATTTGGCGGGGTTCGTGAAGATGCAGTGTTAGGGTTAAATTTTGCTATTTACCAACCCGGCGATTGGGAAATTGTTTTTGCTTTTAAAAATGATAACCCAAAGTTTGGAAATGACTAAACAATTAAAGTACAATTAAAAAATATTAAAACATACTGATATGAGATTTGCTTTTTTAATCATTGCGCTTTCTACTCTTACTTTATGCAGTAACAAAGTGCATGCGCAAACCAAAATAACTGTAAAAGGGGTGGTAAGAGATAAAGCCAATCACAACGGTAAGGCCGGTGTTACTATTTCTACTGGTAAACCTTTAAGGGCTATTGCCAATACAAATGATAATGGTAGCTTCTCAGTAACAGTTGATGCCGGTGCTGAGCTACAGTTTACTTTTGTAGGGTACGAAACCATACACCGTACAGTATCTTCGAGTCTTTCTAATTTAGATATCAATATCGGGGTAAAAGATAACCCTATGAAAGAAGTGGTAGTGCAGGGTTTTAAAAGCAAAACTCGTGAAACTTCTACAGGATCCAGCACGGTTATTAGCGGCAAAGTGTTGCAGAATGTACCGGTATCTAATGTTATAGAATTATTACAGGGTAAGGTTGCGGGCCTCAATATTCAAAATAATACCGGCTCTCCGGGTGGTATGGGTACTATTAATTTACGTGGTATTTCCAGTGTGCAAATAAGCAGTGATGGATTTCTTACTCCTACGTCACCACTATTTGTAATAGACGGTGTACCGGTAGACCTGAATACAAATTATGATTATGGATTTCAAAGTGGAGGCCCTGGTATCAGTCCATTGGCATTGATACCACCGGAAGATATTGAGCAAATGGATGTGTTAAGAGATGCAGCCGCTACTTCACAATATGGCTCAAGGGGCGCCTATGGTGTAATTTTAATAACCACCAAGCGAGGACAGTCTAAAATTCCGATTGTACAATATTCTACAAACTTTTTTATGAACACCCCTCCCAAACTGAGGGAAGTGATTGGAGGTAAAGAAGAAAGAGAAAAAAGGATCAATGCTATTCTTGCATTTGATACCTCTTTACTTTCTGCTCAGGCATTAATTAATCAAACTTCATTTCTTTCTGACAGCTTAAACCCATTTTATAATAATGCTACTAACTGGCAGAACTATTTTTTCCGAACTACATTTAACCAACAGCATAATATCAGCATTTTAGGCGGCGATAGTAAGTTCAATTATAAAACCAATATGAACTATTATCAACAGGATGGTATTATACAAAATACAGGCTTTAAAAGATATTCACTTAGCATGAATGCCTTATACCAGCCAACCAATGTTTTCAGAATGTTGGTATCACTTTCGGGCCAATTGGGGCAAAAACAAAATGGAAGTGGAGTAGGCCTTGTACAAACCGGGCTTGCAAGCACAGCTAATACTTCATCATTATTACCTTCACCCTCATTATTTTCTGCCAATAACCAGGCACTAGCATCTACAGATGTTGCTAACAATAATAAAACTACCAGCATATCTTCTAGCCTCGATTTACAGTATGAACCCATCAAAGGCATCCGGTTTGGAAATGTGCTGAGCTATAATTTTAACTCAGGTACATCCGATATTTTTACACCCTCTTTTTTACAAAATGGTATTTCCAACTCTTATAGTTATAATGACCATACTTATACTTTGTATGACCGGTCTACCATCAGTTTTGTAAAAACAGTAAACGATGTACATAACTTTAGCGGCTATTTGTTTAACGAATTAAATTCTACAGGATTTAGAGCCAATGTAATACAGCTAAAGCAAACTGCAAATGATCAAATATCCGGCCCAATAGGTTATAACGCTGGCCTATCTGGCGGTGGTACTTTAAATAATACAAACGATTTTCGCCAGCACGGATATGGAGCTTCATTTTCGTATAACTATGACCGTAAGTACATTCTTGATCTCAACTACCGGTTAGATGGAACTTCTACCAATGGCCCATCTCAAGGGTATTCTCAAAACCCTGCAGTGAGTGTAAGATGGAATTTTAATAAAGAAAAAATATTTGATAAAGCTGACTGGTTGAGCTATGGTTCTTTAAGAGCAAGCTGGGGCCGCAATATTACACCTACCGGCAACATCTTTGATGTATATGGTAAATATATTGTGGGTTTAAATTATAATAATAACCCTACCGTTGATATTGATTATACCAATGTTCCCAACGTAAATTTCAAACCTCAAACTCAAACCGAATCAAACTTAGGTTTTGAATTAGGCCTTTGGAATAACAGCCTCGAAACTACTTTTGAAACATACTACCGCTCCATTGACAATCAGGTTTTAGCCTTGCCTCTTGCAAATATTAATGGCTTTCAACAACTAAAGGCAAATGCCATCAGTCTTGTAGATTATGGGGTAGAATGGACAGCCAAACTAAGGCTATTAAAACCTTCCAATCCATTGCAATGGACAGTATCGGTAAATGGTGCACTCAACAGAGATGTACTTACCCAACTACCTCAGGGGCTACGTCAAATGACTTTACAAATATCAGATAATGGCGGCAATGTACCCGTAGTTTATAAAATTGGGCGCAATGCAATATCTAATCTAATGTACTATACACAAGGGGTATATGCCAGCACTGCAAATGTACCTGTAGATATTGCAACAGGTAAAAGGCAGCAGTTAGGATCAGGCACTGGTTATTATTTTCAGGGTGGCGATCCACACTGGACAGATGTAAATGGTGATTATATCATTGATCAAAATGACCTGCTACCCATTGGAAACCCGATACCTAAAGTTACAGGTGGTATTAGCTCTCTCAACTCTTACAAAAATTTTCAGTTAACTGTAAATGTAACTTATACTTTACTTAGAGATTTATTGAATACATCCTTAGCTAATATGTTCCAAAATTATTCTAACCCCACAGCTTTAACTGCTATGCTGCCTATTAATAATTATAACTATTGGCAGCCCATTAGCAACGGAAAATTAGATGGTACTGCAAATGCACGCTATCCCAATCCTTTTGATTTTAGAAGGTCACCTGTATTCCAGCCATTTAGAACCAATCAGACCCTCTTTATGGAAGATGGCTCATATTGGAAAATAAACAATATTGTATTGACCTATAATGTTGATAAAAAATTCTTATCACGCTTTGGTATGTCCTCTTGCAGATTTTCTTTATCAGCAAATAATGTGTACACTTTTTCAAAATATAGTGGCCCCGATCCCGAATTGGTAACTCAGCTTGGGCGTGATAATTCAGGTGGTTACCCTAATGCAAGAAGTTATGCTGTAGGAATAAGCATTCAATTTTAAATAATAAATTATTTACCAACGTTATGAAACGAATAATATATTTAACTTTTTTAATAGCCACCACATTGGGGCTAAATAGTTGTAAAAAATTCCTGAATGTTAACCCGCCAAGTGACCTCTCGGGCAACAACTATTGGCAAACAAAAGCTGATGTGGAAAATTTTACCAACGGGCTATATCAGTTGTTTCGGCAAGCGACTTTTCGAATGGATATGACAGCACCACCGGGTAATGATGAATTCCCATTTTTTGCATGGGGTGGCGATATGCGTGGTGCACCTGTACGTGCTAATTCTGGCAGTTTCCTTTTTAGGGATTACATTAATTTTTTAGCTGCTAATAATATACCTACAGTGGTTAATAGCCTTCCTAATGGATTCTCTGACTATTTTAATGCCCCAAGATTTACGAAATGGGATAGGTTCTATAAGGTTATAGCCGCTGCTAATATAGCTTTTGACAGAATAGATGGTGTGCCCGACCCTACGCTAACGGCCGCCGATAAAGCCAGATATAAAAGTGAAGCTGTATTTATGCGCTGTATCACTTATTTCTTTTTAGTGAGGCTTTATGGAGATGTTCCTTATTATACCAATGCATATAATACTACTCCTCTAAAAAGGATGAAGATGGTAGAGGTTTTAAAGAATTGTGCAGCAGATATGAAACAGGCAAAAGATGGTTTACCATGGACTTATGATGACCCCGCAAAGGTAGCTGTAAGAGCAATGAGAGGGTCTGCACTGGTTTTATTAATGCATATCAATATGTGGCTGGCTTCTTTTGACGACACTAATGCAACTGCTTATTATAAGGAAGTAGATAGTTTAGGCGATGAACTGAAAGATAAGAACGGAGGAGCTTATACGCTATTACCCCTTAGCAGTACACACCAGATTTTTAAAGGCAGAAGTAAAGAGGGATTATTTGAAATACCCCAGAATGTGAATTATGGCGAATCATTTGGCTACTCCGCTTTTTCAGATAATGTATTGTACGCACCTTATAAAAATAAGGCCATTACCGGCAGCTATTTATCTTATGTTACAGACTTTATGGACAAATTATACCCTCCAGGAGTAGCAGACAAAAGAATAACTACATGGTTTAAAGCGGGTACTTATGATAAGGGCGACCAAACTTTCCTTATGCTAAAGTTTACGAACGTATATGCAAATCAAAATGCAGAAGATGCTAATCCGGATGATAACCAGACTGTATTTCGCCTGCCGGATGCTTATTTATTACAGGCAGAAGCCAATGCAAACCTGGGCAATGATACTAAAGCGCAGCAATTAGCTAACCTGGTAAGAGCAAGAGCCGGGGCTGCTAACCTTACAACTACCGGAAAGGATCTGGCTGACGATATTTTTTATGAACGTTGCCGTGAGCTAATGGGAGAAGGCCAATATTGGTATGATGTAGTACGTACCAAAAGAATTATTGATGTAACGTACAAATTTGGCTACCACTGTACAGTAGAGCAATTTAAGGCCGGGGCATGGACATGGCCAATTGACAAATCTGCACTTATAAATAATCCGGGAATAACACTTAACACTTACTGGCAATAGGTCAGGAATATTAGAAAAGAAATTTTAAAGAAATGATAATAACAAACATTAAAAAAATTATTACAACCGGTGCACTGGCAACTATGTTATTGGCAATGGGCTGTAAAAAAAATAGTTATTTTGATAATACCGGCTTAACGGATCCCAGATTTCAAGGTACTGTATTGGATTACCTGAAATCGAAACCTGTTTATTTTGACTCCATTGTTAAAATAATTCATATTGCCGGGCTTGATGATGCATTTACAAAAGAAGACATCACTTTTTTTGCGCCAGCAGACTCATCCGTTAGGCGTACACTTATGGCTCTCAACCAGGAGCTTCGCCTTGAGGGTAAGAATGAAGTAACCCGCCTGGAGCAGATAAAACCGGCTGTATGGCGTGCCCAGCTCACACGCTACCTCTTTAAAGGTAAAAAATCATTGAATGATTATCCACAGTTGGATGGGCAGAACATTTCTGCCTACCCGGGTCAGATATATGCAGCTTATGATGGACAGATAATGAATATAGGGGTCGTTTATAATGATGCAGGTGGCGTAAAGTATGCAGGCTACAGGCAATTATTTTTATCTTATATACCATCTCCTACTTCACCCCGTGATTATAACACATGGTTTTCTGTTCCTGTGGCATCGGTAAACATACAACCTACTAACGGGTATGTGCATGCGCTTGTGTACGTTAATCATTATTTTGGATTTGAACCAAACCAGTTTATTGAAAATGCAATTGCCGCAGGTATTGATTAATAAATTAATCCTGTAAGTAAAAACTATTATAAATTTTAGCAAAAAAAAGCTATAATGAAAATAAAAAAATATATCAAAACAATCTTTACTTCAACCCTTATCACGGGCATAGCAGCATTGGCTATTTCATCCTGCTCTAAACAAAAACTTGAGCCGGTAGAAACTTACCCTGATTCGCCAAAGCCACTTGTAAAATTTTTGGATGGCAAGCCTTTGCCTGCACAGGGTACGGTAGGTTCTGTTGTTACATTTAAAATAACCGGCTTACAAGGTAAAGATACCAGCCAATTCAAATTTTTTATCAATCAAACCCCGGCTTTAGTAGTATCTGTAGATAGTACTTCTATAAAAGTAATTGTACCACCTAATGCAAGTACTGGCGGATCTTCGGTATTGATAAATGGAGAATATTATTTTGGCCCAAGTTTTATTGTAAAAGGTAATGTAGCAATAGCTTCTGATTTTGACCCTTCTGTTTGCAATTCTAATAATATTATTAACGGCATTTTCTTAAATGATAATAGCCGCTACCTTGTTTATGGCTCCTTTACTGATTATGGTGCAAAAGCATCTGTAAACAATACCATTACAGGCCTTGCAGAATTAAATTCAAGTTGCGTATATCAAACTACCAATGCTTCTTCAGGAATTGGTACCATCAGTGTTGGCAAACTTGGGCTAAATGGTTACCTGTCAGATGTGTTACAATTGCCTTCTTCAGATTATATAATTGGGGGGTTGTTTTCTACCTATAATTCTTTTCAAAACATCAGGAATATTACACAAATTGGCAGTGATGGTTCTTTGCAAACCATGGTAGTAAATGTAGTAAACCCCGACCCTGCCAACTTTCCGGATAATGGAGTAGATACCGTGCCTGTATTTAATGGAGGTGTGAATAGTAATATTGTAAAACAATTTTATAGTAGCAGCACAGGAGCCATTACTACTATTAGCAATTGCACCAATTACAGCAGTACTTTTTATGAGCGTTCTACTAAAGGCGGCCCTTACTTAGATATTGCAAAAATGCACCAGGTAGTTCGTATGAATGCAGATGGTAGCCTCGATTCTACTTTTAACTTTAATATGGCAACCAAATCGAGCTATGATGCTGGCAATGGATATATTTATGACGCCATACAATTGCCCGATGAAAGTATAATTTTAGTTGGAAGTTTTACCAGCTTCGATGGAATTTCAGTTAACCATATTGTAAGAATTGATGCTACTACCGGCTTGATAGATCCTACATTTAATACTGCCGGTACAGGTACAGATGGAGATATAAAAGTAGCTACTTACAATAGTAACACCGGAAGTATTTTACTTACCGGAAACTTTAAAAATTATAACGGGCAACCAGCCAATGGGGTGGTGATGATTGATACAGACGGAAACATAGATCCTTCATTTAAATTTAGAAATACAGAAAGCGGCATAGCCAATTATGCAGGGCAAATGGATGATGGAAAAATCATTGTATCCGGCACATTTAATAAATACGATGGTATAGTAAGGCCCGGTTTACTTATATTAAATCAGGATGGCAGCCTTGCCAGTGGTTATAATAACACGGGACTTTTTAGAGGTGCAATAAAAGGATTTGCAGAGCTTACTTACAATGGTCATCAGCAGGTAATACTTGTAGGTAGCTTCGATAGATTTGATGCACAAACAGTGAAAAATATTGTGAAATTCCAATTAAATAATTGATTTATTTTTTAAACCAATCGTATGATTTCAACATCATTTTATAAAAACAAAATAATTACTGCTTGCATTGTAGTAGCAGTGGCAATGATTACAGCGCTTTCATGCAACAAACCTTTTCCTAATACTTTGCAGGGAAGCAATAATCCCGGCGCTCAAAATCCGGCTATTGTAAATAAAACACTGGTGATAGTAGTAGATGGGGCGGTAGGGGAAGAAGTACAGGCAGCCACTCCTCCGGTATTAAATAGTTTGGTAGATTTTTCTATCTACTCCTGGGATGGCTTAAGTGATTTTAAGAACAATACCATTACCAATCAATATGCATGGTCAACCTTGCTTACCGGGGTAAATAGTGCCAAGCATAATGTAACCGGTACAGATTTTTCGGGAAATAATTTTGCAACTTACCCCACTATATTCAGCAGGCTAAAACAGGTAGCACCACAATTGCGTACCAGCGCATTTTGCTCTTCTGATGAGGTAGCTACTAACCTGGCATCTGATGCTACTGTAAAAAATTCTTATGCAGGAGATGATGCAGCTACAAAAGAAGGAGTAAAAGCAGAGTTAAATACCAATAACCCCTCGTTTGTATTGGCACAGTTTCATAGTGTGGATGCAGCAGGTATGGCAGGCGCCTATTCGGCTGGAGACCCCGGCTACAAAAATGCTATTTTAACGGTAGATGGGTATATAGGAGAAATATTAACAGCAATGCGTAACCGTTCAAATTTTAAAAATGAAAATTGGATGGTAATTATTACCTCTAATAAAGGTAGCAATACTGCCTACAATGTACCGGCTGCTTTATGGAGCGCTTTTAATGATCAGCGCCATAATACTTTTTTCTTTTGTTACAATCCAAGATTTAATAGTATCAATCCAACCAAACCTGGCTCTATTATTCCATATTTAGGTACAAGCCCTTATTATAATGGAACCCAATCTCAAAATAAAAGAGCAAAAGTATTAAGCGGAGGTACTACTTATGATATTGGCTCATCTGGCAGCTATACCATTCAATGTAAAGTAAAAATTCCACCCGGGGGTTATTACTATCCTGCAATTTTATCAAAGCGTGCATCATTTTCTGGAGGTGTGGTAGGATGGGTATTTTTTCTGGAAGGAAATTATTGGCAGGTAAATTTTGGCCAAAGCGGAAAAGGAAACAGGCAAATAAGAGGTGGTGTAATTTGTGACGGCCAATGGCATACCCTTACTGTAGTTATTAGGCAGGTAGATGCAAGTACAAGAAATGTTTACACTTATACAGATGGTGTTTTATACACTTCGGTATCTCCCTCTACCAGAAATATTAATAGCTATGGAAACCTTAATAGCCCACAACCTCTTACAGTAGGAAACCTTCCTCCGGATAACGTTACAAACCTGTCCAATTATCTTGTAACAGATATCAGGATGTATAATACTGATTTGTCTGATAACTATGTTGTAAATAATTACTGCCAGACAGATGTGGCTAGTTCAGATCCATATAAAAGTAATTTAATTGGGTATTGGCCATGCACTAGTGTTAATACAGATAATACAATGTCTGACTTAAGTGTAAACAATCACAGTTTAGTATTGGATTCTTATTCTCCCGGAAGTTTTAATGATATGAGCACACTGGTTTGCCCTACCATTACTGATGGAATTTATAAAACAGTGCCCAATGCTGTAGATGTGGTGTTTCAAACTTACCAATGGATGGGTATTTCAGTACTCTCATCATGGGGGCTTGATGGGAAAACCTGGGTACCTACATACTCAGACCTGGGAGGATAATCTGAATTGACATGAGCAGAAAATTTAAAAACAAAAGATTTAAAAAAATGTATATGAAAGACATTTTAAATGTAAAAAAAGCAGGCAGTATATTTCTATTGGCTTTAATTGCTCTATCCTGCAAAAAAACATTGGATCATCCTATTGGCGATGGCACACCTGGAGATGGCGCATTGGTACCTGATATCACGGTGGATACAAGTATTAAAAAAATTGATGTAAGCAAGTATGCCCAGGCCAGGGTATTTCCCGGATTGGTTTGTGCTACTGAGCCACGATTAAATAATGTGCATGTTTTAATGAATTTGAATTATAACTATGTAGAAAGTAACCTTCATCAAAGCGTACCACCACAGCCATTATTTAGTACAGGCCTTTATGCAGCGCCTGGCGAGTTAGTAATAATAGACGTACCCGGCAATTATTCTCTTGCTGTGCAAATAGGAGCATGGACAGATAATCTTTCAAGTGTTGTAAACGCTCCAAGAGACCCTGTAATTTTTTCAAAAATGCAATTGGCACCCGGAAGAAATTATATTCGCAATTTGTACGGAGGCCATATCTATATTAATGCAGCAAGACCTGTTGCCAATCCGGTAGATTTGGTTTTTACCAATGTAGTTAAATCTCCCGATTTTATTTTAGGGGTTACTTCTAATGCAGACTGGCAGGCAGCCATCAATAACTCATGTGTGCCATGGTTAGAATTACGAAGTAAAAACATGATTTTTACCGTACCCAGAGATTACTGTGTTGCACATCCAATTGCAGACCCTACTGCATTAATGCAAGAATGGGATGATGCAATTAATCTTGATTATTACCAATGGGAAGGGCTTTCTGCTACACCCGCCGATTCATTTGATTTAGCTCCATTATTACCCTGGAGAGTAGTGCAAGACATAAAACCAGTAGTAGGATATGGGCATAGCGGCTACCCTGTAGTTACTCAAAATGATTATGGATGGTTTAATGAATTTACAGATATTACGCAGATAAGAGGAGGCGGATGCTGGGGTACTTTACATGAATTGGGGCACAATAATCAACAAACCAGATATTGGAGTTGGACTTCTTTAGGCGAAACTTCTAATAATCTTTTTAGCTTTAAGGTAGCTCACAGGCACGAAACTACCAATCCTGCAGCCTGGCCACCAAGTCACCCAGCTTTACCAACCGACTTTCCGAAAGCGCTGGATTTTGCAGATGCTCCTGGCACAAAAAACTTTGATGGCTCAGATAGCCGTATTAATACACCATTTGCCAGGCTGGTACCTTTTGTACAAATTTTTGATAAGGTAAAAGCAAATAAATTTTATCCCGGACAGCCCGGTGGTTGGGAGTTTATGGGTTTCTTATATTCAAAGGCAAGGCACGCTACCCGTATTTCACAAAACGATCAGGATTGCAGAGATTTCTTTTTTGAAGCAATATGCGATTTTACTCATGTAAACTGGATTTACTTTTTTAATGCATGGGGAATACAGGTAAGCAATATTTCATCTAATAAAATGAAATTGAAATACCCGGTGGTTATGAATCAAAAAATTTGGGAATATAATCCGCTTACCCGTACAGGTGGTGATGATACTTTTAGTACCGATCCTTATGACAGGAGTAACTGGTCAATTACTGCAAGTTCAGAAGAAGCATTAGGTAGTGAGCCAGACCCAAGCGGCCCGGCACAAGCTGCAATTGATGGAGATATTAATAGCTACTGGCATTCTGATTATGATGTTTTTCAGCCGTTTCCTTATACCTTAACTATTGATATGGGCTCGTCATTACCCATCAATGGTTTTAAAATTATTCAACGCCAAATGCAAAGGAGAGACATTAAAAATATTAAAATTGAAACAAGTACAAATGGCACTTCCTGGACGGTGGTATCGGGTAGCCCTTTTGCATTGGCACAATCTGATGCATTGCAAGAATTAACTATACCACTAACTACTTGTAGATATTTCAGGCTATCTGTTTTGAGCGCTGCAGATTTGTATGATACAGATTGCCCATGTGCTTGCTTAGCCGAAATAGATGTTAAGCATCCATAAAAAATATAATTAGCAGGGCATAAAATGCTCAAAAAATATAAATGAAAAAATAATTAAGATGACAAAAAAATTAAGCATCGGTTTCACAGGAATATTGGCAGGCATTTTATTCTTAGTAGTGCCATCGTGTAAAAAATATACCGATCCGCCACCCTATTTTGAAGACTCTACAGTTGCTCCAAAACCCATTGGGCGCAAAGTATTGGTAATAGCAATTGATGGAGCACAGGGAACTGCCTACAAAGCAATAGCGCCACCGGTACTTACAGCAATGGAAGCACATAGTAAGTTTAGTTGGGAAGGTTTTTCTGATGAAAAAACTACTGATGCTGCAAGCTGGGAAACCCTGATGACTGGTGTATCATATAGTAAGCATGGTATTTTTGACAGTAGTTTTATTTTCTCACAATCTACTACAGGCGATGGGCCAGCTACTATTGCCAATTATTCTTCCATGTTTTCTTATGTACTTTCTTCAGCAAGGGCCGATATGAAAACCTCATTCATTAGCCAATGGAATAACCTGTTGTTAAAATTAGTGCCACAAGTACAAGATCCGGTATTAGCAACGAGTGATGCTGCTGTAAAAGATTCTGCAATCTCACGGATTAAAAACCCTAAGTCAGACTTCATTACGGTTGATTTTAATAGCGTTGCCATTGCAGGAAAGGCCGGAAGTTTCTCTGACACAGACCCTGGGTATAAAGCTGCTGTATTAAAAATAGATGGATACATTGGAGAATTAATGGCTGCTTTAAAAAGCCGCCCTGAGTACAATAAATCTGAAGAATGGCTTGTAGTAGTAACCGGAACCCATGGAGGTGTAAACAATACTTATGGTGGCCCAACCCAGCCTGAAACAAATGTGGTATCATTTTACTATAATGAAAATTTTAAACAAATAGAGTTTGTAAAGTCCGGTTCTTTTTCCGGAGTGCAGATAACAGGTACTGGCAATCAGACAATAAAAGGGCAGGTATTAAATGACGGCGGTATTTACGACCCCGGAACCGGAGAACAAACAATACAACTCAAGGTAAATGGATCTGCAGGGTACTATCCCCATTTTTTCTCTAAAATGGCAAGCTGGCCTTCCACACCAGGCTGGTCAATGTTTTCATCAGGCGGTAATTGGAACATTTCTGTTATATCAACTACCAGCTCCGAAAGAAGGATACAAGGCTCTAACCCAATTGTTTTTGACAATACATGGCATACTATTACCGTAGTTTTTGCCGATAGTGCATCTAAAAAATGGGTAAGAAGATATACAGATGGAAACAGAATAGATCAAACGGATATCACATCTTCTTACAACTCTTCAGGTTCTATTACCTCCACCTCGCCTTTAACCGTGGGATGGGGAGCAGACCCTGGAATGCCTGCCGTTACATTTTATACAGCAGATATTATGATATTTAATTCTGCTCTAAATGATTCTGAAATTAAAAATAATATTTGCCTTACGGATATTACCAAGCATCCTGAATATGCCCATTTAATTGGATACTGGCCTGCAAATGATGGATATGGTGGGCAGTTTCAAAATAAAGCTCCTGGCCAAAATGCCGGATTTACATTGACGGGATCTTATAAATGGAACACCCTGTCTAATTACCCTTGTACTACTACGCCATCTAGTAACCCCTCAGTTACATCAATGGTTGTAAAAAATGTGGACTTATTTACCAATTTATTTTACTGGCTAAAAATACCCACTAACTCCAGTTGGAACTTAGAAGGCGCAAACTGGCTGCAACAATATGAAATTGAATTTGTAAAGTAGAAAAAATATTTCGGCTAAGTAAAATATTACGAAGACCCTAATATACCCTTAATAAATTAAGAGCAACGGGAAGTATGACAGCTCATTCCATTTGGTTTATATGGAGTGAGCTTTTCTTTTAACTCATACCTGATTCTTTATAAATGATGTTGTCAAAATAATTTTCACTCAGAAAAAAGAAAAAAATATTGCAGCACTATCATTCAGAAGCTTCTACAAAATAGGAAACTAATTTTTTACCATCTATCAAAATGCTCACGGGGTACTCATCTTCTTTTTTGAACTGGTAGCTAAAGGTTAATAATTTACCAGTAGCCGAAAAATTCATTGGCTCGGTTTTACTGCCTTTATTATTTTCATCAATTTCTAATACTACACTCGATAAATCTTTTCCATTATAGTTAAAACTAAAATTGACCATATTACTAGTTTTTACTTTTAGGTAACCATTCAATGGTTGCATTTTTTGCAATCCGTATTCGTAAGCCGCAGATGAAATAACCGGTAGGGCATAAAAATCTTTAAGTGATTTTGGCCCGGGGCCTAATTGCCATGCGCTGTTTTTGGGGTAATGGTCAATATTAAATAAACCTCTGTCTGCAAAAAAATATTCACTGGTAAATTGTTTGGTAAAAATCTTCATCCTGTTATCAGCATATCCACTTGCTTTTGCAGCATCAATATAATACCAAAGGTCGGGGCTTTGGCCAAGTTGCACCACATTCCACGAGTGGTTTATTTCATCTGGCCTGTTGTTTATATCTTCCGGAAAATATTTGGTATAGCCATCTACAGATAAACACCTGATACCTGCATCACTGCACATTTCCTGTACAAGTAGCGAGTAGCCAAGTGGCGTAGCCTTGCGATAATGAATGACATCTACAGGATCATTTTTTTTGCTACTGCCTGCTTTTATTGCTTGCAAATCCCAATCAATATTATTGGCTATCCAATAAAAAATAGCCCTTGCTTTATCTTCCTTATTAGCAAAGGGCCTTGTAATTGTATCGGCAATGGTAGCAACATTTGCATTATTCAATGCGCCGAGTGTTGCTACATATTCATCTACCTTGTGTAACGATAAACTTTGCTGTGCCTGAGCAATTGAAGTGGCTCCGGCAAAAATCAGTAGCAGGAAATAATATGAAATTTTCATTTCATAAATATAGAAAAACCTCTGAATAGTCCTGAAATAGGTTGACAGTTTAAGATAATTAACCGATTGCCTCTGGTGGTCGGTTTTTTTGTAAATGTATGTTATTTGGTGTTTCTAAATTAAGAGCCCAATGAGGCCTTTTTGAATTGTATAGTTCCACCGCTTCTGCTGCCAATAGGAAGGCTTGCTGCCTTGTGGGCAGCAGTCTCCCTAACCCAAACTCTTCTTTTAAGGTTCTGTTCATCCTTTCTGCTAAAGCATTTTCATAAGGATCTCCATTTTCTGTCATACTAACGCTTCCTTCCATATCCAGCGTTAATTGCACATATTCTGCGCTACAGTATTGCAAACCTCTGTCGGAGTGATGTACCAATTTTCTATTCGGATAGCTGCGTTGAGCAATTGCCATTTCATATGCCTTTTTCATTTCTTCCGTATTCATTGTTTTGGCTATGCTGTAGCCCATAATTTTTCTGCTGTAAGCATCTGTAACCAAGTTTAAGTAACAGTTTCCTTCATCTGTTTTTATATAGGTAATATCGCTTACCCATACTTGCTCCGGTTGAGTAATTTCTATATCTTTTATAAGGTTTGGGTACTTTCTCAACCAGTGTTTACTATTGGTGGTTGTTACATATCTACGCTTAGGTTTTATTAGTAAACCATTATAACGAAGCAGGGCAAAAAGCCCGTCCCTGCCCATTTTTAAGCCCCTGCTTGTCATTTCTTCACGAATGCTGTAATGCACTTTCCTAGTCCCTGATGCAGGAAGGGTTTTCCTATGCTGGTGCACTAGGTTCAAGACGGACCTATCCCTAATACGGCGTGCTTCAAGCTCTCTGGAATGTTTGTAAAAATATTGCCTGGAAAAGCCCAATGCAGCCGCTATGGATCCGGTTGTATAGTATCCTCTGGTAGGGTAGCCTGCTGCTGCTCTTGCTTGCTCAACAACAGGCTTAAATACTTTTTTCTGATATCAGTATTAAGCGTTTCATCGGCCACATCAATGGCCATATTTAAGATTACCTTTTCTGCTTCGAGCCGTTTTATCTTCTTCTCCAGCTCTGCAATTTTTCGGTTTGGCGTAGATTTTTTACCCATTTGTTTGGCTTTTGGGCTCCAATCTAACCTACCATACTTTCTTAACCAAAGTAAAATTGTAGTATTTCCTTGAATACCGTACTTGCGCTGCGCTGCATCTTGTGAAAGCTGGCCACTTTCCACTTCTTCTACCACCTGTAATTTAAAGGCTAATGTGTAATCTTTTTGAGTCCGTTTACGCAATCGAAACTGTCCTTTGTTCATAATGGTGACATTGTTTTTGTGTCAACCTATTTTAGGACGAGGCA
>JAFDXD010000063.1 GCA_018268135.1 Bacteroidota bacterium
CTGGTAAATGCAAGCTATGCCATCAATACTATTTTGGATAAATATAATGATTGGAAATTTGTAGTGATAGGCGATGATGGCCCGGGGCCCAATGGGAGCGGCAGTATGCGCCAATGGATGCAAACTGTTTTAAAAAAACATCATACAAAACTGCAATTTGAAAATGGCGTAGATTACGAACAATTGCCGGACTATTTACTACATGCAGAGATTGTAATATTGCCCAGTCTGTTTGAAAGTTTTTCTTATACCTGCCTCGAAGCAATGGCTGCCGGCAAAGCAGTGGTAGGCAGCAGGGGCACGGGTATGGATGCCATTATTACTCATTTAAAAGACGGGTTGCTTGCAAATCCCAACAGCGTAAGTGATATTACTGCCTGCATAGAATTATTGATACAGGATACCGCTAAAAGAAAACAAATAGCCAAAGCGGCCAGGCAAACCGCCACTACTAAATTTACCGCCGAAAAATTGTTGCCACAATACAAACAACTTTATAAAGCTACGGTAGCGGGTGAGTAAAATAAAAGTATATCATTTTTACAATGGCAGTGGTGGTGGCGTGTGGTCGGTTATAAAAAACCTGCTTACATATTCTGCCAACCCACTTATAGAAAACCATATTGTACATGCCATTAATCAAAAGCTACATCCCGACTATGCTATAGAAAACGTTGCAGGCGCTCAATCTGAGCAGCTTTGTTTTTATAACCCCGGCGATAATTTTTATGCTACCTGCAAAAAATTAGCAGCCTGCCTTCCCGATGAAAAAGCCATTGTAATTGCCCACGATTGGATAGAACTGGGCATGATGAGTAACCTGGGGCTGCAAAATAAAGTGATTAATTTTTTGCATGGCGATTATGCTTATTACTATGAGCTTGCACAAAAGCATCTCCATGCAATAGATTGTTTTATTTGTGTTGCAGAAAATATTTATCATCATCTAAAAAAAAATATTCCGGAAAATCAGCTTGCCTGTTATTTGAGATTTCCGGTGCCGGATGCATTGCCATCTAAAAATAAAATAGAAGGCAGCATTGTTTTTATTGGCCGCTTAGAAGAGCAAAAAGGTTTTCATTTGTTAGAAAAAATTGCTGTAAAGCTTTTGGTAAATAATATTTCGGCAAAATGGTTTATAGTGGGAAAGTATAAAACCAAACCAACATGGCAGGATGGGATAGATGTTGAATTTTTAGGAAACCTGTCTAACAATAAAGTGCTTGAACTATTGCCATCGATGGAAATATTTATGTTGCCCTCTCTGGCAGAAGGGATGCCGGTTGCTTTAATAGAAGCCATGAAAGCAGCAGTGGTACCGGTTGTAAATGATATTGATGGAGGCATAAAAGAATTGGTAGATAATGAAGGACAGCGAGGTTTTCGCATTGAGAAAAACAATATTGAGCAGTATGTACATATTATTACTGGGCTTCTGCTGGATAATAAGCAAAGGAATGAAATACAAAAAGCGGCAAAAAAATTTGCTGATGAGTTTTTTAATCCACAAAAAAATACCGCTGCAATTGAAGAAATTATTTTACAGGTAAATGCGCTTCCACTCAAAACAAAACGGGCCGAAAAAGTTTATGGTAGCCGGTTAGATCAGGCATGGTTACCCAATATTATCACCAAACTCGCCCGCAGCAAATAGTATGGATGTATTAGTAAGTGTATTGATGACGGCTTACAACCGTGAAAAATATATTGCCGAAGCCATTGAAAGTGTACTGGCTTCTACATACAAAAATTTTGAATTGATTATTGCAGATGATGCCTCTACCGATGCTACAGTATCTATTGCCACACAATATGCAGCAAAAGATACAAGGGTTAAAGTTTTTGTGAACGAAAAAAATCTGGGCGATTATCCCAACCGAAATATTGCTGCAAGCCATGCCTCCGGCAAATATTTAAAGTATGTAGATTCTGATGATAAAATATTGCCGCATAGCCTGGAAATTATGCTGGCTGCAATGGAAAAATACCCAACTGCTGCTATTGGCTTTTGCGATAAAGAAGGCAACAGTGCAGCATATCCTGTTTTTTACAAAGGAAAAGAAGCATTGGAAAAACATTTTTTTGCCGGTGGTTTTTTGGAAGCCGGCCCTAGCACATCCATTATTTTAAAATCGGCTTTTGATGCTATGGGTGGCTTTTCGGGCAAGCGATATGTAAGCGATTACGAAGCATGGCTCTATTTGTGCACTACACATGATGTAGTGTTGCTGCCTGCAAACCTGGTATGGGTGCGTACACATAGAGGGCAGGAAAACGATGTAGGCAAACTTGCCTATTATCACCTGAATTATTTGCTGCACAAAAATTTTTTGCAAAACAGCCATTGCCCATTATCGCCCAAACAAAAATCTACTTTGTTGTATAATTATAAAATTTTACTGGCAAGGAGAATGTATCAGCGAATATTAAAATGGTATGGTGTAAAAGCTGTTTTTGATACCGTACACAAAGCGGGTGAAAGCCCTCTTATTTTATTGAAGGCATTTTTGCCCATGAAAAAATTAATGCATGTTTAAACCGGTACATACTGCTTCAAAAATTTTTGCTGCTTATTTAAAACTTGGAAACCATCCTGCTAAAGTGCGGTTGCAAAACTGGATGGGGCGTACATTTTTTAGAAAAGGAATTTTATTAAAAAATGATTCCGGAGTCTTATTCAGGCTGCCAGCAAACGATTGGATAACCCGTATCATGCTGATGGAAGGCGGGTATGAAGCACAGTCCTTACAATTGGCATCTTCTATTTTAAAAAACGGGGGCGTATTTGTTGATATAGGAGCCAATTTTGGCTTGTATAGTTGCACGGTTTCAAAAGCCTGTAATCATTTAAAAATAATTGCGGTTGACCCAAATTATAAAATCATTCCTACGCTGCTGCAAAATATTACACTCAATCAGGCAGAAGCAATGATAAGTGTATTTAACACTGCCATTGCCGGCCGGGAAACCTTTGTAACTCTTGCGCAACCTGCGGCAGACAACCTGGGTACTACCCAAACTAAAACCGGAAGTATTGGGCTGCTAAATATCGGGAGCAGCACACTCCAAAATTTATTGCAGGCTAATAATATTACAAATGTTACGCTGGTAAAAATTGATATTGAAGGAAACGAGTTTTCGGTATTTGAGCATTTTGAATTTGAAAAATTTAATATCGAAAATATTTTATTAGAGTATAATCATTTAAGCCCGGTTCCTTTTACAAATCTTGTTTCATTTTTTAAAGGAAATGGATACAAAGCTTTGGATATAAACGGCAACCTGCTGCATGCCGATTCTCTCATTTCAGAAAATAATATCTGGTTTAAAAAAGGATGAGTAATGAAGTAATGGTATCTGTATTGATGACGTCTTACAACCGTGAAAAGTATATTGCTGAAGCAATAGAAAGCGTACTGGCTTCTTCATACAACAATTTTGAATTAATAATTGTAGATGATGGCTCTACAGATAAAACGGTTGAGATTGCCCGGCATTATGCTGCTAAAGACGGCCGTATTCAATTGCATATAAATGAAAAGAACCTGGGCGATTACCCCAACAGGAATAAGGCTGTTAGTTATGCCGGGGGCAAATACATCATGTTTTGCGATTCGGATGATAAATTTTTTGAAGATACCATTGAGTATTGTGTAAGCGCCATGGAAAAAGAAGCTGCTGATTTTGGAATGTATTATTCCCGAAAAATGCCTGCTCCATTTATAATGAACTCTGCTGAACTAATAAAGCATCATTTTTTTAAAAGCCCATTATTGGTAATGGGGCCGGGTGGTACAATTTTCAAAAAAAGTTTTTTTGAACAAATTGGCGGCTATCCTGAAAAATATGGGCCTGCAAACGATATGTATTTTAACCTGAAAGCTGCCAAAAATACCAATGTATTGATGCTGCCAAAATTGTTTCTTTATTACAGGTTGCATGAAGGGCAGGAGCAAAAAAACCTGATAGCTTATATTCATTTTAATTATTGTTACATGCGGGATGCATTAAGAGAGCTTA
This sequence comes from Bacteroidota bacterium, assembly GCA_018268135.1. Lineage (GTDB taxonomy): Bacteria > Bacteroidota > Bacteroidia > Chitinophagales > Chitinophagaceae > Ferruginibacter. The sequence continues at coordinate 4,021 of JAFDXD010000063.1, forward strand.
ATCTTCCCTTAACTTCAAAAGAAATTGATTATCTCTCCAAAAAAAATAAAAGAAGGTTTGTAAGCAACTGCATCAACCAGTTTAAAAAAGAAAAAAAAATATCCACCGTAAAAATGCTGTGGCAAAAAACAGGATTTCGGTTTAGAGATATGATTGAAGGGATTTTTCATTGAAATATGAACATCATTTTAGCTACTTATAGTTATTACCCATACAACTGGGGCGGCACCGAAGTTTATGTAAAGGGCCTGGCCGATTATTTAATGGCACAAGGGCATAGGGTATTGATAATTGCCGGAATGCCACCGGTAGCTTTTGAAGATCATGCAATTTTTTATGAAGATAAACTGCTTAAAACAGTTTTGTATCAGCAGGGCAATACTGATGTTTTGGGCCTGGTACTTACCAACGAAACTACAGAAGAAATTTACAGCAAATACAGGGAAGCCTGGGTTAGTTCCTACTGTGCCTTGCTGAAAAAGTACGAAGGCAGTTGGGATATTTTGCATATGCAAGCTTTTACTTCTGCCACAGGTATTGCTTTAATGAAAGCGGTTAAAAAAAACAATCCCGGCATTAAAATTATTTCCACGTATCATGTACCGGTGTCCTGCCCCAAAGGAACTTTAATGGTTGCCAATACATTACAAAATTGTGAAGTTACCCCTACAGTTGCTACCTGCACTGCCTGCATGATTGCCACTCGATCAGGCATGTCATTATCATTTGTAAAAAAGATAGTACCATTTTTACCAACGCTCAGCATGCAACAGGTAGGTACGGGGTTAAGGTTAAAATTTTTGGTTCAACATTTTTTTCAATCATTCAGCCTTTTTGATTCTTTAACAGATCAATGGCAGGTTTTTTCTAATCAAATTAAAACAGCGATTCAAAAAATGAACGTTGCTCCGGGTAAAATAAATTTAATCCGGCATGGGGTGGCCAATGTTTTTTTTGCACAGCATCATGAAAAACATTCGAAACAAATTTTTTTGTATGCCTCTCGTTTTAAAAAAGTAAAAGGCTTTGAAACCTTAATAAAAGCATGGACAATGCTTGATGAAAAAGACGACAGGGAATTATGGATGGCCGGAGATACGCAAGGAGAAGCAATTGAAAATATTGATGGCACTAAAGCATTTGCCGGCAGAAAAGATGTGCAGTGGAAAGGTATGCAAACACAGGAGCAATTGGCCGACTTAATGAAAAAGGCTGATTGTATTATCATCCCTTCAGAGTGGATGGAGATTGGCCCCTTGGTTTTTCATGAAGCCATTGCCGGCAGGGCAAATGTAATAGCTTCTGATATTGGCGGCTGCACAGAATTAGCAGCATTTTACAATTCATCAGCTATACAACTTTTTAAGGCTGGTGATGCAGTGGCGCTTAAAGATTGCATCAATAATTTTACTTATCAATATCCTGACTGTAGCCCCATAAGCCAGTCAGAAAATTATGCCACTGTATTAAATTCATACAGGCTTTTGCAAAATAAATTGCCGGTAGTTTAATGCGCATCCTTTTTATCAGCACACACAACCTTGCTACCAATCCACGCCTTGTAAAAGAAATTGAATTGGCTTTGGCGAATGGTTTTTCTGTAGAAGTGGTTTGTTTTATTTTCAGAAACTGGAGTTATGCTATTAATGAGCAAATGATAGAAAGGCTTTCTTTAC
>JAFDXD010000064.1 GCA_018268135.1 Bacteroidota bacterium
CGCAATTTTAAAGGTTGCTTAAATCAACCGCTATTAGCTTGTAGTGAAAAGTTGTGGGGCGTTTTTTTTGAGGTTTTATAGTTTTTTCACAGTCTGACGAACAGGTATTGCCGAAGTGCAGGAAATAGAATTTCGTCCAGCCCGGCTAACTGCTGCTGAGTAAAGATAATACAAGATGATGATATGCACATAGCTAAATAGATAAGGTCAAGCTGGATATGCTGCCCAGCAGAATTACAACAGTTGAAACACGGCTTCCGTCAGCCTGCATTTTGGCAATACCCATGTTACTTGCAGCCCTTCGTCCTCCGAAATTTAGCGATGAGTCCTAATATAGAGTAATTAAATGATGACAACTGTCCGTTGTACAGGTGTCTACGGTGTATGACCTTTGCAAATATGGATATAAGAAAAAAGTTCGGCAAAAAAGTTAAAGAACTGCGACAAGCTAAAGGCTTGTCTCAGGAAGGGCTTGCTCATTTAGCTGAACTGGATAGAACTTATATACCAAGTATTGAAAAGGGTGAACGAAATGTATCTATTGAAGTAATTCAAAAGCTTTCTGTTGCCTTTGGTATTAAAATTAGCGAACTACTTAAAGGACTTGATTAATGAGCATTGAACAAACAGAAGGTTTACGGCTTAAACTGCAAGCAAGTTTAGATACTCTAATTGGCAAGATTGGGAAAATACAAATTGGAACGAAGGAACAGTTTCCTTTGGGATGGCGTAAAGCAGCAAAGGGTAGAACTGTCTGGCGAATATTAGAAGAACTAATCACACAAAATCTCGAAAAATATTATGCAGAATTAGATATTGTTAGTATTACGGCTTCTGATTCTGAAATTACTGTGTACGACTTTTCGGTTCTTTTTGCCGATGAAGAATTACCTGCTTATGTCAATATTAAGTCTGCCGTTTCTGGTGGTAAAACACAAAAAGATGATATTTCAAAAGGTGTTGGATTGCAGCAATTTTACGAGGCAGATGTTAACAAAGACTTTTTCGTTGCAACTTTTTTTATAAAGTTCAATGATGATATGTCAATCGAAATCGAGAAATGTACTGCTTTCCCAATCGCTTGGATTCCTGATGTGTACATAAATCCGAGTAATAACGGAAACCTTCAATCAAGTAAGTATAAAAATCTTGATGATGCAGTAAAAAGAACGTCTGCTGAGTTTTTTGAAGTTTTTAAAACCGCTATGGCTGCTGCAAAACAAAAGAAACAGGATAAGCTAAACTCTTGATTGAAGGTTTGATGTAAAATTTTGAATTTCATTTACAATTTCTTCTGAAAGAGATAATTCATCAAATAGTATTGTATCAATTGCTTGAATAATTACGGCTAAATCTTTTGGAGAGATTTTATGTTCAAAAGATTTCTTAGCAATTGCTCCCAATTTTTGTTTGGTTGATTTTTTAAGTTCAACTACAGGAATTTTTGAAACATATCCTGATGTAATCATGTTAGAACGAATGAGAATTCCACGAACAATATATGTTACAAGGCTGCTATTCAAATATCCGAGCAGCCACCAAATATCTTCTTTTTCACAAAATATATTTGCATTAACACCGTATGTGGAACCAGCGGGAAGATAACATGCACCAAACGGAAGCCCCATCGATGAACAAGTAATTCCTTCTTTTAGCATGTAGGCTTTGTTCCTGACCATGAAATTTTTCACCTCCTTATCATAAACCAAGTAGTCGTTGGTTAAAAAGCCATCTGGTTCGCAATAAAACTTTCGTGAGCCTGGGTTTTTATAGAACGGAATTTCAAACCCCCCCTTCTTCTCTTTTGAAATGTACTTGCCATCTTCACCTGTTGAAATTCCTGTTATACATTTATACTTTTCGCCAATTCTAGGATAAGAAAATAATGATTGTATTTCAAGAGGGATATCAATTACAAATTCAAATAAGTTATCGTTGCTTGCATTAATAATGCTTTCAATTGGGGTTTCAAGAAAGTCCTTTTGCTCAAGTTTTATTTTTAGTTCCTCTTTGTTTTTTGGGCGATTAAGTGATTTAACTAGATTTTGATATTTTTTTCCTTTCTGAAGAATCATTATCGTAGTTCTCACATCAGCCTTTTGTTCCCAAAACAAATCAGTCGGACATAATATAAGATAATGTATAGAACAAGTATTAAGAATTTTCGCTCTTAATGGATTATGCATTCTTGCCGTTAAAAAACTATCAGCAGTAATAAGGGAAATTAAAGCACCATCTTTAGCACTATCAATTATTGCAGAAACAAACATTGAATACATATTATGTACGCCAATGTTTCCGAAGAGTTTATTTAGCTCTTTCTTGTTGGTCCGAATATAATCTACTTCATGGCAATTGTACGGTGGGTTGGCTATATAATAGTCATACTTTAGATTAATTTTTTGGTCGAAAAGTAAATTTGCCTTTTGCTCCTTATAAAAATCAATAAAATCTTTTTGAAGAAAATTACAATAGTAATAATCGCCGTGATTAAAAATATCTATTCCATCAATATCAATGTTATTTTCGTAAAGCTCTTTTATTAATTCTTCTTTTCCAACGCATGGGTCAAGAGCAGTTTTACCATGAGGATTAATTTCTAACATAGCATTTGTCATAAATGTAGAAATGAAATTAGGAGTTGAGTAATACCCTAATTCCCGTCTGTCTACACCATTTTCATTTACTATTGTTTTTTCAAACCTTCCCATGCTTTGCTGATTTTAAATATCTAACTTTTTGTTCGGCAACTTTTAATGTCCTTGTAGCTACATCCTCGTCAGCTATCTCATATGCAATTTTCTCACTTAGATATTGTATTAATAATTCGTCTCTGTCAAGTTTAAAAATATCAGCAAGTTTAAATATCTGCTCTCTTGTTGGCTTTCGTTCGCTTCTTTCAATTTTGCTAAGAATAGCTGTGTCCACATCGAGTTGGGCTGCTAATTGTCGCAACAAAAGCCCTTTTCTTTCTCGATTTGTCCTTATGATTTGTCCTATTGTTTGCATTTGAATTAAACGAGTTGACAATTTGTGTCAAATGTAATTTGTCAAATTAATATTTCCAAACTTGTCTTTGAAAAAGTTTTCAACATGTAAAAGGGATGTACAGTCGTTGAGATGTATTTGTTATCGCTAAATTGTATTACTGTCGCTGGGAAGGGTTGCAAGTAACGGCCACAGCTTTGCGTTCGGCAGGGCATTTGGAAAACGTCCAGCCCGGAACTGCTGCTGACCGAAGATACAAAAGTTGAAAATATATTTTATAGCTCTTCTGTGTTCGGTCAGCCGGATATGTAGCTGATAGTAGTACTAAGATGAGGATTTGATCGTCGCCCCCTGCTGACGCAAAACTGAATGTTATGCGTATACCAAACGAAATCTTGAATTCAACTTATCCATGCACTAATAATTGAAACTTGCAATTTATTTCCTTCAATCAATTCAAGCCTAATTGTCTTACCTCGTCCGGCAAGTGGAGCCCATTGGCAACCTATTTCATAGAGTCCTGTTTTGTTATTTGTGATAATTTGCTTCCAACACTTGTCACCTTCCAAATTTTCTTTCAGCTTAATAAATTCAATTTCGTTGTCAAAATCTATTTCGTCAATTGATGTGTATGATTTATTTAGTTTTAGAGTGTCAGGTTTAAGCTGATAAGTTTTGAACTTAAACCGTTCCATGTTGTAGTCTCTTAAATATGGAACAAGTTGTTGCCTGATTGTGTTTGCACGTTCCATAGAAAAATCACTGTCTCCCAATTGGTGTAGTGTCCAGGCAAGTTTGTAGCTATTTTCCTTACAGTCACTAAATAATTGTTCCGATGGAGGAGTTCCTTTAAATCTTTGAAAAAATCTTTTTGTTTTGGAGGGATATGTATTTTTTATGCTGTCTGCGTTATGTTCCCAGAAGTTGTATTCTGCTTTCAAAGCTGGAATTATGGAAGTGTCATTTTGAAAAGCAAGAACAAGAAATATTTGGTCAGGGATTACGAATGCTTTGTATTGTTTAATTCCTGGGTCAAGAAGTAAAGTCTTGTAAGTTTTTAAATTATCCAAAGCTTTTAAATTGAAAAACTGGCTTTTCATCACCTGTCCCATATTTGTAAAATATGGGAATTGCCTTGTATAATTTTTTAAGTCAGAACATTTATATGCAATTGAAAGAGCAACTGAAGTATCAATTGTAAAGATTTCGGAAATAGGTCTAACAGCCTTTAGTGCTGAGTCAACTCCGAACTTGTCAGCAATATTTTCCAATTCCCTTGTAGAAATTTTTTGTCCCGCCGTGGAAAAAGAAAGCAGTGTCAAAAAAGATATGAAGATTGAAGTTCGCATGGTCGTCATTGGTTACGCATAACGTTCGAGGCTTGCCGCAGGGCTGGTATTTTATAACTGTTTGCCCGGCAACTGAAGCCTATTGAAAAACTGAAGTTGAAGTTAACAACTAATAGCCAAATAGAATTCGGTCAAGCCCGATATTAGCTGATAGTAGTACAACCGATGATTGTTATTCCGTCTGCCAGCCTTGCGGCAAACCTTTTGTTGCCTGCTGTTTTATTCTGTCAACCTGATGACTTTTAAAAACTTGTTACCGTCTTTATAAATATGATAGTCGTTGTTTTCAATTGTCCAGCTATAATTATTGTCTGTTAAAAATGTTGTTATGAAATTAAGATATTTTGATTCTTTTCCATTGATGTTGTAAAGTGGGAATATTCTTACTTCATTGCTAAGTCGCAACATTTCTTTGATTGAGTTGATGTGAAATTCTAAATCAAATACGTGGTCAAAAATAAAAAGAAAGTTTGAGCAAAGGCATAAGTCAAAACTGTTTGATGTCAAGTCCAGATTTGGAAGTTTGCCAAAATTATAGTTGTTTCTGTGCATTTCGTAGTTCACAATAAACGTGTTGAAAGTGTTTTGTCGCTTTGCTAAAACCTGTTCCATTTCTTCTGGGTTCTTGAAGTTGAAACTTTCTTTGTTTTCAATAAATAGCTTTTTGTTAAATGAATAACTTTTTTTGAAAACTTCTTTTAACTCGTCAACGCTCAAATTATAAATTGGGTCAACCGATGTTATATTTATTCCACGTTGTCTTTGCTGTAAATTAAAGGTAGAAGGTCCGTCTGCGATTGATAATATTTTGGTCGAAGATGAGATGCCGTTTAAGCTGAACATATTTATGTATTCTTCTAAAGTCCTGCCCCAAACTGAAACGTGATTATTGTCCATTCTGATTGGCTTTTATAGTATTCAACATAAGTATTAGAGCTGTTTCTTCACCTATTTCTGCGTAATCAATTGTTGTCTTACCCAATACCGTAAAACCAACGTCCAGCATACTTCTTAATCTTTTGTCGTTACAAGTTGCAAGTGCAAACTGAATTTTCTTTTCCATTAAAAAAGCAATCCTGACTTGGTCAAGTTTTTTAAAATAAAAATGACTTCTGCTATTTGGCGACACAACCAAACGAGAGTAGAAAGCAAAAGGTCTGTCCACAGGTAATTGAAAATTCTTAAAAGCCGATGGATAAGGTAGTTCGTCTAAACTATTATGTAAACTAATTCTTGCACTTGCTACAATTTTGTCGGTCTCGTCAATCACAACAAAATGAAAAGCTTCTTCATCAATTTCTTCTGTCCAGCCATTTGGAAAAGTTGTTCTGTTGATACTACCAATCCTATCAGAACTTTCCCACGCAGCAACTCTCAAGTCATAAATTTCTTGAAGTCGGGATTTATCTGTAAGTAGGATTGGTGTCATATTTTATACGGTCTGCAAAAATAGCAGGCAACGGGAGTTTGTGAAAAAACCATGATATCAAACAAATATACACACAATGTGAATAGGGTAAATGGCGTATGATTTTTGTTGCGGAACAGCATGCAATTTATACAAGGAAACAACCGCCATCAAACTTACTTTACAACGCCCGATGAGCAG
>JAFDXD010000065.1 GCA_018268135.1 Bacteroidota bacterium
TAAGTTTGATGGCGGTTGTTTCCTTGTATAAATTGCATGCTGTTCCGCAACAAAAATCATACGCCATTTACCCTATTCACATTGTGTGTATATTTGTTTGATATCATGGTTTTTTCACAAACTCACGTTACCTGCCATTTTAGTGCGACAGTTCATTAATTACGCAACAGACAATAAAACCAAATAAATAATCCTAAAAACTATAAATATTCAATTAAATTTGCCAATAATTTTAGTATGACAGAGATGCATCCATTTGAAAGGGCTTTATCAGTATCAACAGAAGACATAGAACTTGAATTAAGAGGTATTACCGAAATTACATGGGCTGATTTTTGGCTTAACCCAAGAAAATTGAGGGGTAGCGACTTTTTAATGCGTTGGTCGCAGGGTGTTTGGAGTGAAAAGCGTTTGATTGACGCAACTAACAAAACAAACCTATTTTATGCTATTCCATACGGACCAAGCGGAACAGCCCCAACAAACGATGTAAGAGCATTTGAATTATACTTTGAACGCTTAGAAGCAGCAGGACTGGGACATATCAAACGTCCAGACCTTTTAGTGTTCAAAATTGCAGATAAAACATTCGTTGATAAATTTATTGAAAGCATCGGTGGAGAAGAGGAACTTCCCTTTATAACAGAAGACAAACTTCAACCACTTGTTCAAAAGGCAATCATTGCAGTTGAGTGTGAAAATTCTTTATGGGTTGCAGAGAAAATGCCTGCATATAATCTTCCCATGAAGCCACAAAAAAGATTAGGCGGGAAATTAGGACTTCCAAAAGTTGCTGTTCTGCCAACCGTAATTATTAAAGAAGAAGACCGACTTCCTCTAAGCAAGTGGCAAGAACAAAATAAAATTCCAATTCATGTTTGGCATGTATTCTTTGACAGGGCTTATGGACTTTCTTTCGATAAAGCACAAAGATTAGTTACAGACGGTTTGATTTTACCAACCGAACAAGTATTTCAAGCACCTGGTGGTGCTACCACTAAAAAATCTATTTATAAATACTATTATCACTATGCTTACCCTCTTGGTGTTGCAAGCGAAAGACCGCAACTAATTCCAGCTTTTATCGAGGACAAGAATGGACATATTTTACCTTATGTAAAATTTGAAGGAGGGTCTTTAAATATAGCAGAGGAAGCAATTAACGTTTTAAATAAACTCTGATGGGAAAAATAAAATCGCATCAGAAACTGCCAACAGAATGGAACGAAAGAGAAATCCTTCGTGACAAAGGACAGTTTTGGACACCAAGTTGGGTTGCCGAAGCAATGGTAGCTTATGTTGCAGAGAATACTGATTTAGTTTTCGACCCTGCAACTGGTAGAGGTGCATTTTATGAAGCGTTGCTAAAACTCAACAAGCAAAATATTTCTTTTTTTGGAACTGATATAGACCCTGAAGTATTATCAGATGAAATCTATAACAAAGAAAAATGCTTTGTAGAAAAAAGAGATTTCATAAAAGACCCACCAAAAAGAAAGTTCAAAGCAATTGTTGCTAATCCACCATACATACGACATCACAGAATTGACGAAGAAACAAAGTTATTGCTTAAACAACTTTCGACATCAATAACAGGCGGCACAATTGATGGCAGAGCAGGTTATCACATATACTTTCTCATTCAAGCACTAAACCTTGTTGAGAAAGATGGTAAACTTGCTTTTATTATGCCTGCTGACACTTGCGAAGGGAAGTTTGCAAAGAATTTATGGAAATGGATTTCGGAAAAGTTTTGCATCGAAGGTGTAATTACATTTGATGAAAAGGCTACGCCTTTTCCAAATGTAGATACCAACGCAATTATTTTCTTAATTAAAAATTCTAAACCACAAAAGACATTGCAATGGGTGAAAGCTAATGAAGCATATTCTTCTGACCTTTTAGACTTCATCTCGTCTAACTTCAAGAAAAAAAAATACGGCACTTTAGAAATAATCGGTCGTCAACTAAAAGAAGGTATTTCAACTGGTTTTTCAAGACCAGAACAAAATCACAATGGTTTCAAATTTCATTTAAACGACTTTGCAAATGTTATGAGAGGCATTGCAACAGGCTCAAATGAATTTTTCTTTTTGACAGCACAACAAGTTAAAGAGATTGGTATTCCAAAAGAGTTTTTGAAGAGAGCAGTTGGTAGAACGAAAGATGCAACAGAAAGTGTTTTGACATTGAAAGATATTGAAGAATTAGAGAAAGAAAATCGCCCTACTTATTTACTTTCTATAAACGGACACGATAAATTCCCTAAAGCAATTTCTAATTACTTAAAAGTTGGAGAAGAGTCGGGATTACCAAGTCGTTCACTTATTCAACAACGCAAACCGTGGTATAAAATGGAGAAACGACAAGTACCACCATTGCTGTTTGCATATCTTGGTAGACGTAACACTCGGTTTATTAAAAACGATGCAGGTGTATTGCCATTAACGGGATTTCTTTGTGTTTACCCCATTTATGACGATAAAGAATACATAAACAATCTTTGGCAAGCATTAAATCATCCTGACACTTTAGAAAATCTAAAACTTGTTGGCAAAAGCTATGGTTCAGGTGCGATTAAAGTTGAGCCTGGTAATTTAAACAAACTTCCAATTCCAGAACATATAGTTAGTCAGTTTAATCTTAAGCGACCATACAAAACCGCTGACGGACAACTTGAAATTTTTAGGGAACCAAAAGTAGAGTATAAAACGACAAAGAAAAAAACGGCAGGTAACAAGGGGTTTGGCGTTATTGGGGCATGACCTTGTAACATCATCTTCAGCAACATGGTATCTTCAGTTCCGGCTGACGAATATCTATTTAGCTTTTAGTTGTTATCTTCATCATCAGTAATTCTATTGGGCAGCGGCACCGGGCTGGACGTTTTTCAAATCCCCCAACAACGCCAAGCCCTGTCCGTCAGACTGTGAAAAAACTATAAAACCTCAAAAAAAACGCCCCACAACTTTTCACTACAAGCTAATAGCGGTTGATTTAAGCAACCTTTAAAATTGCGTGGCAATAATTGATCAA
>JAFDXD010000066.1 GCA_018268135.1 Bacteroidota bacterium
GGCCTGGAAGAAAAGCAAAAAATTGCAGGCATCATTACTTCTTTTATTCTTTGCCTTAATTTACTCTTCAGGCCATTGAGGGTTATTGCCGATAAATTTAATGTGCTGCAAATGGGCGTAATAGCCAGCGAAAGGGTCTTTAAGATTTTAGACAATAAAGATATTACCCCTAATGAAGGCACTTATAAGCCTGCCGAAATGCCCGGCCAGATTGAGTTTCAGAATGTCTCATTTGCTTATATCGACGACAGGCAGGTACTAAATAATGTATCTTTTCATATTGATGCAGGCAATACTTTGGCAATTGTAGGCCATACCGGTAGTGGCAAAACTACCATCATCAGCCTTATCAACAGGCTTTATCATATTCAAAAAGGCGCCATACTTATTGATGGTAAAAATATAGAAGAGTATGAATTAGATTATTTACGTAGTAAAATAGGTATTGTATTGCAAGATGTATTTTTATTTAGTGGCTCGGTATTAGATAATGTAACCCTTCGAAACCCCTCTATTAGCAGAGAAGATGTAATAAAAGCATCTAAGCTTATTGGTATGCATCAATTTATTGAGCGACTACCCGGAGGGTATGATTATAATGTAATGGAAAGAGGTTCTACCTTATCGCTGGGTCAGCGGCAGTTACTTTCATTTGTGAGGGCATTATTATACAATCCGTCCATTTTAATTTTAGACGAAGCCACTTCATCCGTAGATTCTGAAAGCGAAACCCTCATACAAAACGCCATTGATAAACTTATTGCAGGCCGTACTTCTATTGTAATTGCTCACCGCCTAAGTACCATTAGAAAAGCCGATAAAATATTGGTGCTCGATAATGGAGAGGTAAAAGAATTTGGTACCCATACAGAGCTGATGAAAAAGCAGGGGCATTATTACCAACTACATAAAATGCAGTTTCAGCAGCAGGAAAAAATGGCCTGATGCCTACCGGAATTATCAAAGCATTTTATTTAAAAATTCTGCCCAAATCCTTTAAACATATCGGTATTATTTACCTATATTTGCGCCAAATTTCAGGTATTACATGGCATCTAAAAGCATCAAATCGTTACTGGTACTGAGTTTAAGCGCATTATTTGTGCTTTTTGCACCCGGCGTTAAAGCCCAGGAGCATGAAGAAGTAAAAAAAGAAGGTTTTAATGCCAAAGAAGTAATATTTGGGCACATTATGGATGCTCATGAATTTCATTTTTTAGAGTTCGAAAGCTCCGATGGGCAAAAACACCCCTTATCAATCCCTTTACCGGTTATCTTATATTCTCCGCAAAAAGGCGTATCTGTTTTTATGGCTTCAAAGTTTGAACATGGCCATGCAGAAGTAGATGGCTATAAGCTAAATGAAGAGGGTAAAATAGTACCGGTAGATGCCAACGTAAAAGTATATGATTTATCTCCTACCCGAAATGTAGTGCAAATGATATTGGCGCTGGCCCTGCTTTGCTGGCTGATGGTAAGCGTTGCTAAAATTTACAAAAAAGGGCAGGGAGTAGTTTCGGCACCCAAAGGCAAACAAAACCTTGTAGAAGTTTTAGTAATATTTATAAGAGACGAAGTAGCCAAACCAAACCTTGGCCATAAAGTAAACAAATACCTCCCCTTTTTACTAACCGTATTTTTCTTTATACTTATCAATGCCCTGGTAGGGTTAATACCTGGCTCGGCCAATGTGGCAGGCAATATTGCCTTTACCCTGTTGCTCGGCGTAATAGCATTTATAGTAATATTAGCCAGCAGCAATAAGCATTATTGGACGCATATTTTAAACCCTCCCGGTGTGCCATTAGGCGTAAAGTTTATATTAATACCGGTAGAAATACTGAGCGTATTTATCAAGCCATTTGCTCTCATTATTCGTTTGTTTGCAAACATGGTAGCAGGCCACATCATTATCATCTGCCTTATTTCCATGATATTTATTTTTGGCGAAAAAATAGCAAGCGGCGCAGGTTGGGGTATCTCTCCTGTATCAGTAGCTTTTACCATTTTTATTTATTTTATAGAAATATTGGTAGCTTTTTTACAAGCTTTCATCTTTGTAATGCTTACAGCAGTATTTATAGGTCAGGCATTTGAAGGAGAGCATCATGAAGGTGAGCCACACCTTGTAGGCGAGCACGACGATGCAATAATTGTTTAATTTTTAATCAACATAAAACAGACGTATGAGTTTATTAACTGTGTTTTTAGCTACTGCCCCACTTGCCGCTGCAGGTGGCGCTGTTGGTGCAGGCTTAGCCGCAATAGGTGCCGGTATTGGTATTGGTGCTATTGGTAAAGGCGCTGTAGAAGCAATTGCCCGCCAACCCGAAGCTTCTAATGACATCAGGGGAAACATGATTCTTACAGCGGCACTTGTAGAAGGTGCTGCATTGTTTGCAATCATCGTAGGTTTCCTTGCAATGGTATTATAATACCAGGCAATTTTACTGCATCCAAAGCACAGGGCGGAGGATGCAGTATTTTTAATTTTATTAGCCCGGCATTAGTGCTACATTCCACTTCATTGGCGTCGCACTCTTGTACAGCATATCAATATTGAGCTAATTATTAGCAATGATTTTTAAATTCTGATTTATTAAAATTTTTTAAAGATGCAATTATTAACACCCGATTTAGGCCTATTACTTTGGACGCTTATAGCCTTCCTTGTAGTACTTTTTATTTTAGGAAAATTTGCATGGCCTGCCATTGTAAAGGGCCTAAACGACCGTGAAAAAAATATTGCCGATTCCATTACTTCTGCCGAAAAAGTAAAACTAGAAATGGCACAGTTAAAAAACGATAACGAAGCCCTGCTTACACAAGCCAGGGAAGAAAGATCGGCAATGCTGAAAGAAGCCAAAGAAATAAAAGATAAAATGATAAATGATGCCAAAGACGAAGCTAAAATTCAGGCAGCAAAAATCATTTCTGATGCACAGGCTTCCATCAATCAGCAAAAAATGGCTGCCATGACGGATCTTAAAAACCAGGTAGGAAAATTGGTAGTGGAAGTAAGCGAAAAAGTATTGAGAAGAGAACTTACCAATAAAGCCGACCAGGAAGGGTACATCAGGCAATTGGCCGAAGAGGTAAAATTGAACTAAATCATATCATTAATCATTAAGAATCAGAGCAACCATCATTCTTAACCATAGAGCAAAATGAATAATCCACGTTTAGCCGGCAGATACGCAAAAAGTTTACTCGATTTAGCCATAGAGCAAAATCAACTGGAAGGAGTGTATGCAGATATGAAATTCATTCAATCTGTATGCAAAAGCAACCCCGATTTTGTGGCATTGCTTAGAAGCCCGGTTATTACTGCAGATAAAAAAGAAAAAATTATTGAATCCATTACTGCTCAGCGGGTAACCAGCATTACTTCTTTATTTATTCGTTTACTCATTCGCAAAACCAGGGAAAATAACCTCCCCGAAATATCAAATGCGTTTATAGACCAGTATAACGAACTTAAGAATATTCATAAAGTAAAAATCACTACTGCCACACCCATCAGCCAGCAGTTGCAACAATCTATTGCCGATAAAGTAAAGTCCGATGCCGGTATCCAAAATATAGAACTGGAAACTGTAGTAAAAGAAGAATTGATAGGCGGCTTTAAATTAGAGATGGGCGATTTGCTGGTAGATGCCAGTATCCTTAGAGATTTAAATGATGTACGTAAGCAGTTTTTGAACAATGAGTACATCCATAAGATAAGATAACTTACTTAAATCATATATAAAAACGCCCCGAGTTTTTCCGGGGCGTTTTTTTTAGTGCTATCTTAATATTTTCAGTATATACGCTTTCGCTACAAACTTCAATAACTATTTCGGCTAATCGCTTATTTCCAAAAGCTTGGCAAACTAAAAGAGGCTGTCTCAAATTTTTGAAACAGCCTCTTTTACTTTTATAAATAATGCCTCGTCCTAAAATAGGTTGACACAAAAACAATGTCACCATTATGAACAAAGGACAGTTTCGATTGCGTAAACGGACTCAAAAAGATTACACATTAGCCTTTAAATTACAGGTGGTAGAAGAA
>JAFDXD010000067.1 GCA_018268135.1 Bacteroidota bacterium
AGAGTATTTCGCATTACGGAAAATGATACCTATGCCTGCTGCAAAGCATTTCAATTACATTATTTTTGCATCATGCCGCAAATCAACTGGAACGACACTTTTAATTTAGCAAGCAAACTTACTCCCAGGCGGCTTTGGAATGGTATTAAAGTACTTAGTAGTTTTTATGTAAGCAGGTGTTTACAAAAACCCGTACAATGGGGCTACCCTGTTTCTATCTCTTTTGAGCCTACTACCAGTTGCAATCTCCGTTGCCCGGAGTGCCCAAGTGGACTACGGGCTTTTACACGCCCTACCGGTATGCTCCAAAAAGATTTTTTTAGAACTACTATCGATGAAATTTATAAAGAATTATTGTACCTCATTTTTTATTTTCAGGGTGAACCTTATTTAAATCCCGATTTTTTGGAGATGGTAAAATATGCCTCTGCAAAAGGAATATATACTGCCACTTCTACCAATGCACATTACCTAACTGATGAGGCTGCACGAAAAACAGTAGAGAGCGGGCTTGACAGGCTCATCATTTCTATAGACGGTACTACACAAGATGTGTACAGGCAATACCGGGTTGGCGGAAATATTGACAAAGTAATTGCCGGCGCAAAAAATATTATAAAATGGAAGAAAGAATTAAAGAGCAAAACACCTTTTGTATTTTTTCAATTTTTAGTAGTAAAACCTAATGAACATCAAATAGAAGAAATAAAAAAATTAGGAAAAGATATTGGTGTGGACCAGGTTAGATTTAAAACAGCACAAGTGTACGATTATGAAACCGACCCCAATCAGCTGATTCCCGAAAACAATAAGTATAGCAGGTATATTAAAAATAACAATGGCACATATTCTCCCAAAAATAAATTGGCTAACCACTGTTGGAAACTGCAACACGCCAATGTAATTACCTGGGATGGCCTGGTAGTACCCTGCTGCTTTGATAAAGATGCTATGCACCGCTTAGGAAATTTAAAAAATGAAAGTTTTAAAGCCATCTGGCACAATGATAATTACAAACAGTTTAGAGCAGAATTGATGAAAAGTCGTAAAAACATTGATATTTGCGCCAATTGCAGCGAAGGTGTATCTGTATGGAAAGATTAATTTGATTATTTTCTAACAACCTATTTTTTTACTTTTGCACATTGTAATAATTATGGGGATAGAAAACGATATCAATCAATCCGGTTTTAGAAATGAATTTCAAAAAGCAGAGATTAATCTCATTTACACTTTTAACTGGATAAATGAAAAAATGAAATGCATTCTTGACCGGGAAGGCATTACCTCTCAGCAATTTAATATACTTCGTATTTTACGTGGTGCAGGCAAGCCCATCTCTACCTTACAAATCAGGCAACGTATGCTTGATAAAATGAGTGATACCAGCCGCATTGTAGACAGGCTGGTGGTAAAAGGAATGGCTAAAAAAAATATTTGTGAACACGATAAGAGGCTGGTAGATGTAAGTATTACAGACAAAGGAAAAAAACTTCTTGAAAAATTAGATAAATCGAGCGAAGAAATGGATGCTATTATGAGCAACCTTACAGAAGCCGAAGCTAAAACCCTCAATAAACTACTTGATAAGCTCCGCTCAGGAAAATAATTGATTTATGAAAAACATTTTTTTGGCCTTTACAGGCATTCTCTTTTTATATACCAACAGCCAGGCCCAGCAGGCTGCAAAGCCCGAGTTCAGGGGAGTATGGGTAGCTACCGTAGATAATATTGACTGGCCCGACCAGCCTACCATAAGTGCAGATGCACAAAAAGCCCAGTTTATTAAACTGCTTGATATGCACAAGCGAAACGGGATGAATGTAATGATAGTGCAAATACGACCCAGCGCCGATGCATTTTATCCATCACCTTACGAGCCATGGAGCCAGTGGCTTACAGGCCGTCAGGGACAGCCGCCTTACCCTTATTATGATCCTCTAAAGTTTATGATAACGGAAACGCACAAACGAGGAATGCAGTTTCATGCCTGGATGAACCCATACCGGGCAGTGTACAATATTCATAGTGCTTCTATAGCTCCTAACCATATTACCCGTATCCATCCCGAATGGTTTCTTACCTATGGAGATAAAAAATATTTTGACCCCGGCAATAAAGATGTGCAAAAATATGTAACCGATATTGTAAAGGATGTAGTAAGCCGCTACGATGTAGATGCTATTCATTTTGACGATTATTTTTATCCCTATCGCATTACTGGTAAAGAGTTTCCTGACAATGCCAATTACCTGCGCTATGGCAAGGGCATGAATAAAGATGACTGGCGACGAAGCAATACCGATTCTATTATTTTAATGCTTAGCAAGGCCATTCACCAAACCAACCCAAAATGCGAATTTGGCATTAGCCCCTTTGGCGTTTGGCGCAATGCCAGTATGGATACAGCCGGTAGCAATACCAATGCCGGGCAAACCAATTATGACGACCTGTATGCCGATATTTTATTATGGTTGCAAAAAGGCTGGATAGATTATGTAACGCCACAAATTTATTGGGAAATTGGCCACAAAGCCGCAGCCTTTGAAGTGCTTTTAGACTGGTGGAGCAAACATACTTATGGAAAAAACTGCTATATCGGGCTTGGCATATACAGGGGCAATAGCAATGCAGCCTGGAAAGATAAAACACAATTACCCCGACAGATAAAAATGATAAGAAATACACCCAATATTCAGGGTATGGCATTTTTTAGCAGCAAATCATTTGAAAAAAATCCAAATGGGTGGGCTGACAGCCTAAGGCTTAATTATTTTAAAAATCCGGCGCCTGTACCTCCGGCCAAATAATATAGTTTTTTAACTGCAGAGTATTGTATTCAGATTTTTGAATTACCATTTATTCAAAAACCGGGTTTCAAAATTCCTGCTCCTTTTTTTCCCTCCATCCAATCAGTATATTGTACAGAACCGAGCCTGATTTTAAGAGGAATTTTAGTAGCTTTTTGCCAGCTTAATTCTTGTTTACAAAAAAAACCGGTATGGCACTCATAAAAATTTGCCGGCAAGGTAAAATGAGAGATATTATTAGAAATTTTACTATTTGTACTTTGAAGAGTAAATACGGCGAAAGGCTTACTGGTACTGAATTTTGAACTATCAAATTGGGCTGATGAAATTTTTACAGCAAAAATCATGCAAAAAAATAAAAAAAAGCCATTACCTTTCATTTTTAATTGATTGTGTAGGTAAATTTACGTATCAAATCAAAGAAAAGTTTTAATAGTATTAAAATTTTTTGCAGGCATACACAGGTGCAGTATTAATGAACATTTATTATGGCTTTACAACAAAGTTTACAGCAAAAATTATTACAAAAGCTATCGCCGCAGCAAATACAATTGATGAAGCTGTTGCAGGTACCTACGGCTATATTAGAAGAGCGTATTAAAGAAGAAATGGAAGAAAATCCTGCATTAGAAGCCGGGGAAGATGGGCAGGAAGATGATTATGAAAACGACGAATTTGCAGACAGTCCCGATGAAGAGGTAGAAATGGATGGAAGCGTAGAAGACTACGATAATATTGATATTAACGAATATGTTCAGGATGGTGATGACGAAATTGGCGACTATAAATTAAGAGACGACAACTACCCCGATAAAGATGAAAACCATACCATTCCCCATAAAGTAGAAGCAAGCTTTATGGAAATGATGCTGCAACAGTTAGGAATGCTAAAGCTTACAGATCATCAAAGGAAAATAGCGGAGCAACTTGTGGGCAGCCTTGATGATGACGGATACCTGCGTAGGGATATCAATGCACTTATTGACGACCTTGCTTTTAGGCAAAATATAGAAACTAATGAAGATGAAATAAGCGAAATGCTATTGCAAATTCAGCAGCTTGACCCCCCGGGTGTAGGTGCCAGAAATTTACAGGAATGCCTGCTGTTGCAATTAGAGCGGAAAGCAGGC
>JAFDXD010000068.1 GCA_018268135.1 Bacteroidota bacterium
CTCTTTTTCTGGTATAGATTTGCGAACAGACATAAATAAAGTTATGGAAATAGATTAGTTTTTGTACTGCTAACGCCGCAATGTCCCTTAGCCAAAACACAAAAGCTCTAAAAGGAGACATTGCGGAAAAAAAAAATATGTCACAAGTGATCCTACGGAACACTTGCGCCAGTAAGTTTTTTTTTGAAAACCCAATGTCTATTGCCTTTTAAAAAATCATAAACACATCTGGTACATTACCAGTGAGTGATGCAGGCTGAGAATAATTTATTAATTTTAAGTTCTAATGAGTGAAACAGATAAGATTAGCTATTTAGAAGAAATCTTCAAAGCCATTTTAGGAAAAGACCCTAAAATAATTATTAAGGACCATATAATATACTTAGTCCCATATTATTGGAATTATAGCTTTATAACTAATTTTCTTCCCTTAATTGGATGCCTATATGTATTAATAACCTCCAGTCCCACCCAAGTAAAAATAGTTTTTATTTTACTGTTATTTTTTTCTTTCTATTTTTTAATTTGGGCTCAACTGAGATTTTACAATAAAATTAAAATTGATACTAAAAATACGAGTTTTGAGATTATTCCAAATAGCATATCGAGAATTATTTATCAAAAAAAAATTATTAGATTTGGCGATATTGAGAGTACCGGAATTTCAACAAATGGGTATTGGATAACTGATAAGCGATATATAATTTGGGTTTCATCTGTAAACTACAATAAAATACAAATTATTAGTACAAAAAGTATTGAAACTGCAAAAGAAATTGAAGTTATTTTAAATAAATTAATGACGTTTTAGAACTTTATTTATAACTGTTACCCTTTTCTGGCGCAAGTGTTCCGTAGGTTCACTTGTGTCTTTTTTATCGGCCAGTCTGCGACTGGAATTAGGATTACAAATGTTCAATTTTTAGCATGGCTTTACTTGCTTGCTAACCCAGGCACAGATACGCCAACGCTACTTTGCCGGGCTGCATATCTGCGCTATTGGGAAAAAAAGTTATAAAGTAAACTCACTCTTTTTCTGGCTTAGCTTTGCTAACAGACATAAATAAAGTTATGGAAATAGATTAGCTTTTGTACTGCTAACGCCGCAATGTCCCTTAGCCAAAACACATAAGCTCTAAAAGGAGACATTGCGGAAAAAAACCTCATGCATTAAAAACCCGTTCTTGCGAACGGGCATTTATTTTTAGTTTATTTCTTTTTAGGATTGTTGCCTGATTTTGGTTTGGTAGTAGCAGGCTTTTGCTCCGGTGCTTTTTTGGGCGGAGCATTGGGGTCGTTTTTACTGATAAACTCTTTATTGCTTATCATAGAAGCATCAGTAGGGTCGAGCGCCAACGCTTTATCTACATATACCAATGCCGAATCCCTGTTCTTTTTTGCATTATAGAAATATCCTACAAAAAATTTATATGAATTCATCAATCTTGTTTTAGCATTAGGTTTTGTAGGATCAGCTTCGCCTATTTGTATTGTTTTTTGATAGTAGGGAACAGCCAGGCCCAATGCATTGGTAGAATCTTTTAATGCATTGGCATTTCCAAGCATATAATATCCTAAAATATCATCCGGATATTTTTCAGCATAAAGGTTAAAATACCTGATGGAAGAATCAAGCTCACCAACAGAATAATAATTATAACCGGCATTAAATAAATCTACATTTGAATAATTTTTCTTAACATCGATTACTTTGCCATACCATTTTGCAGCTTCTTTTCTATTATCTGTTGTTTCAAATACTTTGGCCATAGATTTTAAATAGGCTACTTTATTATTTTCAATAGTATCGAGGGCTACGGCTTTATCTACTAATGTGCCGGCCTGGGCTTCATTGCCCGGAAACTTTAAAAGGATGCTTGCATAAGAGGCATAATCGCCTGCACCAATTTTATCTGGCGCCTGACGTTTAAAATATTCTTCATAGCTTGATTTAGCATTTAAAGAATCGTGTAGCCTGTTATAGGCAAGGGCTTTTATACCATATAAATTTGGAAAAGGTTTATCACCTTCTGCATTGATACATTGGTCTGCTTTTGAAATAGCATCGGTAAATAACCCTTGTGCATATTTTATAGAAGCCCTTAGGTAACATGCTTTTGAATCATCATCAGAGTTAGTTAACCATTTATCTAAATATTCTGCACTCTTTGGCACATTTGACTCATAATAATACACATATAAGGTATAATAAACCGGTGCATAGGCAGGGTCTGCTGCAATGGCTTTATTATAATAGTCAAGGTAAAGGTTTTCCTGGCCAATGCCCTGGGTTTGGTAAATACGTCCTGAGCGATAGATGGCTCTTGCATATTTGGGGTCTAAAGCCAACGCTTCCTGATATGCTTTAATTGCATTACCGCCATCGCCTATTTTACGATAAGCATCTCCGAGATTGGTCCATACTTCGGGGTCTTTAAACTTTTTAAGTTGGGTGGCCTGTGTAAGTTTTGCAATAGCATAATTAGGGTCGCCATTTTTTATTTCATAGCTTGCATTGGCATATCCTACTGCATTTAATACTGCAATACTTTTACCCTGACTTAACGAAATGGCAGTTTCAAAATGGTTTCTTGCATCAGCCGTTTTGCCTTCTATTAACTCTACATTACCTACGCCTGCCATGATGAGGGGACTGTTAGGGTTTGCAGATAATTTTTGAAGATACAAAGCCTTGGCGCCTGATACATCATCAAGCCCAATTTCTGCCTGGCCTAAATAATAAACGGCTTCTTCATTATTGGGTTCGGCAGTTACTAATTTTTGAAATACATCTTTAGCGCTTTGGTACCTTTCATAATACAAAAACTTTTTGCCCTCCTCCAGGCTTTGAGCTTTTAAACCATTTGCTACTACGAGAAGAGCTACAAAAAAAACACTTGTCTTAAATTTGTTCATTTTTATATATTTTATTTAATAGACTTTTACAATGTTATTAAAAAATATAAGAAATCGTTAAAACAAACAATTAATTTTTTGGTAATTGTACGTTCAATCTTACATTTCTTAATTGAAAATCCATAGTGGGCCCAAGGTATGCTCTTTTAAAAATCAGTTGCCCTCTTTCATACTTTAAAAAGCTTACAAATCCTGAGCCAAGGCCTGTGTAATTTTCTTTTAAAATATAATACAAACCACGTACCAACGGGTACCGCTTAGTTAAAATGCTTACCTGCATTGGCTTTACGTAGGGCGAATCTTTGCAAATATCGCATTGCACATAAGCTATTTTTACTTTTTTTAGCAGGTTTACCTGTGAAGTATCTTCGGGGTTCCCAATCCATTCAATGCCCACCATCCCAATAGCATTTTGGTTATTGGCTACATAGTTAATTACTTCTCTGCTGGATGCTGCTGCTTTTACTACGCTTGTATCAAAAAGCTTTCCATTCAATACAGAGTCTATTACAAACCTTACAGTGCTTGTAGCGCTTAAGCCATCAAATACAATATTTTGGTTGCGGTTAATTTTTCCAAATAACTGTTGGCGCAATCGCTGCATACTAAATATTGTATCTGTGCTTTTAGCATTTACCAATACTGCTATGGCATCGGTAGCTACCTCATTCCAAGCGGGGTTGTAGTGCAAAGAATCCTGAAAAAATTTTTCTTCACGGCTTGTTAATCCTCTTGTAATGATTACCATCCTGTTTAAAGAGTCCTTGTAAAGATCTTTTATGCATGCAGACTCTGGCTTATACTCCGCTATTATTTTTGTGCCGGGGTAAGAGGCTTCATAAGCCTGAATTTGCTGCTCTATCACAGGCTTAAATGATTCGTCTACACTGATATGAATGGTACCTTTTATGGGAGTATCTGCCACATCATTGTGTTGCTCATTATTATTACAAGAAAAAAATGCTGCCAATATAAATAAGCCGCACATCCGGATTAAAAATTTCATCTTTCTCTTAAATAATTTTTTTTGTACCCCCTGTAAATGCGAAATATTCCATACAAAATACAAACTGCACCAAATACTTTCATCATACTATCATCATACTTTGCGGCAAGGTCTTCACTAAATTTTCTAATAAAAATAAAAAAAATACCCATGGATGCCCATAGTACTCCCATTCCATAATCCATCATACTACGCATACGCAGGTACCCTTTGTCTCTTTCACTTATCGGGTCTTTTTCAAATTCTTCAAGCGCCATTTTTGTTTCATTTATTGGTCAGGCAATTTACAAATAAAATTTTATAGCAGTTTTAGTTAGCTACAAACTTAACAGGAATGGTATAAAATACAGATACATTTTCACCATGTGTTTTGCCTGGAATCCACTTAGGCATTTTTTTTAATACCCTAATAACTTCATTATTAAATGCTTCGCCTCCATCTTCCACTACTTTAAATCCTTTTAAAACCCCATCATACCCTACTATAAAATTTATTTTTACACTTACTACCTGTCCTTCATCAAGGTCTTGAGGGTTTTGAAGATTTTGCTCTAAAAATTTTCGCAAGGCATCCATCCCTCCCGGGTATGCAGGCATTACTTCTGCCGTTAACTCCGGCGTAACATGGTCTATTGAACCCTGCTTTGCTGCTGCATTTTCTTTTGCATCGCCAGTGTTTATTGTATTTGTTTTAGCCTCCTGTACGTCGCCTTTTGTAGTACTATTACTCAAAATGCTTTTATCATTTAATGTTTCAATAGGCGCTATCTCAGGCTCTACTTTTTCTATTTTTATATTGGTGATATATTGTTGCGTACTTATTTTTTGCTTTACCATTGCTTCCTTTGGCACTGATGGTTTTACAGGTGATTTAACAGGGTCTGGTTTTTTTTCAGGAAATACCGGAGCTTTGGCCAATATTATACCTCCTGACACTTCTATTGTTTTAATTTTTTTAGTTTTTATAAAAGTAAGGCTATAGGCGATTGCTATAAACATTGTAGCACAGCAAAGAGCTTTTAGCAACCTCCTGTTATAATGCTTTCGCAATTCATAAGCCCCATATACTTTATTCTTTTTCTCAAAAATAATATCGAGTATATCTGCCTGTAATATTGCATTAGTTTCCATTGTAAATGTTTTAAAAAGTTATAAAAATTTATATCGCAACAGGCCTGTTAATAATAAGATGCATTTAAGCAATTAAATCCATAATTGCTTTTATCTATACATCGCTTTCTTATCTTTGCCGGATGAAAATTTTAATGGTATGCCTGGGGAATATTTGCAGAAGCCCTTTGGCAGAAGGCATTTTACTTAAAAGCTGCATTGATGCAGGGCTTCACTGGCAAATAGACAGCGCCGGCACTAATGGTTATCATACCGGCGAGCCTCCTCATCATTTAAGCCAAAAAGTAGCAAAGAAAAATGGGATCGACATCAGCAGCCAAGTCTCTAGAAAATTTAAGAAAGAAGATATTTTAGCTTTTGACCGGATATATGTAATGGCTGATGATGTAATGCAGGAAGTAAAAAAGATTGCAGGCAATTATTTTGATAAAAATAAAGTGGATTATTTTTTAAATGAATTGCATCCTTCAAAAAATTTGGATGTACCCGACCCCTGGTATGGGGATGAGGATGGATATGATGAAGCTTATCAACTGATAGATGAAGCTTGTGCTGCATTACTAAAAAATTATTTTGCCACATTACAAACTACACAATCAAATGTATAAACCCGGCATACCACAGGGTACCAGAGATTTTTCTGCAGAAACGGTGCAGAAACGAAATTATATTTTACAAACTATTAAAAATGTTTTTGAGCTTTTTGGGTTTCAGCCATTGGAAACCCCTGCCATGGAAAACTTAGAAACCCTGATGGGAAAGTATGGCGAAGAAGGCGATAAACTGATTTTTAAAATATTAAACAATGGCCTAAGCGATCCAAAAAATATTGATAAAGCAAAGGCAGGATTTGAAAAATTGCTGGAAGGGCGAAATACTGTGGAGCTTACTGAAAGGGCATTAAAATATGACCTCACCATACCATTTGCAAGGTATGTAGCCATGAATTACGGGCAACTAACGTTTCCGTTTAAACGCTATCAGGTGCAACCCGTATGGCGGGCAGACAGGCCACAGAAAGGCCGCTACAGGGAGTTTACCCAATGCGATGCAGATGTAGTAGGAAGCACATCGCTTATTAATGAAATAGAATTAGTCAATATTTATCACACGGTATTTACTAAGCTTGGCTTAGCACAATACGAATTAAAAATAAATAGTAGAAAAATTTTAGCAGCGCTGGCAGAAATTTCTGGCGGCATTGATAAGATGACGGATATTACCATTGCCATTGATAAAATTGATAAAATTGGAATAGATAAAGTAAAAGAAGAGCTAAAACAAAGGAGGATTTTGGAAGAGCATATTGTAACGATTGAAAAATATTTACACATAGACGGCACTAATGAAGATAAACTAAAAGCAGTTACAAATCTTTTTCAGAATAATGAAACAGCAAAGAATGGTATAGATGAATTAAATTTTATTTTGACACATTCAAAAAACATAAACCTTAGCATAGATTTTACCCTGGCCCGAGGCTTAAATTATTACACAGGTACCATCTTAGAAGCCAAAGCCCCCGCTCACGTAAAAATGGGAAGTATTGGCGGAGGTGGCAGGTATGATGACCTAACCGGCTTATTTGCAGTACCGGGTATTGCCGGGGTTGGTATAAGCTTTGGTGTAGACAGGATATACGATGTATTGGAAGAATTAAAACTTTTTCCGCAAGACCTTCAGCTAAGTACCAAAGTATTATTTTTCAACATGGGTAAAGATGAAAGCCTCGCTGCCCTACCTCTCATGCAGGCGCTACGCCATTCGGGCATATCTTGCGAACTGTATCACGAGCCTGTGAAAATGGATAAGCAATTTAAATACGCCGATAAAAAAAATATTCCCTTCATTATTATTTACGGAAGCAATGAAATAGCAACCAATGAAGTTGTTATAAAAAATTTAAAAACAGGGCATCAACAAAATATTGCACTAAAAAATTTACCCTCCTTTTTATTTAATTAAATAGAATGGGTTACTAATAAATAAAACCTGTATTAATATAAAATCAACTTTATGAACAAACGTATTTTTTCTTTTATTGCGCTGGCAATTTTTGCCATAGTATGTTTTACATCCTGCTCTAAAACCAATACGCAGGGCAGGTATATCCCTAAAGATGCAGCCATGGTAATACATTTAAATGGCGAATCGCTCAATGCCAAATTACCCTGGGATGAAGTGAAGCAAAACCAATTTTACAAAGATCTTACTGCCGACAGCAGCATTGACCCTTTTATTAAATTGGCTTTAGATAACCCGGAAAACACCGGTATTGACATAAAAAAAGACGTTTTATTATTTGTGGTAAAAGATACTACCGGCGGATACCTTGCTTTAGAAGGTAGCATAAAAGATGCTGCAAAATTTAAACAATTTAACAGTCAGGCCACTAAAGAAAATGCCGAAACACAAAAAGATAATATTCATTTTTTAACCAATAACAAATTAACATCTTCCTGGAATGATAGCAGGTTCGTTATTGTATTTGACCTGCCAGAAATGAATAATTTAAATAACCTGCCCAACAACTGGGATTCTGCAAGCCCTGCACCTACAATTGCTAAAAGAGATTTAGTAAATACTGCTACCAGCATTTATAATCTTTCAAAGGAAAACAGCCTTGCTACAAATGATAAATTTTCAGAACTGGTAAATACAAAAGGAGATGTACATTTTTGGTTAAATCCACAATCATTTAATACCGGAAACTTTGCGATGGCCGCCATGGGTATGATGAATTTTAGCAAAATGTATGAAGGCTCCATATTAGCGGCAACAGCCAATTTTGATAATGGGCAAATAAACGTTGACATGACATCTTATGCAGGCAAAGAAATGACAGAGATATGGAAAAAATATAATGGCAGCAAGATCAATAGTGACTTTATCAAAAAAATTCCGGCAAAAGATATTGCAGTGTTGTTTGCAATGAATTATAAACCCGAAGGATTAAAAGAGCTTGTAAAACTTGCCGGCATGGAAGGTTTTGCCAATATGGGCGCAGCTTATGCAGGCTTTACACTCGATGATTTTGTAAAAGCCAATAAAGGAGATTTGCTGTTGGCTGTATCTGACATTAAAAAAGACAGCCTTAATATGCCCAATGCACAAGTATTGTTTGCAACATCTATTGGCGATAAAGCTGCATTTGGAAAACTTATTGATGCCGGAAAAAAATTAGGCGCTAATGCTATGGGCTCAGGCATTGAGAATAAAATTTTTTACAACAGCAATGACAATTATTTTGCCATTGGAAATAATAAAGAAAATATCGACAAATTTATTAGCAGCCCATCTGCAAATAGTTTACCCTTTTTTGAAAAAGCTTACAGCGGCCCAATTGGCGCTTATGTAAATTTTCAGTACATCTTCAATGCTATAATGAGCAACAGTACAGATAGCCTTGATAAAGCTTCTTTTGATGCCAACATAAAAATGTGGGACAATCTTTTAGCAACCGGTGGCAACTTTAGCAATGGTGGGCTTACCCAGCATTTTGAAATTAACCTGGTAGATAAAACCACCAACAGTTTAAAACAACTCAACAATTATATCGGCACTATGGGAGTTATCGAAAAAAAGAAAGCTGATTACTATAAAAGCAAATGGGACGACAATAGTAAGGCAGAACCGGACAGCTTAACAAACTTTCAAAAATAATTGTAAAAAAATTTATTTTTAAAGCCGTCAAAAGTTTATATTTTTTTGGCGGCTTTTTATTACACTGCCATGCAAAAAATAATTTTACAACAGTTGGCTCCTCTTTTTTTAGAAAAAGAAAAAGTAGCACAATCCGAAATTTGGAATAAAGAGATTGTTATCAATACATCTCAAAAACTACAATTGATAGCGCCAAGTGGAAGTGGAAAAACCTCTCTCATACATTTTTTATACGGGCTAAGAAAAGATTATACAGGCCAAATACTTTTTGATGAAAATAAAATTTCCAACCTTTCAGCAGAAGCCCTGGCCGAAACACGCAGCAGCCATATCAGTATAATTTTTCAGGACTTAAGACTTTTTTTGGAACATACAGCAAAAGAAAATATTGAAATAAAAAAAGCGCTTAACCCTTTTGCATCTGCTATGCCGGTAGAAGAGATGGCAAAAATTCTGGGCATTACATCTAAGCTACACCAGGTAGCCAAAACCTGCAGCTATGGCGAGCAACAGCGTATTGCCATTATAAGAGCATTGCAACAACCGTTTGATTTTTTATTGATGGATGAACCATTCAGCCACCTGGATGAAAGTAACCGACACAAAGCTATGGAGCTTATAGAAACGGAGGCAGCCAAAAGAAATGCTGCCATTATTTTAGCCGACTTAAAAGCCATAGAATATTTTAAAGCAGACAATATTTTGCATTTATAAAAAAATTAAAGTTGAATAATACATTATCTTTTAAAACGATTGCCCCATTTTTACAGACCGGGCAAAATTCTATATCCCGTACCATAGGCTATATTGGCCTGGCTTTTGGCACCCTGCTTTTGCTATGCACGGTACAGATGTATATCAACATTAATCAATTAATAAAAGATAAAAACCCACGCAAGAATGGTTTTGATTTTGTATCGGTTACCAAAATTATTACCAATCAAAATATGGGGAGCGATAATCGCTTTAGCAATGCAGATATTGACGAATTAAAACAGCAGCCATTCATTTCAGATGTTGCGCCACTTATCAGCAATCAGTTTAGGGCAAAAGCCAGTGCAGGCAACATTATACCATTTAGTACCGATTTATTTTTAGAATCGGTAAAAGATGACTTTATAGATACGCTGCCTCCATCATTTAAATGGCAGCCCGGCCAGCAGGATGTGCCCATTATTTTTTCTGCCGATTTTTTAGAAATGTATAATGTATTTGCCCCATCGCAGGGCCTTCCCCAACTTTCAGCAAGCAGTATTGGCGCTATCAATATTCAATTAGAATGTTATGGCGCTCCGGGTATAGAAACTACTTTTACCGGGCATATTGTAGCCTTAAGCGACCGCATTAATTCTGTATTGGTGCCCGAAAATTTTTTAAAATGGGCAAATAAAACTTTTGGAAATACAGGCGATGTACCTGCTGCCAGGCTTTACATAAAAACCGTAGATGCCAACAATGCAAATTTTTTAAATTACCTGCAGCAAAAAGAATATCGAGTAAATAAAGACAAAACAAAATTTGGAAGAGTAAAGCAAATATTGCAGGGAATATTAACCGGGCTAGGCGGCTTTGCAATATTGGTAATACTGCTGGCTATGATGCTATTTTCTTTTTATTTACAATTAATGATTGCCAGGAGTAAAGATAACCTGCAGCTCCTTCTTACACTGGGGTATTCGCCAAAATGGCTGAGCAATACAGTAGCAAAAAAATGGATCCCTTTGTATGCTGCCATTGTAATAGCAGCTATCATCATTACAGAGCTTTTTCAATATTTATTTCAAAAAAATATTTTTGGCAGTACAGAAGCTTTATCTGCATGGATACATCCCATCACATTGATTGTAGCAGTAATTTTATTTATAATATGCCTGGCAATTAACTTCCGCATCATTAAAAAATTATTGTACAAATTATAAAGCAATAAAAAATATTAATCATTTACTCCTTTAAACACAATGGCTGCGCCCTGCCCCACCCCAATACACATGGTAGCAAGCCCATAGTTACTTTTGCGCTTTTTCATTTCGTGCAAAAGAGTAGTGGCTATTCTTACGCCACTGCATCCCAGCGGATGGCCAAGAGCAATAGCGCCTCCATTCACATTTACTTTTTGGAGGTCTAAGCCCAACTCGTGTATGCAGGCAATGCTTTGCGATGCAAATGCTTCGTTTAGTTCTATCAAATCCATATCTCTAACGGTAAGGCCTGCACGCTTTAAAGCTTTTTGAGAAGCCGGCACCGGTCCAATGCCCATCACTGCTGGATCTACGCCGGCCACTGCCATACTGCTAATGGTAGCCAGGGGGTTTAACTTATACTTTTTTAAGGCTGCTTCGCTTGCCAAAAGCATTGCAGCAGCGCCATCATTTATACCACTGCTGTTGCCTGCCGTTACGGTTCCGCCTTTTATAAAGGCAGCTTTCAATTGCCCCAGCTTTTCTAATGATGATAACCTTGGATGCTCATCTTTATCAAAATCGAAAGGCACTTTATCTACTTGTATCTGTACAGGTATTATCTCCTCGTTAAATTTTCCATCGGCATAGGCTTGTGCATATTTTTGCTGGCTTTCCAGCGAAAATTCATCCTGGGCATGGCGGCTAATGTTCCATTGCTTTGCAATGTTTTCTGCTGTTTCGCCCATACCGTAGGGATAATACATTTCACTAAGTTTTTTATTGATAAAGCGCCAGCCCATTGTAGTATCAAATATTTCGGGGCTTCTGCCAAATGCAGTTGCAGATTTAGGCATTACAAATGGCGCCCGGCTCATACTTTCTACCCCACAGGCAATCATCAATTCCGCATCGCCGCAGGCAATTGTTCTTGCACTATCCATAATGGCCTGCAAGCCGCTTGCACAAAGCCTGTTAACTGTATTACCGCCCACACTAACGGGGAGGCCTGCCAGCAGCGCCGCCATACGTGCCACATTGCGGTTATCTTCGCCGCTTTGGTTAGCAGCGCCTGCAATTACATCTTCTATCTCATTTACATCAATTGATTCATTTCGTTTTAGCAGGGCTTTAATCACATGCGCCAGCATATCATCCGGCCGCACATTTGCTAAAGCGCCTCCATATTTCCCAATGGGCGTACGCACCGCATCTATTATATAAACAAAATTCATTTTTAGTGTTTATACAAATATAATTTTATTGATCTTATCTTTTTGATAAAATGAATTGAAATAGTTTTGGAAATATGAAATAATTATTTAACTTTTGTAAAAAAAGAATATGAAAAATTTCACCCCTTAATTCTATTATTACTTTTTAATGCTTGCAGCAAAGAAAATGTAGATGTAAAAAATGTGCCTGATATATCGTCTAACACTAATACTATCCACAACAGCTGATGCTGGCCATCATTACGATGAATTTGGTTGCAAAGTAAAAAATGGTGAGGACCCACAAACCGAATGTATAGTAAGTGTTGGCAATACTTGTTCTAAACCTCACGAATGCCAGTCTGTTTTACAACAACAAAAATCGGGCAGATTTACCAAGGCAGAATTGGAGCAATCAGAAAGAATAGCTAAAGAGTTTATGTAACAAAATAGGTAGCAACATTTACAATGGCCTAATTTATACACTTAGCTTTGATTAAAATTAACATGATTAGATATTTATTGCTTTTATGTTCCGTCATTTTATTTTCATGTACAGCAACCCAAAAATATACCGAAGTAAAAACAATATTTTCCATTAAGAAAAGTAATATTGATACGTCATATATCGAAATACCTGAAAAGTATCAATATGATGTATTTTCTTCAACTACCATTAATGATACAGATTACCTGGCTATTTTGGCGATAGATACAGTAAGGGTTTACAACCTTAACAACAAAAAAAAAGTGAATGAATTGGTTTTACAATCCGAAATAAATGATACCGACGGAAATTATAGTGTTAAAAGCATTATTCTAAATAACATACATGATATTTTCACTATTTCAAAAAAGCGTTTAACCCGGTACAAAAACAACAATATTAGCACATCCGAAATTAATATGCATGAAGATCATTATTTATTATACAATTTAGAAGGTGACAGGCCTTATTTCGATTCGCTAAAAGGCAAAATCTATTTGGAAAAATATTCAACTTCGCACAGCATGCAATCAGCAAAATTTTACCAGGAAAATGTGTTAAGTGAGTTGGATGTGCGTACACAAAAAGATACGGATTGTGCCATTACTTATCCGGCTTTATATAGCACAAATTATTATGGTTATTCAATGCATGTGTATTTTTCATCAAACGATAGTGTAACAGTTGTATCTTTTGAAGCAGACCCCAATATTTATTTATACCATCGCAATACTGCTCAAACAACTGTTATTGGAGGGAGGTC
>JAFDXD010000069.1 GCA_018268135.1 Bacteroidota bacterium
ATAGCCTGGGCCGTACTAAAAGAGCCATTAAGCCTATACAGCCTTGTAGGCGTAATACTGGTGATAGCCGGCCTGTACATAGCACAGCAGTTTAAAATATCAGCGCAAAAAGAGTAAAGAAAAAACAGGTGAAGCCCGGCAGATGCAGCCCTATCAGCATTGGTCCCGCTATCCGTTGCTACTCCGGCACAAGCCCCCGGCGCATAGCCCTCACCGTGGTATCCACTGCTATCGGGGCTAAAGGCCCGGCCACATATTTTTATAGCAGCATTAAATACAGCAGGTTTTTATTATCAGCAAGCATTACAAATGCAGGGCATATCCAATAAATTTTTTTCAACATAAATGTACAATAGCAACATTAAGCTCCCGATTTTTAAAGAAGCACAAAAGTATTTTTTAAAAAATTGAATTTAGATTAAGGCAATTTTTGTCTTTGTAAAATCCATATTGTGAAATGAGCCAAAAGCATTTGCTATTAATTGTATGCTGATTTGAAATACTGTTTTCAAGTATTTATATATTCGTAAATGCAAATGTTGGTGGCAACCTTAAAAGACCCTACTATCATTACCTGTAAACAAAAACCAATCCGACTGATTGACGCAAATGGCCATTATAAATGTCGCATTTGACGACTATCATTAAAAGAAACCCGAATTATTTTTGCACAAATACAAACTTAAGACATGAGGAAATTAATATTACAGATGAACACGACCGTTGACGGTTTTGTTGGAGGTAAAAAAGGTGAAATGAATTGGTTAGAACAAAAGCAGGATGACAAATTCATAAAGCTGTACCAGAAAGACATAATAAATTCAGTTGACACCCTTATTATGGGTAGAAAAATGACAAACGTATTTATTTCTTATTGGGAGAACATAGTGGACAATGAGCCTGATAACGCTGGCTTTGAGTTTGCCCAAAAATTAGTTGACATTCCTAAAATAGTTTTTAGTAAAAAAGTAAAAACTGTTGCAGGGAAAAACATCAGGGTAGAAAATGGTGATTTGGTAACTGTAGTTAAGAACCTGAAAAGGAAAAAAGGTAAGGATATATTGGTGTATGGCGGAGCAAAATTTGTTTCATCCCTTATCAAAAATAATTTGATTGACGAGTACAATTTTTTTATCCACCGCACTGCAATTGGAGACGGGTTGAAAATTTTTTCTGGCACAACAAAGCTAAAACTCATAAGCAGCAAATCATTTGAGTGCGGAATAGTTGCCAATCAATACAAGCCTGACAACAAATAAACGGATTGATTAACTTTTCAGTTTGTTTTAAATGTTTGGGTGAGAAAGGCAGCCGATAACATTGTGTTTTATACAAGTTGGGCTGGATTGTAACATCAGCTAATTGTAAATCCCGGCTTCAGTTCGGCCAGACGAATAACTATCAACTTTTGTACTTAACTTCAACAATAATATAAATCCAGGCAGAGGTTCCGGCAGACGGAATACTAATTCCCAACCTGCATAAAGTCCTGTCCGTTGGCATCAATATGGTTGACCTCATAAAGAAATATCGTTTCAATATTATTATCCTGTTGGTTTTGACAGGACTGTTATTCTTTTTTATCCCAAACGAAGAAAGTCGTTATTTACAACCCGACATTGAAGAAATAAAGCACAAATCGCATAATGTGTTACTATGGGCAGAGATTATTTTTTTGTCTATTCTTTTATTATTCGGGCTTAGACAGCTTAAGAAAATCACAAATATTTTTTACTTAATCGTAGGACTTGGACTTATGGGATTGACACTATTCTTTTTGTTTGACTCCATTTTTTATCAACAACATTGTTTCTTAACAAGCTTTCAAATAAGCAAACCGTTGACAAAACATATAAAGTTGTTTATGTTAACAGTAACAAAAATTTGCTACTTTGGGACAACAAACTAAAAAGTAGTATCCAGGCTGACCAGCTTATTAAAGCGACTGACAAAATGAATTTAAAAGTATTTGACACTGTTACTGTTTCTTTTAAGAAAGGACTGCTTGGGTTTAATTTCGACCCGACCATCAAGTGACGTAGAAATACTGCTGCCTACATTGGGTTTTATGCAAGTTGGGCAAAACAATATAACATCATCTAATTGCAAATCTCAGCTTTAGTTCGGTCAGGCGAATTTCTATCAGCTTTTGTTCTTAACTTCAACAAAAAATAAATTCGGGCAGCGGTTCCAGCAGAAGGAATGCTAATTCCCAAACTGCATAAAGTCCTGTCCGTTGTGTGTCTGCAAAACTGACATCTCACTAAAATGAAACATTGGATTTACATATTTTCATTGACAATCATCTCCTGCAACAATCCCCAGCAAAAAATTAACAGTCCTGACACTACAGCTTCGGATACACCAACAACTTTGACAGACAATAAAATGGATAACTATAGAGAAATCTGTTGGAATGGAACTATCAATGAAAAAATACCTGTATTTATCCATTATCAGTTGGACAGCAATTTTATTGTTGGAGAAATTACATATCTAAACACAAAAGATAAACTACCCATTACTCTTTTGGGAACGATTGAAGACGATACAACTTACAGGATTTTAGAGTTTGAGAAATCCGGAAATATTTCTGGTATTATAACCGGACGACCCACAGATAAGATTTTTAGAGGAAACTGGTTTTCGCCAAAAACAAGAAAAGAATTGGTATTAAATCTTGTAAGTAAGGATACTGTTATTGCATCCAATACGATGGACACTAAGTTGCAGGACATATTTGGACATTATCATTATCAATATAGTGAAGCAGGGTATCAAGGCGATTTAGAAATTACAAAATTACAAGACAGCAAAGCCGTTTTTGGTATTACTTCCGTTACAGGAGAACCTGCCAGAAATGTTGCCCAAATTGACGATGACACTATTAAGTTAAATAGTACACATTTTGTTTACAAAGTGCCTGATACCGACAGTTGTGAATTTGAAGTGAAGTTTTATAAAGGTTTCTCATTTGTCAAATACACGAAAGGATACTGCGACGGGCAATTTGGTATGAATGCAACAATTGAAGGTATATTTTTAAAAACCGAGTGACGAATGCCGAACGCACAACAGCAGGCTTGGCAATAGGCTGGCTGAAGGAATAACAATCGGCTGTAATTAGCTATCAGCATCAGTTCCAGCAGACGAACAATTATTGGCTTTTTGTATTTACCTTCGGCTATAGTTTTTCAATCGGCTGACGTACCGGGCGAAACGTTCATTGAATATCAGCCCATCGCCAAGCCTTCAACGTTGTGTGCTATTGTATTTGAACCCTGTGTTATGAAAAGACTCATTATAGTTTCCACCATTTTTATTTTTACGACCAAACTTTCATTTGGGCAAAAATCTAATGACATCTTTTCTCTTAGAATTGGTTACAGCTCGACAAATATTGTTTTCAAGGAAGTATTTGAACCTTCTTTTCAATTTTTTGGAAATACCTTTAATTCAGGAAAGACTTTTGTTGGAGACGGACCCGAAGTTGGAGTTAGCAAATCCGTTAATGATAAACTTTTTATTGACTTAAGTGTATCATCTTTCTCTGGTAAAGACACAAAGACAAAAGTAAACAACAATGAAAATTATTATACCCTTAAAGGGTTTCAAATTCCACTGACAATTAACTATCTGTTGAGAGACAGTGCAAAAAAATTTAGGATAAATATCGGTGCTGGCTTACAGTTTTTAAATGGACATTTACAACAGTTTGAGAGCATTTCGACTACAAGCGGACAAATAACAAATCAAATCTCAGAAATTGACATTTCTGAAATTCAATTGGCGTTTAGACCAGGAGTTCAACTTCGTATTATATCAAATCTGTTTGTTTCATTTATTGTTAAGGTGTCAATTTCGACACATGGCAGGTATTCTGACAATCCATGCCTTTCGTTAAAATATACTTTCAATAAAAAGTAGTAGAACAACAAGCACACAACATTCAGTTTTGCATCAGCGGGGGGTGACGAACATATCCTCATCTTAGTGCTACTATCAGCTACATAGCCGCCTGACCGAACACAAATGAGCAGCAGAATATATTTTCAACTTCAGTATCTTTAATCGGCTGCAGTTCCCAGTTGGGCGTTTTCCAAATGCCCTGCCGAACGTAAAGCATGGCGGTTGGTGGCAATGCTAAAGCGACCGTTAGACTAATACTTATATTGTAATGAAACTTTCACCAAAAGCAGAAAAAATACTTACTCAAATCACCGATAAGAGTACCAAGCTTGGCGACTTACGAACCATTGCTAAGGACATAAAAAAAGACCACCAATTGTCAATGGAGCTTTGGTCATCCAAACAATTTTTTGCTCAACAATTGGCAATCTTGATTATGGACAAGAAACTTCTAACCGAAGAAGTGGTTGACAAATTAATCGCTGATATTAAGCAACATAACGAAAATGAGAAACTTCAATTAATTGATTGGCTAATGGCAAACCAGCTCACCAAAGACAAAAAGACAATTCAAATGATTGAAAGTTGGAAAGACAGCCCAACATCACTTAAAAGACGAATTTATTGGTACTACCAAGGCCGTTTGCGTTGGATGGGACAAACACCACCCAATAGCGAGGAATTATTAAATGTCATTGAAAAACGAATTGAAAAAGAAGAAGCCGAGGTTCAATGGGCAATGAACTTTACAACAGGTTGGATTGGTGTTTATGAAAAAAAATATAGAAATCGTTGTATTGCACTTGGAGAAAAAACAGGTTTGTACAAAGGCAAAATGGTTTCAAAAGGTTGTACTCCTGAATATTTGCCAGAGTTCATTGCCATTGAAAGCAAAAAACGAAATCTATAATTCTTCTAGCGATTGAACTGAATACGAGAAGCACATACCACCAACATGGGTATTGCCAATAGTGGGACAATGTAACATCAGCTATGTGCAAATCTCAACTTCAGTTCGGTCAGACGAATTACTATCAACTTTTGTGCATATCTTCAACAAAAAATAAATCCCGGCAGCGGTTCCGGCAGAAGGAATACTAATTCCCAACCTGCATAAAGTCCTGTCCGTTCACCCGTTTCCAGTTTGACTAATCAAGTGAGAGAATATCAATTTCAATATACAAAAATGTGGGACACTCTTATTGTGCTGTTTTCAACAATTGCAATATTTATGTTGACTGAGTTTTTGGGGATATACAGCAAGATTAATATTATCCTGACAATTGTCCTGAGTTTCGGTTTGGCATTTTTGTTTTTCCAATTTCTTAAAAAGAAAGCAGTTCGTAATTGTAGTGTAAAATTGAGCGACACATCCGTAGTCTTTGAATTTGAAAATGAAACAAAGGCTATAAACTTTAATGAACTTACTTCTTATAAATCTTACTCTGGAAGAAATGGACCAATATTATATTTGAATAGCAAAGTTGAAAAATTTAAAATTTTTGCAAACAATAACTTTTGCAAAACAGACGATTTTAAAATATTTTCTGACGACGCTATCATTCAACTTAATAAATACAAAGACAAGAATAATCTGACTTTAATTCACGAAGGTTCAATATATGCAACAAAAGGATTTCTCTATTTTTTATTCATTGCGACCTCTATATATCTTTTATCATTCATAATTGAGAGTAAAGATATCAGAATTTATATCGGTTTTGGCGGAGGGTTCTATTTATTAATAATGTGGATTGCATACTTTAACAAACGTGACCTTACAAGTAAATAAAACGGCAGCTAGGAAGGGATTTGCTGCTATGCTGACAGACGAAATTATACTCGTATTTTTAAGAGACGTAAAGCAAAGCTAACAAGACAACAAATGCAGAAACTAGACAAAGGTTCTACTAAATTAAAGTATCCAAGCCTAAACGGATTAAGAGCAATCTCCATTCTTTTGGTGATTTGTTATCACTTAAGTCTGCAAGATCAAGTATTTGGAAAAGTATTCGAAAATAAATTGCTTCAACCTTTCGTCAATCTTATTAGAGACGGCTATTTAGGCGTAAATGTATTTTTCGTCATTTCCGGGTTTCTAATTACATCTTTACTATTGGAAGAAAACAAGAAGAAACAAACAATTTCACTCAAAAATTTTTATATCAGACGAACACTACGAATATTCCCTGCATATTACTTTTTTTTGCTTATTTTATTTGCTTTGCAACTAGCTAATGTCATACATATCGGAGATTCTTCATGGTTGACTGCCATTACTTACACAAAATATTTCAACTGGAACTTAGACTGGGTTACAGCCCACGCATGGTCTTTAAGCATTGAGGAACATTTCTATTTATTTTGGCCGTTAGTGTTTTCATTGGGCAACAAAATAAGAAAGCGAGCAGCGTTTGCTCTTGTATTGCTTGTTCCAGTTATTAAATTATGCCTATATTACCATCCTATTACGTGGATGAACGACTTAACCATTTTTAAAAGAATAGATGCAATAGCCATAGGCTGTTTAATAGCGTTGTATAAAAACAAATTATTGCAAATATTTAAACCATATTTTAAAACGTTTTTTTATTTATCTATTGCGGGAATTTATCTTCTGATATATCTGCCATCCATAAATGGCAAGCTACATCTTCATTTAGATTTCCTGATAATGCTACTCGGTTCAACATACGGAACAATAGCAAACTTATTTATTGGAATAATACTTCTATACTCTGTTTTTGGTCATCAAGGACTTTGGTTTCGGTTGCTAAATTCTAAACTGCTTAATTACATTGGCTTATTGTCGTATAGCCTTTATTTATGGCAACAATTATTCATTAGTACTCCTAAATATTGGGCAACATCGTTTCCTCAAAATATAATCTTATTTTTTATAGTGGCAATATTCTCATACCATTGTATAGAACAACCATTCTTGAAACTAAAAGACAAATTTCAAAAAGTATAAAAAGGCGAGCTGCCAACATTTTGTTTTATGCAAGTTGGGCTGAACATTTTAACATCAGCTAATTGCAAATCCAGGCTTTGGTTTGGTCAGACGAATTACTATCAGCTTTTGTACTTAACTTCAACAAAAAATAAATCCGGGCAGCGGTTCCGGCAGACGGAATACTAATTCCCAACCTGCATAAAGCCCTGTCACGTTGTATGCCATACTGCCCAACAGTTTCAGCAACATTGGAGCGACAGTAAAAATGTTCTTTATCATTAAGGTTTGACTTGACCGAAAGCCCACACCAGCTTGAAGTTCCTTAATCAGCTATTGTACTTTTTTCTGTTCTTTAGGTTTTCAATATAGCATTAATATCGGTGGACTTTTGTTCAAGTCATAAGTAAGTGGACACAATACAGGGTTTGACAATCACAAAAACACTGACCAAAAACTATTGAGCAGCACGACACACAACAAGCATAAGAAGTTATCAACCATAACAAGAATTAAAATCAAATGTGTATCGTTTCAGACAAATTAAAACTTTGTACATGCAAGACTGAAAATGTTGAGCAGTTTAAGCATTATTGGATTTTATACAAATACCAGAAAAGCGGAATTGATTTGGTAGGTATTCCTATGCTACCACAGGAATGGGAAATTGGCAAAGAAACTGATGAATACAATTATAGGAGATTAGAGAAAATGCTTAATGCTGAAAGTTGCTTTGATATAGATATAGAACTACGTAATAAAGACATCTTGGAAATGCACTTTAGCTGCAATAAAAATTCTGACAGCAAATACCCCATCCATTTAGTCTATGAATTTGCTTATAAGAATAAAAAGTGGCGGACAAATGCCCATGACCCATTTGACACTGACAGGCTTGAAAAGCACAAAGGAAAAATCGTAAACCCATTTTCAATTTAAAAAAAATGAC
Source organism: Bacteroidota bacterium (assembly GCA_018268135.1). Lineage (GTDB taxonomy): Bacteria > Bacteroidota > Bacteroidia > Chitinophagales > Chitinophagaceae > Ferruginibacter. The sequence goes on from JAFDXD010000069.1 coordinate 7,812, forward strand.
AAGAAAGTACGGCATACAACATGAACTGTGTAAAAAACCAAATAGAAAACCAATTTTTTTTACGGTTTTGCTGAGCAGTTGTTTGGTTGATTAAGCCAGTTGTTTTTTTACTACCACAAGCGCTTTAAAAATTAAATGTCTGACCCCTACGGGGTCTTATATTTATAGAAACAACAATCATCTATAATCATACGACCCCGATGGGGTCGAACAAATTACAAACACAATTTTACACTTAGTAGAAAAAGGCGAGAGTCATGTTTTCTGTTTTTAAAACAGGCTATATATTTATTGTAAGTTTTTACTCTAAACCTTTTTCATAACTGGCATTTTTAATGCCCGAAAATAAAGCAGCCTGAAAATGGTTGTATTGGCAAAATGAATTAGATATTTATATAGTTAATGTTGGATTTTAGATAGACTACCGTAAACAGTTATTTTGTTACCGACTCACAAGTCATGCTTTTTTATCTGGCCATTTGGAAATTTAAAGTAATTGTAATTACTTTGTAATAACAATTAAAGATGATGGAACTTTCAGTAATCAATATCGGTAACTCAAAAGGAATAAGACTTTCAAAGACAATTCTTGAAAAATACTGTATTAGTAATAAGATAGAACTGATACTTGAAAAGGGGTATATTATCTTAAAACCCAAAGTTGAACCAAGAAAAGGTTGGGAGAAGGCATTTAAGAAAATGCACGAGAATGGAGATGACCAACTTTTAATAAATGATGTTTTTGAAGACGAAAACTTTGAAGAATGGAACAAGTAAACCAATATGACATCGTACTGGTAAACCTTGACCCAACAGTTGGAAGTAAAATGAAAAAAACAAGACCCTGTGTAGTTTTATCACCAAATGAAATGAACAAGTACCTCCAAACTATTGTGGTTGCACCAATGACAAGCAGCTCTAAACCTTACCCAACACGAGTTGAAATAAGACGCAAACAGACAAAGGGTTGGGTTGCCATTGACCAAATTAGAACAATTGATAGAATTAGAATAGTAAAATTTTTTGAAAATCTGAATGAAAAAGAAATTGAAAAGGTAAAAGAAGTAATAAATGAAACTTTCGTAGAATAATAATACTGCCTCCTAGCATGAAAGGAGTAAAACTCGAAATATATAACTAATTTTTTAAGGCCTTGCTGAGCAGAAATTTGGCTGTTTATTTTAATCTCCTTCAATCAAATATTTTCACCACAAAATTTTAATGCCTAAAAATAAAACAGCCTGAAAATGGTTGTAATGGTGAAATTGTTTGGATATTTATAAAATTAATACTGATTTTCAGAAAGACTGCCGTAGGCGGTATTGTTATGTAACACAACACTCAAATTTAAAAAAAACAAAAAATCGACTAATGGGTTTTTTAAAAAACATCTTCAAAACAAAAGATGAATCAATAAAATCTTACGAAGACTTTTGGAATTGGTTTCAACGCAACGAAGGAGATTTTTTTACTGTAGTGAAAAATCGCAAAGACATTGAAAAAGGGTTTTTCAATAAGCTGTCAGCAAAACTTGGAGAACTAAAAGACGGATATTTTTATTTGACAGGAATGTATGATGACAATACTGTAGAACTAGTTTTGACAGCAGACGGAAGTACAAAAAACATTGTATTTGTTGAAGAACTTGTTGAAGCAGCTCCAAAAATAACAGGCTGGAAATTCACTGCATTGAAACCGGCTCTTGACATTAAAGATGTTAGTATTGAAATGGGAAGTTATAAGTTTAATAGCGACAACTTAAACTTTTATTCAAATGAATTACCAAATTATCCTGATGAAATTGATGTCACAATAGTTCACAACAATTTGACGGAAGAAAATAAAAAAGAATTTTTGAATGGAGTTTATATTTTCCTGGACAATTATTTAGGCGAGCTTGACTTTTTAAATAACATTGACAATCTAAAAATAGTTGGCAAAAGTGATGCACAAAAAGATCTTGTCCCTATCGAAAAGCTAAAGAATTTTTTGACTTGGCGGCAAAAAGAATTTACAGAAAAGTATGACGGTGTTAGGTATGATACAGAAAATGATAATCACTCAATACTTGAAGCTGAATTGGAAAACGGCAACAAGTTAATTGCTGTCATTAATACAGAATTATTGAATTGGGACAGTAAGGCTTCACATCCCTGGATTGCAGTATTGACACTAAAGTATAATGGAAGCAATAATAATGGAATGCCTAATGAAAAAGATTACAAACTTCTGGACACCATTGAAGAGGAAATAATGGTAGAACTCAAAGATGTTGATGGTTTTTTAAACATTGGCAGACAGACTGCAAATGGAGAAAGAGACATCTATTTTGCATGTAAAGATTTTCGTAAACCCTCAAAAGTGTTTTATGCAATAAAACAAAAGCAATCTGACAGGTTTGAAATTGATTATGATATTTATAAAGACAAATATTGGCAATCGTTTGAAAGGTTTAACAACCATTGACGAGAAGCCAAGCCATCAACATTGCTTACAGCAGTTGCCAATCTTCCCTTTTTCACAATACCTGATGCAAATAATGAGGAGGAATTTATTGGCCGATTTTTTTGACAATTTTTGTATCAACACAAAAAGTAAATAAGGAAAACCCTAATAAGAATAAAGGGTAGAAATCAAAACACCTAATCCTTTTGATATCAGTCCATTTTCATTTAAGATGTAAGCATTAAAATGAATCAATAACATTTGTAACTTTATTGAGGTGCTATCTGTAAAGTATCATGTAGAATATCAGCAGCCACCGGGCATTATAGCCTAATCAGTATTTAGCAGGAAGATCAACATTATGAAAATAACAAAACTCTTTAAACATTTTTTTGAAAGTGAAAAAGCCGGCGGCCTCATCCTTATTGCTTGTACATTATTATCATTAATTATTAGCAACTCCTATTTTGGAGAATCGTATCTACATTTTTGGCATACTAATTTTGCTGGAGATAGCATTGAACATTGGGTAAACGACGGTTTAATGACGATTTTCTTTTTACTAATTGGCCTTGAGTTGGAGAGAGAAATTTACATAGGTGAGCTGTCCAATATCAAAGATGCTTTGCTCCCCGTCTTTGCAGCAATAGGTGGTATGATTGTACCGGCAGCAATATTTTTATTATTCAATTATGGCACCCCTACCCAGGCAGGCGCAGGCATCCCCATGGCAACAGATATTGCTTTTGCTTTAGGTATATTATCGTTATTGGGCAATAGAGTACCGGCTTCTTTAAAAGTTTTTTTAACAGCATTAGCCGTGATTGACGATTTGGGAGCCATTATTATTATTGCAATTTTTTATACAAAAACTTTATTGTGGACAAACCTATTTATTGCACTCGGAATCTTTGCAGTGATTTTGGTTTTTAACAGGCTGAAAGTTAGAAACCTATTTCCATATTTGATTGGCGGTATTGCCATGTGGTATTTTATGCTTCACTCAGGTGTGCACGCCAGTATTACGGGAGTATTATTGGCCTTTGCCATCCCATTTGGTAACGGCAATGAAAAATCTACATCTTACATCTTACAACAGTTTTTACATAAGCCGGTAGCATTTGTTATTTTACCCATCTTTGCATTGGCAAATACAGCCATCATTGTTAGCAGTGATTTTGCTCATATTTTCTCTGAGCATTACAGCCTGGGTATTGCATTTGGATTGCTGATTGGCAAACCAATTGGCATATTTATCCTAACTTACTTAACAGTTTCATTTGGGCTATGCAGCTTGCCGGCGGGCCTTACCTGGAAAAATATTTTCGGCATAGGACTCTTAGCAGGCATTGGTTTTACCATGTCTATATTTATTACATTATTGGCATTTAATAGTGATACCATCATCAATAACTCAAAGCTCATCATTTTACTTTCTTCTTTAATTGCCGGAATAGTGGGGTTCTTATTTTTAAAAATCAATTTAAAAATGAATTATTCAGAAGAAGAAGAAAATTTTTGAATTACTTAATGCGTCCCAATAGATTCCTGCAATGATTAAAATCTAATGTAGTAGAAAATTCTATACCCATTTTTTATAACTTCCCTTCCCCAGAGGCACTCATTTCTTAAAAATTATAATTTCAGCTACTTGGCTTAAATGCCGCAAGCCACAAAATTATTTCCTGAATTTCCCCTCGCAATAAAGCTGTTTAATCCACTAGTCCATCTTTTCGGGCCGCATCATCGGAAAGAGCAATACATCCTGAATACTCACCTGGCCCGTAAGCAACATACAAAGCCTGTCTATGCCAAAGCCAATACCACTAGTTGGAGGCATACCATACTCCAGGGCACGTAAAAAATCATGATCTATAAACATAGCTTCGTCATCGCCCCTTTCCATCAGCCTTACCTGCTCTTCAAAGCGCTCTCTCTGCTCCAATGGGTCGTTTAGTTCGCTGTAGGCATTGGCAATTTCTTTACCATTTACTATCAGTTCAAAACGCTCTACCAGCCCGGCTTTGCTGCGGTGCTTTTTAGTAAGGGGGCTCATTTCTACCGGGTAGTCAGTAATAAAAGTAGGCTGTATATAATGCGCTTCGCATTTGCTGCCAAATATTTCGTCTATCAGCTTACCCTTGCCCCATTTGCCATCTGCGTGTATGCCTAACTGTTTGCATACATCTCTAATGCCATCTTCATCCATTTGGCTAATATCAAATCCCGTATGCTCCCGTATAGCGTCGTACATTGATATCCTTTTGTATGGAGCTTTAAAACTAATTTCATTATTACCCAATTGCACTGTTGCCACACCGTTAGTAGCAATAGCGGTTTTCTCAAGCAGCAGCTCCGTGGTATCCATCATCCACTCATAATCTTTATAAGCAGTATAAAATTCCAGCACGGTAAACTCAGGGTTGTGCGTACGGTCCATCCCTTCGTTTCTAAAGTTGCGGCTAAATTCGTACACCCACTCAAAGCCACCCACAATAAGCCTTTTAAGGTAAAGCTCATTTGCTATTCGCATATACATTGGCACATCCAATGCATTGTGATGCGTAGTAAAAGGCCTTGCAGCCGCCCCGCCCGGAATACTTTGCAATACAGGCGTATCTACTTCCAATGCTCCATGCTCATTTAAAAAGCTGCGAATAGCATTCATCATTTTTGTACGCTTTATAAAAACTTCTTTCACACCAGGGTTTACAATCAAATCGGCATAGCGCTGCCGGTATCTAAATTCAGGATCGGTTACTTCATCAAATGCTTCCCCATCTTTTTCTTTCACAATAGGCAGTGGCCTTAGCGCTTTGCTCAGTATAGAAAATTCTTTTACATGAATAGAGGTTTCGCCGGTTTTTGTTGTAAACACATAACCCTTCACCCCTACAATATCTCCAATATCTACCAGCTTTTTCCACACCGTTTGATACAGGCTTTTATCATCAGCAGGGCATATATCATCCTGCTTTATGTAGCATTGTATTTTTCCGCTACCATCCTGCAATACAAAAAAGTTTGCCTTGCCCATATCTCTCACACTCATGATGCGGCCTGCCACACACACATTTGCAAAGTCGGCTTTGTTTTCTTCGCCTTTATAATTTTCTTTTATAAATGATGCCGAAGCATTTACCGGGTAAAGCGCCGCCGGGTAAGCATCAATGCCCATGCCCGATAGCTGTGCTAATTTTTCTCTTCGTATTACTTCCTGTTCTGATAAGTGATGTGTGCTCATAATTTTTTATTGGTCTGCAAAGGTAAATGTTGTAACGTTGCTTGCCAAGA
>JAFDXD010000006.1 GCA_018268135.1 Bacteroidota bacterium
CACCTTACTTCCGCTTAGGTTGATACAACAAAACTGGACGAAATAAAGTAAATAACAAAACACAGCTATCTTATCCCGCTGTGGATAACCAAAAAAAGAGTCAACCAAAATCAGGACGACGCAAAGCAATCCGCAGACCCCCAAACCTGACTGACAAATACAAGTTGACCAACTATTTGTAAATTTGTAACATGAAACCAAGGTTATATTTTGACACTTCTGTTTTTGGTGGAGTATACGATGAAGAGTTTGAAGAGATTTCAACTTTGCTTTTTGAAAAAGTAAAGTTGGGACAGATTATTTGTGTCTATTCAGACCTTTCAGAAACAGAACTTAAAAATGCACCACAAAAGATTAGAGGTTTTTTTGCAGACTTACCAAAAGAGTATTTAGAGTTTGTTGAAGTGACAGAAGAAGCGTACGAACTTGCACAAAAATATTTGGACGAAAAAATTGTTGGTCCGACAAGTACAGACGATTGTAGACACATTGCAACTGCAACGATTAACAAAGTGGACTTTTTAGTTAGTTGGAATTTTAAACATATTGTAAACGTTTTTAGAATTCGTGGCTACAATTCAATAAATTTACGTTGCGGCTATTCGCAACTTGACATTCGTTCACCAAAAGAAATTGTATACAATGAAGACGATAAATAAAAAAGAAAAAACTTTTGACACAGTAAAAGTGTTCAGAGAAATCAAGGAAAAAATTGCAAAAGAAACTGAAAAAATGAGTTTCGCTGAATTCAAAGAATACTTGAACAAAAACAAATTACAGACTGCAAAATAGACTTTGCCTACGCACAACATCGCATTGGCAAAAGCAGGGCTGAAGTACATTTCATCAGCTTTGGTTCGCTATTGGGCTGCGGTTCCGGCTGAAAATTCTTTGCTCGGCTTTTGTACATTTTCTGTACTTTAGTTTTTCATTCGGCTGACGTACCGGGCGAAAGGAGCAATGAATACCCTTCCTTCGCCAATGCGTGGCCGTTAGCTGCAACCCTTTAGTGACATCCCAACATTTCAAGCAAAGACATAAAACAATTGACAATGGCCTTTACAATAGACGAACTTAGAATGAAAAATGATACAAACGCCGAACAAATACGGACAAGAAAAATATTTGAGACTTTAAAAGAAAAAGCAAATAAACAAGATAAGCTTACAGAGCATGAAAAGAATTTTTTCTGTTTAGGGGTAAAACTTTCAAGTTTCAATGACGGGACATGGGAGGACTATCCTTGTTGCAATAATTATAAATTCAAGACCATTTACCTTACTTACTTCCGAGACCTGACAGGAAAAAGTATATTTTATAAACCAAAAGGAACTACTCTTACAAGAATTGCACCGAACGAAGCACAGCAAGACCTTCAATATCTCTATGACACATCTGACAATTGGGAATTAGTAGTTCAAAAGGTAAATCATAGTGAAAAGCTTTTGCAAGAAATATCAACTGAAACAAGAATCGAACTAAAGAACTTATCTAATTTACCAGAATTCACTAATGACCCTAATATAAAAAATTCTATCAATTATATTTTCAAAAAAAGAGCAATTTTAGTGCAGTCTAAATACATTTATTGTATTGCACTTGAGATTCTTGAAAGTTCAAATCCATCCGACATGATTTTAGAAATTAATTCATGCCAAATCGAATTTAATAATTTCAGTTTAGTTCATATTCTGAATAGGCACTTTGCAGAAATCGCAAAGCAATATCATACTAAAAAATCATTTCACAACGAAGATTTTAAGCCAAGAATACTTAGTGCACAACTTAAAGAAATCTTTAGAAATATTGATAATTCAAAGGTCTTATTAGGGAAGTCTTTAAGCAAAATTGGCTTCAGGCAAAATGGAATTGACTACTTAGTTTATACATCCGAAAGGGAAAAAACGGAAAAAGGGAAAAAAGGTAATATCATTTTCAGACGTCTTGACACTTTTTTCCCTGTTTCAGGCACTAAAGAAAAAAACATACTAATCTCAAAATATGAACTTAAAAAAATTAACCAAACACTTTCGTTTATGTACCCTTATAACTCTTCAAATATGGCAAGCCGAATTGTTACATTCGTAGTAGTTTGTTTAACAATTATCAGTTGCAATAGAATTAATCCAAAAGATATAACTATCATTGATGGTGTTAAATTGGGTAGCTCAAAAGAAGACTTCTATAACCAATGTGATAGCTTAAAAATTGAACAAAAAATATTTTATACCAAAACAATGTTTGGCAGTTCAGATGATGTGAGCGAGAGTAGAATCAAAACATATGTAACTGACATATTTAATTCAAGTGATTATAGTACTAAGTACACACAACATTTTGGGCTATACTATCCTACTACCTTGACAGGCACAAAAAATATAATTGGATTAAATGTATTAATGGTTCATACATCCCAAGCGAGTTTAATTACCAATAGAGGATTTGAAAATCTTAATAAAGAAACTCCAGGTATAAGCCAAGACATCTCATACAATCAAGTTGACGACATTGCTAATATGCTTTCAAAAAAATATGGAAAGCCAAGTGACACATTAAAATTTGAATTTCTAAACTTTTATGTCATTGAAGGAAGCCAAATTCGTTCTTATCATTCAGACAGTACAAACGTGGGGGAAAAGATAATTTGGAAAACAAAGTATTTAGATATTTCTCTTTTTAAAGGAATTGCAAGCCCAACAAATACTTTCAATTCAAAAGACCGCTCCTATATGATGTATTTTGACAATAACCCATATAGAAAAATTGATTATGACAATGGCGAAAGACCATGCTATGCTTATACATACATTTCATATATGTTAAATGAGGAGGCAATTAAAAAATTAGAATTGGACAAAGCGAAACTTTAAACAATAGGGTATGCAGCTAACATTGGGTTTTATGCAAGTTGGGCTGAAATTTGTAACATCAGCTAATTGCAAATCCCAGCTTTTGTTCGGTCAGACGAATATCTATCAGCTTTTGTACTTAACTTCAACAAAAAATAAATCCGGGCAGAGGTTATCGGCAGACGGAATACTAATTCCCAACCTGCATAAAGCCCTGTCCCGTTAGGTGCAAGTGTAGCGACCACCCCAATAGACAACGACAGCTAAACGAAAGCAAGCCCAATGGAAATAGACAAATCAAAACAACTTATTACTACATCTATAAATAAAGACACAGTTTTACTTTTCGATATGGACGGAACTTTGGTTGACACAGATTTTGCAAATTTTTTATCATATCAAAAAGCGATAGAATTAGTAATCGGTCTTGACAAGGAAATTCAATACAATCCGAATGAAAGGTTCAATCGTACAACTTTAAAAACAGCCCTGTCAAATTTGACGAAAACTGAGTATGAAAAAATAATCCAGCAAAAAGACAAAAACTACAAAGAACATTTATCGCAAACAAAATTGAATAAACCTGTAGCAGATATTTTGCTACAATATTCCAATACAAATAAAACAGTTTTAGTTACAAACTGCCGACAAGACAGAGCATTAATGACATTAAATTATTACAATCTTACAGACAAATTCAGTAATTTAATATTCCGACAGATTTCGGACAATGAAAGCCGAATGAATAAATACAAATTCGCATTATCAAGTCTGAACCTATCAGCTCAAACAGTTGTAGTTTTTGAAAATGAAAAACAAGAAATTGAAGATGCTAAACTTGCAGGTATTTCGATGAATAACATTTTAAGCCTTTAGAATATGACACCTTTCACGATAGTACAAAACAATTACTTGACACAGAACATTCAGGGGTTTTATCATACTGATTTCGGTGGGGTAGACCTGCCTAACAATCCCAATTATCTTTACAAGTTAAAAAATGACCCACACCATAATTGGTCAGACTTTAGAATCCAAGAAGCACAACAGCAATTATTGAGAGTACTACTTATTGACCTTCCAGAAATAGTAAGGCAAATCAATGTAAGCCCTTTAACAGTTTGTGTTGTCCCAAGGGCTAAAGCTGATAATACTTATCGTCCGAATCAATTACTATTCAAGGCAACTATTAGAAGCGCTGTAAATCAGTTAGGGAATAGTTTTAGAGACGGAACAAACTTTATTGTACGTCATACAAACACAAAGACTACACATCTTAGAAAGCCGATGGAAGGCTTTGTAAATGATGGTGCCGAGCCGTATCCAGGTGTCAGTACTGATACTTGTAATTTTTCAAGAAATATTAATGGACAAAATATTCTATTGATTGACGATATTTATACAAGAACTGTAAACATCGATGAAGATATGATTCAATCATTATTGAATAGTGGGGCAAATTCAGTTACTTTCTATGCAATTGGAAACACTGTTTACAATCACTAAAACAAAATTCAAATGAAGTACACAGACAACGCCATCAATATTATCACAGCAAAAACCTACAAGGGAATTGGCAGAGCATGGATTGTAAAAAATTTAAAAGGAAATGAAAGTACTGATACTATTGTTTCCTTATTGAATGGGAACTCAAAGGAAGATTATCTAATCACACTTGATGATTTTGAGTATGAAAAAAATAAAATAATCAATCAAATAGAAGCTTTTGGAGAAAGCTGCGATGGAATTGTTGCAATTGGTGACAAGAGTTTTCCAAAGTATAGAGGAAATGTTAAGGAAAGTGAGCGACCAATTTTCCTTTTTTATAAAGGCGATATAAATCTATTGGATATTGAAAATCACAACATCACCGTTATTGGACTTCTTAACCCAGACGAAGCCATTGAAATTAGAGAAAAAAAAATAGTTGCTGAAATTGTCAATAAAGGTGTGGCAATTGTTAGCGGCTTAGCATTTGGTTGTGATAGTATTGCACACAGACAAGCACTTATTGGAGGAAAAACAATTGCAGTTCTACCAAGTCCCTTAAACAGTATTATGCCTGCAAAAAATAAAAGTTTAGCATTTGAGATAGTTGAAGATGGCGGACTTTTAATTACTGAATACTATGACGAACATAAATCTGCAATGGATTTAAGCAGCCGATACAAAGACCGTGATAGATTGCAAGCATTATTTTGTGATACTATTATTTTAGCCGCTAGCTATGCACAAGATTCTGCAACTCGTTGGAAAATTACAGACCAAAAATTGGACAGTGGTGCAAGATTAGCAATGGGATTTGCAAAAGAATATAATATTCCCCGAGCAGTAATGTATGACCAAAACATCGATTTAAATAATCCAATGTTTGACTTGAATCGACAATTAATTTCAGAACAAAATGTTACTATTTTAACTCAAAAAAACTTGCAAGAAATCATCGACAAGATTAAGACTAAAGACAAAAGAAGTAACAGCAATATTGCTTATCAAAAAGATTTGTTTAGCTGACAAGAGGACGAAACCAAACACACCTGCACCTAACAGGGGGTTTGCCAAAATACGGGCAGACGGAAGCTATCTTCAGCTTTTTGTAATTCTATTGTGCTTCATATCTGGCTGGACATTATCTATTTAGCTTTTTGTTGTTATCTTCATCATCAGTTTTTCAATCGTCATCGGTTCCGGGCGGACGGAATACTAATTCCCGTACTTCGGCAAGCCCTGTCCGTTAGCGGTCAGGCTAAGAGCCGTTAATCGAAAGTTTTATTAAACACTTAATTGACTGTTCTTACTCGACAATTTAATGAAAGAGTTGAAAACTTGAAAGGTAAGCGGATTTATCAAAGTTTTTGTTTGGACAGTCACTTGCGGCTTTTAGGAAAGAAATATCAGATAGACAAATGTTCAATGGTAGATTACATTTAATGAAAAGATAGTGATTTTTAAATTTTAAATATGAAAAAATTAAAAGAGTTTTCTAAGAATTTTTTTCTTGCAAATGGAGTTTTGTGGTTTTTATGTTCATTATCAATTATTATCTTCAAGCTTCATTTTGAAGATAAAGAGATAATAACGACCCTTATTTTACCTCTTGCATACGCAATAGTAAAATTATATGATGTAAGTAAAAAAACTGAATAATGAATTAGTCAGTGAACTTGGGCAGTCGTATTTTTTGACGAAATTTAAAATGGGGGTCGGTTCGAAAGTAACGGAATAGGTTGAGACGGAATCAGACTTGAAACATAAATTAATGCCCGAACCGCTAACATCGCATTGGCAAAAGCAGGGCAGAAGTACATTTCATCAGCTTTTGGTTCGCTATTGGGCTGTGGTTCCGGCTGAAAATTCTTTGTTCATCTATTGTGCATATTCTGTACTTTAGTTCTACATTCGGCTGATCCCGAAAATTATCGGGAGGCGAAAGGAACATTGAATACCCTTCCTTCGCCAATACATGCCCGCTAGCGGTCAGGCTTAAAAGACACTTAGGACACAATAGTCATTCTTAAAAACATTATCATTTTTTTTGCATGACAGCAGGAATTACATAATTCGAAAATATTTTTAGCGGATTGTTCATTAAGTCAAATTTGTTATAGTTGCCAGCAGTAATCACCATTATCAAATTAAGTTCTTTACAAATCAATATTGAATTACCTCCGTTGCCTTTAGCTTCAACAATGTAATAAGGTTTGCCGTTTATCATCTCATTGTAATTCCAAAACTGATAACCATACCCGCCAGGTTTTATTTTTTTTAGCGTATTTCGGTCAATTGCATTTTTAAATGAATTAACTACCCATGATGTATCTAATATCTGACTACCATTAAAAAAACCATCGTTGGTAAAAAGGCTGCCAATATGTAGCATTTCTCTTGAGGTGAGCCGTAACCCGGATGCAGCCGAAGGAAGCGAACGCTGAAAAAGCAATGTTTGCCACTCTGTGTTATCAATCCCTAATTTGCTAAACAGATTTTCTTTCGCAAACTCGTCAATTTTTTTACCGCTAACTTTTTCGATAATTGCAGCCAATACTTGGGTGTTTCCGCCGCTGTAGTTCCAATGCGAGGCGGGGTCGAATTCTAATTTTTGCTTCAAAACATATTTTACGGGATTCTTCCTTAAGTTCATTTGGATTTCGCTATTAAAAGGGTTGGCATATGACGTATGCTCATTCCATGCCAGTCCGCTCGTCATTGTAAGTAAATGCTTAATTGTTATGTTGTCTTTTTGTCCTTCAAAAAAATCAGCATACTCGGGAAAATATTTTTTAACCCGCTCATCCACAGAAGATATTAAGCCTTTTTTAATGGCTATTCCTATACAGGCAGAAACTACTGTTTTAGTTATGCTGCGGCAATCGTGAAGGGTATTGGCGTTATGACTTACCAATCCCAATTGTTTTCCATTATTTTGGTCGCATCCTTCAAAATAATTTTCATAGAACAGCACATCATCTTTCATCAACAAAATACTATGCGTATTAGGAAAACTATCGCTTGCAATCGCAGTGTTAAGCTCAGTGAGCTTTAAAGAATCGGCATTAACTTTTATAAGACCGTCGGTTATGATGCCGCTGCCGACGTTTTTTTGACTTCTATTTGTTCTGCTTGAGGAGCAACAAGATGTCAGAATCAAGCAAGCTATCAATTTCAAAGTGTTCATGTCAATAAATTTTGACACAAATTTTATACTTATAACCGGCAAAAAAAATGAACCTGGGTTACTTAATTCGTTTTCTTATTCTACTGAGTGCTTGTGGCGTAACGCCAATATAACTTGCCAAATATTTGAGGGGAATTTCTTTAATATGACGTGGTTTTTCCGAAAATAGATTAAGGTACCTTTCTTGTGGTAAGTATTTATACATTGATAGTTCTCTCTTTGCTTTTATCAAAAAAAGTTCTTCGCAGGTAATTCTTCCAATTGTATTTGCAATGGGTACTTCCATATATAAACGTTGTAAAACCTCAATAGGGAAAGACCATGTGACGGTAGGTTTTATAGCTTGAACAAAATACTCGGAAGGTAGTTGTTGCAGAAATGAATCATAAGCACCTGCAAGCTGATTTTCAAAAATAATGGCGAAGGTTGCTTCTTTATCCTCACCCCGCTGAATAAAGTATCTGATAATTCCACTTTCAATAAAGTAAATTTTTTTCTCAACCTCGCCTTGCTTTAGCAAAAAATCATTTCTTTTAAAATGTTGCTGTTTTATTTGCGGCTCTAACCTACTCCAACTTTCGTCATCTACAGATAACCGAAGGCTTAAAAATTTGCGAAGCGGGTGTATTTTATCTTTTAATTCATCCATAATTATTCTGCAAAATTAATTACTTTTTAGCTTGATAAATAGCCCGAACCGCTAACATAGGATGAACTGTGTAAAAAACCAAATAGAAAACTAATTTTTTTTACGGTTTTGCTGAGCAGTTGTTTGGTTGATTAAGCCAGTTGTTTTTTTACTACCACAAGCGCTTTAAAAATTAAATGTTTGACCCCTACGGGGTCTTATATTTATAGAAACAACAATCTTCTATAATCATACGACCCCGATGGGGTCGAACAAATCACAAACACAATTTTACACTTAGTAGAAAAAAGCGAGGGTCATGTTTTCTTTTTTTAAAACCTACTATATGTTTATTGTAAACTCTTACTCTAAACCTTTTTCAAAGCAAGATTATTAATGCCCGAAAATAAAGCAATCTGAAAATGATTGTAATGGCCAAATAATTTGGATATTTATTTAGTTAATGGTAGTTTTTAGACGGACTGACGTTGGCGGTTATTTTATGACGACCATTAAATTCATATTAATATTCCTGTCAATTACATTTTGTTCTTGCGGACAAAAAAATACAAAAGATAAAGTTGACCAGGCTGCTGTTAAATTTAACAACAGTGCTATGGCAATGGTAAAATATCTGAAAAATGCTGACAGTTCTCAAAAAGCAGTTGAGCTTCTCGACAGTGCAACAAGACTAGACACCAATTATTATTTAGGCTATTTTAATAAGCTTATGTTTTTAAATAGCTTAAAGCAGTATGACAAAGCAATATTGACAACACAAAATTTAATAAGACTTAGACCTGATGCACATGACCTGTATATAATTGGCGGAGTTTTTTGTGAAAAAAATTATGACACTATTTCTTCAAAAAAGTATTTCCAAAAATCATTAGAAATCTGTGATGTTGTTTTAGACACCATGAGTTTTAAAAATAACGACTATGAAATGATAATGACGAACAAAGCAGTAAATTTAATTATGCTCAACAGAAATGCAGAAGCTAATGCCTTATTAAAAAAACTTGGCGAAACTCAATCTGATGGAACAATGAAAAAAATTACTTTATCGCTGATGGGTTTAAATAAAAATCAACTTATTGAAATGTATTACTCCGACAAAAACAGCCGCTAACATTGGATTTTATGCAAGTTGGGCATGACCAGCAAACATCAGCCAATTGGAAATCCAGGCTGTGGTTCGGGCTTGACGAATATCTATCAGCATTAGTTCTTAACTTCAACAAAAAATAAAACCGGGCAGAGGTTCCGGCAGAAGGAATACTAATTCCCAACCTGCATAAAGCCCTGTCCGTTAGTCATAATTTTATGAGACCCTTCATTGCAATCATATCACTTTTTATTTCGACCCTTTGTTTTTCCCAGGTGACAACAACTGTAGAGACCGTAATTGCTGACAGTGGAAAATATGAATTTAAGTTGCAAGCAAAAAGGGATACGGCAGACTATTCAAAAGCATTTCGAATTTTAAGCAATCAGGTAAAGCTAAATCCTAAAAACGCCGAGTATCGGTATTTCTTAGGCTACACAATTGACAGACTTAACGCAGACGATGGAAAAGGAATGTTTCAGCTCAAAAAAGAAATGACTATTAAGGCCAGTGAACAATTTGAGGAAGTCAATAAGTTAGAACCAGTTTACAAAGGAGAGCTTTTCATTTTAGACCCATACGCAAAACTATCTTCGATTTGGGGGAGTTTAGCTGAAGCATACTTAAATCGAAACCTTATTGATTCTGCAAAATGGGCTTTTTCAGAAGGAAGGAAAAGAGGCGGTTTCATCGAACCAATTTTAGATTTCAATAGACAGCTTTTAAATAGTTGCGCCAATAACGCAATTCTCGTTACCTATGGGGACAACATCACAATTCCCATTTGGTATCTACAGACAATTGAAAATTATCGAACTGACGTTACGGTAGTTGATGCAAACTTGATAAATACAATCTGGTATCCAAAATATCTGAAAACAGAGAGAAAGTTAAAAATGAGTTTTTCAGATGCTGTTATTGACACCATTGAATATACACAATGGCGCCCCCAACAAGTGACAGTTACCAATTCAGTAGACACAACCCAAAATTTTAGTTGGGTATTACGACCCACTTATATGGGCAATTACATACTTAAGGGCGACAGAATATTGTTGGACATTTTTCAGCAAAACTTTTACAGCAGACCAATATATTTCAACAATAATTCCGACTCATCTTATAATCTTTTCCTTTCGCCCTATTTGGTTGACGAAGGATTAGTTAATCGGGTAACAAAAAAAATCTTTGACTATAATACTGACGTTGTAACAGTTTCAAATAATCTTTACTACTACAATATTGACAAAATAAAAAAGGAAGACATATTGAAATCCAGAGATGCTGCTATAATTTTAAATGGTTTTCGTTGGGCTTACTTCAACAACGTTTATCATTTAGTGACACAAGCGAATTATGACAAAGCAAAAGAGTTGATAAAACTAATGAGCGACAAGTTTAAGACAGACAAACTACCTTTTACATCAGTTGAAATTGAAAAATATTTTACAGATTTTTTTCAGCAGGTGGACAAAAACTACCGCTAACATGAACTGTGTAAAAATCCAAATAAAAAACCAACTTTTTTAAGGTTATTCTGAGCAGCAGTGCCGGCTGAAAATTCTTTGCTCATCATTTGTAAATTTTCTGTATTTTAGTTTTAAATTCGGCTGATCCCGAAAATTATCGGGAGCGAAAGGAGTAATGAATATCCTGCCATCAATGAGTGGTCGTTGGCTGTAATTTTATTGGACCCCCTACAAAATCAAAACCACTTATATGACAGACAATCTACAAAGCCATTTCCTAAACCTTTACGCAATGGCACTTTCTGACACACATATTGATACAGTTGAATTGGAAACGCTCTATAAAATTGGGCAGGAAAAAGGCGTTGACAAATCTGAAATAAACCATATAATTTTGAATCCAGACAAAGTCAAGTTTTCGTTTCCAGATACGCTCAACGAAAAAATCATTTACCTGTATGACTTTGCAAAAATCATATTGGCAGATGGTGTCGTTGAGAAGAACGAAAGAGTGACACTTGAATTATTTTGCAATCGCTTTGGATTTGAGGAGGCAAATATTTCAGCCATCGCAGAATTTTTAATTTCATCTGCAAAAGAAAATTTAGCAACAGACGAACTTTTACAAATCATCAATGAAAACTTAAACTGATATGGACTTTAAAAGCATACCCAAAGGACTTTTCAATTTAAAAAAAACCGAAACTGCCGAAAAAGAAAAAAGGGTTGAACCAGTTCTCAATGAAATCAAGTCTGACTTTAGTCCAGATGGAAATCTCAATGAAAATAACCTACTTCACAATGAAAATGTAACGGTTGAAAGATTTGGCTTTAATAGTGCAAGAGCAAATAATGGTTCAACCATAGGGCTGTCAATTTGTTTAAACAGAATTTATCTTGACTTTAAAAAGAAAGTAACTGACGATACTGCAAAGCAAGCTGATTTAAAACAACCTTATCGTTTAAAGCTTCACGAATTTAAAGCAGAGAATGATGGAATATCAAAAAAGATAGAAAAAATAAAGACACAGGAAATACCAAACTGCAAAACTAAAATTGAAAAACTACGGCTGGATATTTCTGAAATCAGGTCAAACCCTGAACGACTAACAGGCGACAAATCAGGAAAGGCAAGTTTCTATATTGGTTTGACGATACTTGTCTTTCTAACCGTTTATCTTTTCATTTTTTATAGCTCTGCATCTTACTCTTCGTTCTTTAAAGAATTTACAATTTCAGAGATTGGAATTGCCAATTCAATATTTGATGCACAAGCACTTTCAAAAGCTGTCAAAGATGGGTTTACAGAATTAATACTTATCATAACCATTCCGGCAGTTTTTTTAGGTTTAGGATATTTGATACACAAAAGTTCCGAGAAGAAAGGGTTTAAAAAATTTTTGTTTATCGGCTCATTAATTTTTGTAACATTCATCTTTGATGTAATAATTGCCTATGAAATTTGTGAGAAAATATACAACATAAAAAAAGCAAACAGCTTTCAAAATATTCCTGACTATTCTTTGAGTTTAGCTTTCCATTCAATTAATTTTTGGCTAATCATATTTGCTGGATTTGTAGTTTATTTGATTTGGGGGCTGGTCTTTGATTTTACAATTGAAGCGCATGAAAAATTAGATAAAGTACGTTTAGCTATTAAATCCAAAGAAGATGAAATAAAATCTATTGACGAAAGCATTGACAAAATGAATGGTGAGATAAATTCTTTAGAAGAAAAGGAAAATAAAAACATTGGCGAGATAAATAAATTGAATGAACTGATTGAGCATAAGACTATCATTCCAAAAGAGTTTGAACAGTATTTATATCACTTTATGCAAGGTTGGTTGCATTGGATGTCTGCAAATCTAAAAAATCAAACACAGCAGAA
Source organism: Bacteroidota bacterium (assembly GCA_018268135.1). GTDB lineage: Bacteria > Bacteroidota > Bacteroidia > Chitinophagales > Chitinophagaceae > Ferruginibacter. The sequence continues at coordinate 12,621 of JAFDXD010000006.1, forward strand.
AGAATGCGAAGATATTTTGACGATATTTATAACAACTAATATTAAGCAGATTGACTATCAAAACAATTAAAATGAACAAGCAAACTTCCCTAATACTACTCATTTCATTAATCATATTGTCTTGTAACAACACTGATAAAAAAGCACCTGAAAGCCAGGAAAGCATAGCGGTTAACAAATTTGGAAAGCAATTAAATATTTCCGTCTTGTGGGATTTATCCGATAGAATTAACCCAGCAATCCACAAAGAGCAACCAACAAATGCTGAAAGAGATATTTCTATCATCAAATATTTTGCTGATTATTTGAAAGCCGACATGGATAAGAAAGGAGCGTTTATGGCGAAAGGAAAATTAAAAGTATTTTTTTCACCAAATCCAAGCGACCAAAATATTAATACGTTAGCATCAAAATTGGATGTTGACCTTTCTAAAAAGGATGTAAAAGAAAAAAAGCAGGTTTATGATAATATCGCTTCAGACTTTGAACAGACAAGCAAGCAAATAACAGATTTGACAATAAAAACCTCAAAATGGGACGGTTCAGATATTTACCGATTTTTCAAAAACGATATAGCCGATTATTGCATTGCAAAGGACACAACTTATAGGAACATTTTGGTAATACTTACTGACGGGTACATTTATGATAAAAACTCAATGGGGAAAATTGGCAATAAGAGCGAGTATATTTTACCTCAACTCTTAACCTCTTTGGGTTTAAGAAATGCAAACTTTAAATCAATATTTGACACAAAGAATTGCGGCTTGATTTCCACACGAAGCGATTTAAATAACCTTGAGATTTTAGTGCTTGAAGTTAATTCGGAAGCAAATCACAAGGACGATGAAGATATTATCAAACTCTATTTGCAAAAATGGTTTGCCGAAATGAAAACAAAACGATATGAAATTTACAATACAGATTTGCCAGATAATACTAAAAAGCGGATAGCAAATTTTCTAAATTATCAATGACTTTAATCAACTCATTATCAAAAATACTTTTACTTATTTTCTTTCTATCTTGCTCAACTAAGGTAAAAGAAATTGGTACTTCAATCACAGGTAAGGTGATAGCTGTAAAGGATGGAGACACGATTGAAATTCTCTATGATGGCAAACCTTTGACAATACGATTAGCTCACGTAGATTGTCCTGAAATAAAGAAAAGCCAACCATTTGGGCAAGCTGCAAAAAAGTTTACTTCTGACCTTTGCTTTGGGAAAATGGTAACTGTAATTAACGAAGGCAGGTATGACAGATACAAAAGACTTATTGCAGTTATCATAAACGAAAAGAATGAAAATGTAAACAAAGAGTTAGTTAAAGCAGGCCTTGCATGGCATTTTAAAAAGTATTCTACTGACACATCCTATGATGACTTAGAATTAACTGCAAGACAAAATAAAATTGGACTTTGGGCGGATGACAATCCAACGCCGCCTTGGGATTGGAGGAAGCCCTAAGCGAAGAAAAACATCACACAACATAATCTGTGTAAAAACAAATTTTTTTAAAAGTAATTGAGTTGATAAAGCCTGTTGTTTTTACATTAGTGCCAAGGCTCAGTAAAATTTTAATGTTCGTATTTGAGATCTCACAAATCATCGAAAAAATAAAAGTGAGAACACATTGTGTTATAGGCTTCCCCAAAATAATACGTTTTTAAAAGTTGGCTAAAGTCTTAATTTTAAAACCGTAAAAAATGATAAAGAATCAGTTTTTTTTAGACAAATTACCTGCATACCATGGGAGTTTACCAATGCTGAAGGCTTATATTTCTACCACGTGTAAATGAATAGCAAAAGGCAGTGCTTAAGAAATGAATTATTAAAAACTACGCTTAGGCAGGGTTGAAAAAAAACGCTGTGAGAGATTATTTTCGGGAAAGATGATAGACCATGCGGTTAAAAAAATTATTTTTAAATCTGTAAGGGTAGATTGGTGGCTGAGGTACCAAAGCTCAAGCTGTCCTTTGTAAGGATAAATAGCATCGTACATGGCACGGGCATTGGGCGCTTCTGAAATTATTTTTTCTTCGTCTCTGAAAATAAGGGAGCCAATGCCAGTAATGCCGGGCCGGGTATTATAAATTCTATTTTTAATTTCGTCGGAATACAAATTAAAACTTACCTGCATGAGCGGCCTTGGGCCTACAATACTCATATCGCCTTTTATTACATTGAAAATTTGTGGCAGCTCATTTATTTTGCTTTTGCGCAAAAATTTTCCGAAGGCTGTTACTCTTGGGTCGTTGCGTAAAGTGATTTCGCCGGTGCCAATATTTGGACTGTTTTTTTGCATCGTGGCAAATTTCCAAATGTTAAATGGCTGGTTTTTGTAGCCTACTCTTTTTTGAAAATAAAACACTTCATGTTCGCCGGTAAATAGCAATATAATTATTACTACTATAAATAGTGGCGATAGCAATATCAAAGCGATAGTTGCTATTAATAAATCTATTATTCTCTTGAGCAGTTGGTACATCCGGTGAAAAAAAAATTGTTTACTGAAATACTTCTTTTATTTTATTGCATACATTTTGTAAATCCTGGTTGCTTATATTGGTGCTGCAGGGTATGCTTAAGCAATGCCTGTACACAAAATCGGAGCGGTCGGTTTTATTATAATACAGGTCATCTTTAAACATACTTAACTGGTTCATGGGTACCCAAAATGGGCGGCTCTGCATTTGATGATCGTTTAATATTTTGAGTACATCTTTTTGCCTGCTGGTTTTTATGGTTGGCATCCACCAGTTTGGATTTACATCATTGCTTACCTGCTGAAATTCGATATCGCCTACAGAAGCTAATTGATTTTTATAAAAGGCAATGATTTCTTTTTTTCTTTGTAAAAAACCGGGCAATTGCTCCATTTGTGCTACGCCCATTGCTGCTGCTACATTTACCAGTCGGTAGTTGTATCCTATTTGATCGTGCATGTACTCAAAGGGGTCGCTTTTGGCCTGCGTGGTAAGGTGTTTTGCTTTTTTGGCGAGGGCTTCATTGTTGGTTACTATCATACCGCCGCCACCTGTGGTGATTATTTTATTGCCATTGTAACTAAAAGTACCCATCAGTCCAAAGCTGCCTGCATGCCTGCCTTTATAATAACTTCCGAGGGCTTCGGTACTGTCTTCTACAATGGTGAGGTTGTATTGCTCTGCAAGCAGTAGCAGCCTGTCCATATCGCACATATTGCCGAGTACATGTACGGGCATGATGGCAGGTATTCGCCTTCCATCTTTTTTATAATAACAACCATTTTCTTTTTGCTCTGTTTCATTTTGCAAAAATTCTTCGAGCAGGTTCAGGTCCATTTGCCAACTGTGCTCATCGGTATCTATCAGCAATGGAGATGCTCCTGTATATTTGATGGAATTTAAAGTAGCTATAAAGGTAATATTGGGGGCTATTACATAATCGTTTGGCTGAATACCCAATAAAATTAAACAGGTGTGCAAGGCTGTGGTGCCGCTGCTGGTGGCTACTGCATATTTGGTGCCGGCAAATTCGGCGGCCATTTTTTCAAACTTATCTACATAAGAGCCTACACTGCTTACCCATCCGGTTTCTAAGCATTCGGTTACATATTTTATTTCGTTGCCGCCCATATTGGGGCCAGAGAGTAAGAGCATAATTTTTATTTTTTGCCCCGGCGCATACAGTGCCGGGTTATTTAGCGATGCAAACCTATTAAAAAAAAGGGCTTGAACCTAAAGGGCTTTTGAAAAAAAATAATGGCTGATGGTACTGTTGAATAAAGTGATGCTGCTGATGGGCTGCCGGATAGGAGCGGCAGCCCGAGGTACGAGGGCTATAGCGGATAGCCGGTACTAATGCAGATGTTGGTATAGGGCTGACAGCGCCCAAAATAATAAAAATAAAAAAAGGCTGCATGGAAGCAGCCCTTTGAAAAAATATTTTTCTGTTTTATATATTCCTGAATTTTTGGGAGAAAGAATCTGTAACGATACCTGTGCTGAGGAGGGTATAAATTTCTTTAATGCCATCGGGTACTTTTTTGGTGATGCTGTAGCCGAGTTCGTTTTTTATTTTGTCGAAATTTACCCTGTAATCTCGTGGGTCTTCATTCATTTCTACATAATTTACTTTGGTATTGGGCACTACCTTGCACACTTCTTCTATAATCATTCCTTTATTATAATTTTCTTCTGTGCTGCCTACATTGTACACATTTGCTCTTACTTTTTGCTCGGGTGTTTCCAGTACCAATACTACGGCTCTTGCCAAATCATCTACATGGCAGTAGGGCCTCCAAAACTGTGCTCCCCATATTTCCTGCTCGCCATGTATGGTGGCATTGCGGGTAAATTCATTTACGGTAAGATCGAACCGGATACGGGGCGAAAAACCGTACACTGTGCTAAAACGCAGGGCTGTACTGCATATTTGTGAGTCTTTTCTTTGTTCGAGCAAATATTTTTCGAATTTTACTTTGAGCTCTGCGTATAATGATACGGGGTTGAGTTCTGAGGTTTCGGTAACAAAGGAATTAGGGTCGGGCATTTTGCCATAATTGCTGCAGGTGCTTGCAAATACAAAACGTTTTACGCCTGCTTTTTCTGCTGCTTCAAATAAGGCTACGCTTGCCGTCCAGTTGGTTTCTTTTGCTTCGTCGCTAAATTTTTTGCAGGCGGGGTCGCCAACAATGGCGGCAAGGTGTGCAATGGCGTCGATACCTTCTAAGGCTTTTTGCACTTGCTCGCTTTGGCGAATATCGCCAAGCATAAATTCAAAATTGGGATGTAGCATTACATCGTACAATGCATCGCCACCAAATTTTAAGCTATCAAATGCTCTTACTTTATATCCTTTACTTAATAATTGGCGTACCAATACAGAACCTATATAGCCTGCGCCGCCTGTTACCAATACTTTCATAAATCGGGTTAAAATTATTTTTTTTGCGCTGCAAAGATAAGGAGAATGAGTATGAAAACTTTGTGGGAATATGGCTTTGCATGAAAGCCTTAAAGAATTACCTGGCCGGGCAGCCCATTACGGTGGCGCCGTCGGCTACATTTTTTACTACTACTGCCCCGGCGCCAATGGTGGCATTGCTGCCAATGCTGATGCCCTGCCTTACAATGGCTCCTGCCCCTACAAATGTACCCTGGCCTACCGATACATTGCCGCAGAGTACTGCACCCGGGCCGATATGTGCAAAATCTTGCACGATACATTCATGCTCTATGATGCAGCCTGTATTACAAATGACTGCATGGCCAATAGTTGCTAATGGATTGATGACTGCATTGGCAGAAACCATTATTCCATTGCCTTGCAGGTGGGCGTACCTGCTTATAATGGCAGATGGATGCAGGGCATTGATTGGGTAAATGCCCGTAGCATCTGCAAGTGAGTGATATAATTTTTTTCGAATATCATTATTGCCTATTGCAATAAAATAACCATGGCTTTTCATTTGGCTGATGGCGGTATCGCCTGTTTCTTTACCAAAATAAGGTAGCTGAAAAGGGTTGTATGTTTTTTCCTGCGAATCGCAATAGCCGGATACGGCTATGCCGGCATTTTGCAATATGCCATATACAACAAATGCATGCCCGGAATAACCGATTAATATCACGGTACTGTTATTTTATTTGCGGCTAATAATATTACTTATGTGCTACTGTGGCCCAGCCTCCGCCAATCCTTATGATTTCGAGCTTGTCTCTAGAAATGCCTGCTTTGCTGTGCAGGTCAATAATTTGCTGCTCAGTATAGTGAAATAACGGGCAAGTGTACCTGTAGCGGCGCAATGCCATCCTTAAGCCATTTTCGGGCCATGAACCCATAAATGATTTTTGTGAAAGCTGGCTCATTCGGGATAAAAGCGCTTGTGCGTCTTCGATATAATCAAACACACCTAATGCGCAGGAATAATCAAATTTTTGACCAGCAAAATCGTAGGTTAAAATATCTCCTAATACAAAATTACATTTGTCGGCTACGTTTTCTTCTTTTACTGTAGCATTGGCATAGTCTATCATGTGCTGGGCAAAGTCGATACCAAATACATGAGATGCACCACCATTTTTAATAAGGGACACACTATTTACTCCGGGGCCTGAGCCTACATCTAAAACGGTAGCATTGGGTATGGCTTTGCAGGCTTTAATGGCTACTGCTTGTCTTTCATACACACCTTTTCTAAATACCCTGTCGAATGAAGATGGTTTTTTATAATAATTACCGAAAAGTTCACTCCTGGCATCCCAGTAGCTTTGTACCGTTTCCGTTTTCTTTGACATATTGCGCTTTTTGTAAACAAGTGATAAACTGGTGCTGCTCTAACAGCGATTTTATTTTACCTCTTATTGAGTTTCTAAATAAATTCCAGCGCAAATTTAGGGAAAGAGTTTTAAACTTTGAATAACTTGCTCCTTTAGGGTAATTGGCTCTTACATCTATAAATTGAGTATCAAATTCATAAGGGTGCATATAAATCATGCTATTTTTTTGTCGGCTGCTAAAATCTCTGAAAACCTTATTTACCAGGGCTTTTGGCATTAGCCTGATGTATCCCCCGCCAGATACGGGCCATTTTTTATTAAAATATTCGGCTACGGTTAGGGGCAGTTCTACTATCTGACTATTATCAGGCAATATGTACAGGGCATCTTTATCATTAAAGCCTTCAATACCATAGCGGGGCATTTTTTTGGGAAAGATGCTGCTATCGTACATAAGCCCCAGCTCAGTTAATAATTGAAGCAGGTAAAGGTTTGTTTCATTTATTGAAAAAAATGGAGCCCGGTATCCATATATTTTTTGCCCGGTAATATTGCTAACAATATCTAAGTTTTGGCTGATATCTTCTTTTGCCTGGCTGGGGGTAAGCGTAAACATGGCTTTATGATTTTGGCCATGCAGGGCAATTTCGTGGCCACGGGCGGCAATCTCTTTTACGAGTGCAGGTCGGTATTTTGCCAGCATTCCTAAAATAAAAAATGTGGCTTTATGATTGGTTTGATCCAACAGGTCGAGCATTATTTTTGTTTGCCTCTCTATGGCTCCGCCTACCGGCTCTGTAATATCTTTAAAATGATACATGCCCAATAGCTGGCCAAAATCTTCCCAATCTATAGAGAGTGTGCTGTATGTCATTTTTTTAGTTTAATGTTTTTTATAGCCTTCAGGTAGGCATCAATCACAATTTTTTTATCAAATTCTTTTATTACTTTTTGCCGGCCTTTTTTGCCCATATCTATTCTTTCCTGCTCTGTAAGCATTGCCATTTTTTTTATTTTAGATGCCAGATCTTCTGCATCTTTTACTTTGCACAGGTACCCGGTTACATTATCTTCTACTATTTCTTTACAGCCTGTAGTATTGCAGGTGATACATGGTTTTTCCATACTGCAGGCTTCTAACAATACATTGCTGGTGCCCTCTCTGTATGATGGCAATACTACACAATCGGCATCTGCAATAAATGGGCGCACATCTTTGGTATCGCCCAGGTATTTAATGATACCTTCTGACTGCCAGCCTTCTAATTCCTGTTGGGTAACGGTATTGTCTTTTAAGTTTTGTAGCCATAATGGACCGAGTACTCTGCATTCTATATTTGGAAAATCTTTTCTTAATATTTCGGCTGCTTGTACATACTCTACAATTCCTTTATCTTTTACCAGGCGGCTAATAAACAAAAATACTAGAGAGTCATTGCCTGATTTTTTTGCAATAGGTTTATAATATTCATAATCTACCCCCGAGCCGGGTATTTTTACTGCACGCTCTTTTGTTACAAATCCTTTTTGTAAAAAAATTTGCATATCATCATCATTTTGAAAAAAAATAAGCCGTGTTTTTTTTAAAACAAATTTATACAACATACGTGCTGCCCGGTAGGCGGCATTGGAGCGCTCAAATAAGGGGCCAATGCCTGTAATATTGGTAAGGGTAGGGATGCGCAGGCGGCTGGTAACCATGTTTCCCCAAATGGCGGGGCGTATGGTAAAGGTGAGGCATACCTCTGCATTTATTTTTTTTAAGGCTTTGGTAAGGTTTCTCATATACTTTGCAATATCCCGAGGGTCTTGCGTACTTCCTTTTACATTAATGATGCTAAATCCTTTTTGGGTAGCAAGCTCCATATCTTCGGGGGTACCCGTGGTTAAAATGGTTACTTCATACCCGGCATGCATTATGGCTCTTGTAAGCTTTTCACGTATTGTATTGGTAGCAATAATATTATTTTCGATGATGGCTACTTTTTTTACCATATTAAAATATTGATGTAGCAGGTAGCCTGCAAAAAAGTTGAATAAAAAATGATTGAGTATTAAATTTAAAAAGCAAAATAAATCTATATTACTGAATGCTAAATAATATTTTAAGATAAATTTGTTTGGAAGCAAGATTTAAATGAAGTAAACCCGCCAGTGCTATGATGAATTTTTTTGATTTTATTGTCTTCATAATATATATATTTATTTTCAACTTTATTTTTAATTTAAGCAGAAATAAATACACCGACCCATTATTAAGAAAGTATCATAAAACAGGATTTTGGATAAAAGTTTTTTCATGTTTTGCCTATTGCGTATTTGTGGTGTTTATATCGCCGGGCGATACTACAGGCCTTTATTACCCTGAGGGATATAATATTTTTAAACTCATATTAAGCGATGAGAGCCATATAAAAATTCTAACACAGCCTGCACAAAATTTTGACCAGTCATTACTTTATAATTTAGCCAACCTTGGATATTTTAATGAGGAGAGTAACTTTATGGTAACAAAGATGGTTGCATTTTTAAGCTTTTTTACTTTCGGAAAATTTATGGCCATCAATCTTTTCTTCTCAATGATATCCTACACGGGGGTGTGGAGACTTTACTTATTTTTTTACGAGCAATTTCCAAAGTTGCATAAGCAATTAGCTATTGCCATACTTTTTTTACCCACATTTGTTTTTTGGAGTTCGGGCATACTTAAAGACCCTATTTGCACAGGTGCATTAGGTTGGTTAACATATTCTCTTTACTATATTTTTATATTAAAAAAGAAGATATTAAAATACTCAATAGCGGCCATCATTGCAAGCTATGCATTGGTGATATTAAAGGTGTACATCATTGTATCGTATGTGCCATTTTTTGCATTGTTTGTAATACTTCAAAATGTAAACCTTGTTAAAAGCAGGTTTATGAGAGCGCTCATCATACTTGGTTTTTTTGTAGCAAGTATTTTTAGTTTTTTAAGAGTGGCCAGTACCATGCAGCAGGCGCTGGGTGGTTTTGCTTCGCAAGGGCTTACCAAGAGTATTAAAAATTATCAGGAAAATTATGAGTTTCAGGCTAGTGCTACGGAATCAAATTTTTCGCTTGGGGTAGAGTTTGACGGCAGCCTTAACAGCCTCGTAAGGATGGCGCCTGCAGCCATTGTAGCCACATTGTTTCGGCCCTATCTTTGGGAGTCAAAAAAATTATCTACTTTATTTTCTTCTTTTGAGAGCCTGGCATTTATGCTGCTAACCATTTTTGTATTGATAAAAGTGGGGGTAAAAAACACATTCTATACAATTTTATCGAAGCCTATTATATTATACAGCCTGATGTTTTCAATAGTATTTGCATTGTTTGTAGGCGCTACCACACTCAACTTTGGCACATTGGTACGATATAAAATTCCGGCCATCCCCTTTTATCTTATTAGCCTTTTTTTAATCCTATACTTTAATAATAAACTAAAAATAAAGCCCGGCGTAAGCCAGGCTGTTTGATATTTAATAAATGATAAACGCTTTATGCATTGGCAGGTTTTGTGCTTAAGGAAGGCCTGGGCACAAATAGCTGGCTCCAAATATTTTTTACTGAGGTAAATATTAATGGAGGTTGTTTTTGATTTCTTACCTGTAGCTTTTGCAAAATAATTGTAGGCGTGGCGGAATAGCTGCTTTTAAAAGCATCAGCTACGGGCCATAAAATAAAATATATTTTTTTTAGCTTGTCTGTTTTTTGAAAAAACAATATTACTCCTGTAAAAGCCATTACAAAACATAAATAGTTGATGACGGCAAATAATTTGTTTGAAAACTTTGCCTTATGTACATGAAAGCGGTTGCGTATATAAAAGTAGAGTTTCCATGAGTTTTTAAAATCCCAATCTTGTTTTAAAGAAAAGGCTGCAGCCGGGTGATAATGTACACTTGCAGGTACTGTAACTACAGGTATTTGATGTTGCTTAGTAATTCGGTAATAATACTCTGTTTCGTCTCCCCATAAAAATAAGGAAGCCTTTGGTACCCCTACTTTTTCTATAATAGAGCGGTGCAACAATGTGCCATTAAAGGGGTGGCCTATTCCTTCAATTAATTCCTGGTCCACATCATCAATGGTTTTGTAATTATTGGTATTCCATACAAAAGTTTTTTTATCATCTTTATTCAGCACTGCACAATTGAGCAGGCTGCGCTGTGGAGTATCTGTATTTAATAATTTTTCCAGGGCATCTTCTTTGGGGTAACCGTCATCATCCATACACCATATCCAGCTATAGCCATGCTTAAAAGCCCAGGCAATACCTGCATTAAATCCCCCACCGGAGCCTACATTGTTTTGAGTGAAATAATGAATGTCTGATTGAGTTTGCAACCACTGTTCAGTATTATCTGTACTGCCATTGTTTACTACGAGGATGGCATCGGGTTTTCGGGTTTGGCTTTTTAGGGCATCTATACATTCTGATAAAAGTACCTGGCGGTTGTAGGATACGACTACTGCTATCACTTTCTCCATAAGAAGTGCGTTTAGGTTTTTACTGAATATTGGAATAACTAAATACTAACGCCAGCAGTAAACGCATTATTGTTTTACACATTAAAAAATGCGTAAAAACACGTAGTTTTTTTAAAAGAAAATGAATGTAAATGTCTGTAGCCCGGGAATAGTAGCGGTACTTTTATAAAGTGTCGGTATTTGGGAAAACGGGTAAGGGTTGTTGATTTTTAAATTGATGATAAAATAATTCTGCAAAATTATATGCTTCACCTATAACGTGGTGCATATCCATATAGCGATAGGTGGCTAATCTTCCTAAAAAGGAAACCGACTGCAACGATGCTGCCCTGGTTCGGTATTGTTGTAAAATTATTTTATCATTTTGCAGCCTTTTTGGATAATAAGGTATATCCTGTGGGGTGGTTTCTTTGCTGTACTCTTTTATGAAAATACTTTTGTCATATTTTTCCCAAGGGGTAAAAAATTTGGGCTCCACTATCCTGGTATAAGGTACTTCTGCATCGCAATAGTTCATTTGAGCCAGGCCCTGGTAATCGCCATTGGCATATTGTTTTTCAAAAGTAACGGTACGGTATCCAAGCCTGCCATACTCATAATTAAAAAATGCATCTAATGGCCCGGTATAAAAAATATGCGTATAATTTTTTACATCATCTGATGGAGAAAATTTTTTGTTTAATGAAACGGTGATTCTTTCATGCTCTATCATTTTACCAATAATGGCGGTGTATCCATCTTTTGGTATGCCTGTATAAGTATTGGTATGATAGTTATCATCGTAATTAAACCTAACGGGTATGCGCTTTAAAATTGAAGCAGGCAATTCAGTAGGCTCGCAGCCCCATTGTTTTTTGGTATAGCCATAAAAAAATGCCCGGTATAAACCTTTGCCAATAAAACTAAGCGCCTGCTCTTCAAAATTTTGCGGATCAGTAATAGTCTTATCAGCAAGGGTTTCTAAAAAAAGCTTTGCTTCTGCGGGCGAGAAAGTTTTATTAAAAAACTGGTTAATGGTAAAAAGATTGACGGGTAAAGAATAAATTTTTCCTCCGCTTACTGCTTTTACCTGGTGTATATAATTTTTAAATTCGCCAAAGCTGTTTACATAATCCCAAATTTCTTTTTTATCGGTGTTAAAAATATGAGGGCCATATTGGTGCACCATGATATTTGTTTTCTCATCCCTTTCGGTATGGCAATTGCCTGCAATATGGTTTCTTTCGTCCCAAATATCTATAGTACAGTCAAAATATTTAATAAGCCTGTTTGCTAATACAGCTCCTGAAAAACCAGCCCCAATAATGAGAAAACGGTGTGGCATTAAAAATGATTTTGTATAAATAATATTGATAAAAATAGCAAATTGTTACGGGTTGAAATAAATTAACCCAATATCTGTTTGTACAAATCTGCATATTTA
>JAFDXD010000070.1 GCA_018268135.1 Bacteroidota bacterium
CTGCTAATATGGGTAATTGGTTTTACCCTCGATTTGGGGATAATATATACATTGCCTGCCACCGAATAAGCCATGGGTATATACACTGCTACATAATCCATTAACCCAAATTCGCTCATATCTTGCCGGGTAATAAAACCCAGGCGCCATACCTCGTTATCATCTACATTGGCAAGAACATTTTGAGTAAACTTTCTTTTATCACCTGCAAAGGCTTCAAAAAAATCTTTAGCTGTAGAATAGATATGCTTTATGCCAGGTGTTCTTTGCATAAACTTATCCAAAATGCTTACTAAGCGACCCGTAATAAAAAATGAACTGAAATAGCCAATTGCAATAACGGCTAAAATTATTATTACAAAACCAAGCCCATAATTTTGTACATGTACCCTTCCTGCATCATCTACAGAAGAAAAAATGGGTATCCATCCATCAATGGTAGATACTACAAAATATAAGGCATAAATGGTGATGGCTACCGGAGCCAATATTAAGATACCCTGCAAAAAATATTGAAACAGTTTTTTGTACTCAAACTTTTTATCCATAAAAAATATTTAGCTATAAAGATAACTTAAAATACAGGCAGACAGTACCATTTTGGGGATATAAGCATAACTCTTCTCTCTAAAAAATTTATATAAATGGCAAAAAAAAGGGATGGAAACTTTGGTAACATAAAAAGTTTCCATAGTTTTGCACCCTATTATGATAGACATTACAGAAACTAGTGAAAGAGTGCATGCTAAAGCTCACGAGCTTTTTATGCAATACGGATTGCGGAGTGTAAGCATGGATGATATTGCCAATAACCTCGGTATTAGCAAAAAAACAATTTACCTCTATTATGCCGATAAAGATGCCCTGGTAAATGATGTGGTAGATACTGTGATTACCGACAATGAAGCAACATGCGACCAGGGGCGCAAAAAAGCAGTCAATGCCATACAGGAAGTTTTTATTGCAATGGATAAAGTGGTAGAAATGTTTAAAACCATGAACCCATCGGTATTATTTGATATGCAAAAATATTACCCTAAAGCCTTTCAAAAATTTTTGAAACACAAAAACGATTACTTGTACAATGCCATCAAAGAAAATATTAGCAGGGGCATTAAAGAAGAGTTGTACAGGCCCGATGTAAAAATAGAAATTTTATCGAGGTACAGGGTAGAAAGTATTTTGATACCATTTAACCCCGAGTTTATATTAAAAACAAAATCAGGTATTGTAGAAATTGAAAATGAGCTATCGCTACATTTTTTATATGGCTTAAGCACTTTAAAAGGGTATAAGCTTATACAAAAATATCAACAGGAAAGAACCAAATAAATATTAGCTGATGCAACGAAATAGAAATATGAAGACAGTATTAAGCGCCATACTACTGGTTTGTACCGGTGTGGCCAATGCACAAAAAATTAATGAATTTTCTGCTCAGCAGGCGGTAGATTATGCAAGCCAGCATTCGGTACAGGTAAAAAATGCTCTGCTCGATATTTTAATTCAGGAGCAAACCAATAGAGATGTAACTTCAGTAGCGCTACCACAAGTAAGCGGTTCGGCATCTGCTACTCATTACCTTGATATCCCTACCACATTATTGCCTGGAGAAATTATTGGGCAGCCACCGGGTACTTTTGTACCTGTAAAGTTTGGTACCAAATGGAATGCAGGAGGCGCCTTGTCATTAAACCAAATAATTTTTGATGGGCAGGTATTTATAGCCCTTAAAGCCCGAAAAGGTGTAATAGACCTCGCCAAAAAACAGGAAGAAATTACAGAAGAAAATATAAAGGCAAACGTTTTCAAAATTTATTATCAACTGGTAGCAAGTAAAACGCAGATTAGTTTACTAAATGCAAACATAGCAAGGCTTCAAAAATTACAGCATGATATCGGCGTTATGTTTGACAATGGATTTGCAGAAAAAATTGACATTGATAAACTTACGGTACAGCTTGCAAATCTTGAAACAGAAAAATTAAAAGCAAACAATGCTATAAGCAATGGTTACTCAGGATTAAAATTATTAATGGGCATGCCCATTAAAGACAGCCTTGTACTCACAGATTCATTGAGCGACGATCAAATTAGAGAAGGAGTATTAGCAGGCAGCCAGGGCAATTACAAAGACCGTAAAGATTACCAGGCGCTCGAAATTTCAAGTAAATTAAACGAGCTAAATATCAGGCGGTATAAGCTAAGCCAGATTCCTACCATTTCTTTTAACGCTAATTATAGCAAACAGGCGCAGCGCAATAAATTTGATTTTTTTGACAATGGACAATGGTTTACTACATCATTTATCGGCTTGCAATTGCATATACCCATTTTTAGCGGGTTTTCTACCAGGGCAAAAATTGCGAATGCAAAATTGGCCTTGAATAAAATTCAGAATCAGCAGGAAGCTTTAAAAATTAGTATTGATAACGACATACAAAATGCACAAAACAATTTTGCCACAGCCATTGCTACTATGGATTTTCAAAAGAAAAACATGACCCTTGCAGAAAAAGTATATGAGCAAACAAAAAAGAAATATGAAATAGGCACTGGCTCTGCTACTGACATCAACACAGCACAAACAGATTTGAAAGCTGCTCAAACTAACTATGTACAAGCATTGTACGATGCCATCATTGCCAAGATAGACTTTTTAAAAGCCACCGGAAAACTTTAAAAAAAATATTAAACAGATAAACAAAGAGGATATGCACCAGACCACCAAACTAAGTATTGCAATAGCGCTGTTATTTTTGGTAGCATCATGCGGCCAAAGTAAAAAAGAAGGCAATGCAACTATTAATGATAAAAAAGCTAAGCTTGAAAAATTAAAAGCGCAAAAAAGTAAAGATGAAGCAGAGATACAAAAGCTGCAGGATGAACTTGCGCTAATTGATACATCATCTGCAAGCAGTATTAAAGAAAAATTAGTATCGATAATGCCCGTTGCTATCCAGGATTTTAATCATTATGTAGATCTGCAGGGAAAAGTAGATGCAGAAAATATTTCTTACATCTCACCATCTGGCATGGGAGGCCAGGTAAGGGCGCTGTATGTAAAGCAGGGTCAGTTTGTAAAAAAAGGACAGTTGCTCTTAAAATTAGATGATGCTATAATGAAGCAACAGGTAAATGCGGCCACTCAGCAACTGGCAGGCATAAGAACCCAACTGGCCCTGGCAAAAGACCTTGCCGGACGTCAGCAAAATCTTTGGAACCAGGGTATAGGTACCGAAGTGCAATTGATAACTGCAAAAACTAATGTACAAAGCCTGCAAGATCAATTGGCAACTGCAACAGAAAGTGTAAAAGTTGCACAAGCGCAATTAAACACTTCCAATATTTACAGCGATGTATCGGGTATTGCAGATATTGTAAATATTAGGGTAGGAGAAACTTTTACAGGGATGACGGCAGCCGGCCCACAAATAAAAATTGTAAACACATCATCACTGAAAGTGGTAACAAGTGTACCCGAAAATTATACCAGCCGATTGCACAAAGGCTCCCCGGCACAAATTACTGTAACGGATGTAAATACTGTTATTAATGCTCCGGTTTCTCTCTTAAGCCAATCTGTTGACCCGGCCAACCGTGGCTTTGTTGCCGAAATAAAAGTGCCATACAATCCTCTGCTTAAGCCTAACCAGGCTGCAAAAGTGAGGATACTTGATTATTCATCTGCTAAAACTATTGTAATACCCATTAATACAGTGCAAACGGATGAAAACGGTAAGTATGTATATGTGTTGGTAAAATCAAGCAATGGAAGATCTGTTGCC
>JAFDXD010000071.1 GCA_018268135.1 Bacteroidota bacterium
ATATTGAGGTATGCCTTCTTCAGTAAAAAACGTATTAATATAATATTCAAAACCTATTTCAATAGCGGTCTTTACTGATGTGTCGCCCGTATATTTCATATAGTCGTACAAACACTCAAGGTTATACCCTGTATGAAAATTATCAATCCATTGATGAAAAGGTAAAGTACCATAAGCCCATGCGCCATTGGCTTGCTGATAGTTGATACAAAAATTTACAGATTTTTTTGCTTCTTCTAATAATATTTCTTCTCCGGTAATAGCGTATAACCTTGCTAGTAACCTACTGCCCAATAAAGAAGCATTAAAAACAACGCTCTTATCTAATGGAGAATAAGAGAATGCAAAATTACCCTTATCATCATAAGTTCTATTTAAATCTTTTAAAAAAAAATCGCAGGTACTACGGGCAATAGTTACTAATTTTTCTTCTTTTGTAATTGCAAAAGCATCAAGCAGGGCATTGGCAATAAATGAAGAAGCTACCACTGTAGGCATTCCTTTTGGTTGAAAAAATGCTCTTGCCTCCCAATCAAAGTTGTAACCCCAGCAACTACCCGAATATCCCTCACTTACAGTTGCCTGTATTTGTTGCACAAAAAAATTAATTTTATTTAAATATTCTTTGCAGGGTTTATTCTTGTATAAATTGCAGTAGCCAGATAAAAACAATCCCAAAGCCTTTGGGTTATAATCTTTTTTTACGCCTACAATTGTTCTGAAATTAATAGGAGAGCGTTTAAAAAACTGTATCCATGCTAAACGTGCATACCGGTTATTTTTAATGATAGGCAGATGTTGAAACAATGAGCTGTTTAACCCATCGTATGGATCATAACCCTTGTACTGCTCATTTTCACAAAAAACAATCAAAAGGTTAAATGATTTTTCAAAATCTACTTTCATTCTAAATTCAATTTTTTAAAACACTATTAATAATATTTATGTAAAATGATTTATCATCATTATCATTTCTTTGCTTATCGGTTATGGATGTATTTGATTGGCTGATTATATTCAGCAATTTATTTTTAAAATCATCAACATTCCTGTTTTTAAAAAGCAAAGTACCTTCTGGCCTTGCTACAGCATCTGAGGCAAGTATTGGTTTATGTAAATACAAAACTTCTCTAATTGTAATGGCATCTCCATCAGTATTGGTAGGCCTTACTATTACATCGGCTTCTTCTATTAATCTTACAAATGACAGCCGGGTATTTAATAAAAAGAAGCTATTTTCTAAGCCTTCTGCTTTAATTTGGTTTACATATTTTTCAAATGTTGTTTTCCCATCATCCAAAGAAGATACAATAAAAATGAAAATATGTTTTACACTTTGTTGCTTAAAATATTTTGATACTTCTATGCACATATCTACACCATACAAATCTTCATTGTTGTAAAAATCAAGTCGTGATGCATTGCCACAAATAATTTTTGCTCCATCATTTTTAGCAGAAAGTATAATATCCGAAATATTATTAGGTAATGCAGGCTCTAATTCCATTACAGGAGGCAAAAAAGCTATCTTAATTGCACACTTTTGTGGAGGTAAACTTAGCCTGGTCAATATAGATTCATTTACCACAATAATTTTATTGGCAAAATTAAAAATGCTGTTATCTAAAAAGTAGGCAACTCCCTTTTTATTAAAAGGATAAGCATGTATGGTTAAAATAATTTTTTTGAATAATAATTTTGCAAAAAAAAGTTGTATTAATCTCAAATAGGTACTGCCGCTTTGTACATATACCAGATCTGCTCCCAACATTTTTTTTATGTATAAAAAAAAATTGTAGCTTCTTAAATTAAAAATTCCCGGCTTTTGCAAACTACTTTCATCAATAAAATCAATTGCAAAATTATCTTTAAGCAGGTACTGCAACCTTGAAATATGAATGCTGATGCCTCCGGCAGGAGGGGGTACAGGACCGGTTATCAATATTTTTTTGGGTTGTGCCACAATAAGTCAGGTTGCTGTTTTATATTTTTGAAAGGTATTGATAACTTAACTCTATGCACAAAAATGCCCATAACTTGGTTGCATAATCAATATTTTTATTTACATGCAGGTCAAAGCAATTTCTAATTACATTTATATTAATACAATCTTTTTGTACCGAATTTTCAATAGAATGTTGCAACCTGTCTTTTAACTCATGCGATACCCAACTTTTCAATGGCAAATCGAAGCCTACTTTTTTTCGGTACAAAATATCATGATCCAAATATTTTAAAGCAAGTTTTTTTACCAGGTATTTACTAATATTATCTTTCATAAATAATTCCTCACTTATTCCAGCAGAATAATCTACCAATTGGTGAGCTAAAAAGGGCACTCTTAATTCTATAGAACTTGCACTGGTAGGGCGATCGCTCCTGGTTAAAATATCATTTTGCAACCTGTCCTTAATGTCAAGGTCCATTGCAGATTTTATATCAAATGCCTTAACAGGGTTTTCTTCTAAAAAAGATGGTATCATTTCTGCCAGCAGGTGTGGCTCAAACATCATTGCAGTTCCATAAAATACCGGTTTGTGCAATGCGTTGTAAATAAAATTGTATTTTTTGGAATCCTTTTTATACAGTGAGGCAATTTGTTTTTTAAGCGGTACAAATTTTCCGTAGCCATGTATTTTCTTTGTCCAGTTAAAATATTTATACGCATTATAACCTGCAAATAATTCGTCGGCTCCTTCGCCGGCAAGCAATACCCTGTATTGTAAGCTACTTGCAAATTGCGAAATTTTATACATGAGCAGAGAGGAAGGATCACCCACAATATCATCCTGTGTTTCAATCCATTTGTCTATACTTCCTGCAAAGTCATTTGCATTCACTTTAATTTCATTATATTTTATACCATATCTTTCTGCCACTCTTTTTGCATACGATGATTCATCATAATTTTCATCATAAAAGGAAACGGTAAAAGCATTTAGGTTAGAACTCTGCTGAGCAGTTAAAGCAGCCACAAGCGAAGAATCTACTCCTCCACTTAAGAACAAACCAACCGGTACATCTGCCACCAACCTGTTTTTTATTGAATCTTTTAGAAGCTCTTCAATTGTATTGATTACTTCATCTTCCTTGGTATAAAGATTTTCAAGTGGTTTCCTTTGCCACCATTTTTTGGAGGCAGATATAGAATTATTTTTGGTGTCAAACTCAATGTATGATCCGGCTTCTAATTCAAATATATCATCCATAATAGTTGCCGGTGCCTGAAAAGCACGGTTTAGGTAAAAATGCCACAACTTAGTATGGTTAAGCCTTTTGGCAGAAAACATTGCCAAAGGTGTAATGGTTGAAGCAAAAGCAAATACTTCATCAGTATTAATAAAATAAATTGGTTTAATCCCTATCCTGTCCCTGCATATTGTAATGACCTTTGATGCTTTATTGTAATATCCAAATCCAAACATTGAGTTGGTTTTGGATAAAAAAGGAATATATTCTTTATTGAGCCCTTTTAGTAATACTTCGGTATCTGAATGCAAATTATATTGCACATCCGGAAATTTTAGCTGACGATAATTATACACTTCTCCATTGTAAGTAATTACTCCATTATCATCTTGCATTGGCTGGTTGGCATTCCCAATGTCAATAATGGAAAGCATATTTTGAAATAAAAATAAATTTGGGCTAACCTCGAGGCTGCTAAATTTATCAGGCCCACGCATATATTGCATTTCCTTTACCAGTTTCTCAAATTTTTTTAACTGGCCGGTATCCGTATTTTTTTTAAAGTAAATTCCTGCAATTCCGCACATGTATTAGCAGTTTAGTTTTTGTTATTCAATAAAATGTAATGATTACTTTCTAGGCTTATTATGTTTTATAACAAGCTTAAATTTGTTTACAGACGAAAAAGTAAGATTTTCTCTTTTGCAATAGGTGATAAAATAAGGAGTATCCTTACCAACCATATTTACAAATTTAGATTTAAATAATTCTAAATCATTGCTGCCAAAATCTGGCCTCACCACCATTTTAATTTCAATGGGCTCTTGTACCGTGTATTGATGCACCTGTGCATATTCAAGATGATGAAGCCCTTTAAATGCATGATCGATACAACCTACAATACTACCATCTTTCAAGTCTAATGTATCTGTGGATCTGCCTTCAATTCTTACAATATCCGGCGCTACTATGTTCTGCATAAAATCATTTCCGTTTACTACAATTTTATCTCTTACTGCATAGCGAATAAATGGAAATTTAATATTGGTAAGTGCTGTCGTAATGATTTGCTCTTCTTCAAACTCATTGATTGAATAGAGTGGGGCAGGGGAATACTTATCATCCTTGCCTTTAGTAAGCATTATTGTTCGCTCCGCATTGCCGTATAAATCATGAATTTTTGTTTGCAAAAAATTTTCAATTTTTTGTCGCTCAAAATCATACAAAGTTTCAGATGAAGTAAATGCATTTGGCACATGCCATTCAAGCCCTTTCTTTTCAAGTTCCTGGCAAATTTTATACAGATAACTCGGAAATGCTTCTACAGCTACCGGGTTGTGATTCTTAATGAGCTTATAATAAAAATCAATTGTACCCTCATTTATATTGGGACTGGAGATATATAAAGTATTGGCTCTCTTAAAATATTTATGTGTGGTATTCCTGTCTAATGTACCCCTGATGGATAAATATTTTTGGCCCATTTTATACCCATTTATCAAACGATAATAAAATGCATAAGCTTGCTCATTTATAACGTTTAATGGTGTTCTGTAAATTACTAGAGGGGTACCGGTAGTGCCGCTGGTATAACCATTTATTTTAAGTTTTTTATTTCCAAAAAATATCTGATCCTCTTTGTCTTGCAAATCTTCTCTGGTAGTAATAGGGAGTTTTTTTATATCAGTAATATCTTTAATGTCAGTAATTTGTACTCCATGCTGCCCATATAAGTTTTTATAAAATGGAGAATGGGTAATGGCAGCCCTAAACACTTTTAAAAATTCAGCATTGTATTTCTCAAGTAATGCATTCTTATCAAGTTTGTAGAATGCATCAATCTCCTTCATTTTTTTTTGAGTGAGAAAATTATTTTTTGCGTAATATTTAATAAAGTCGTTCATGTTAGCAGGGGGAATTTTGCGGCAATATTATTCAATTTTTACCTTTAAAATGGTCATTTCAGTAAATAATCATTGCTTTTTAAATATTTTTTTGATGAAAATTTTAATTTGAGCTAATGGCATAAAATATCGCCTCAATGCATCAATTACTATAACGTCATCTGTGAAATTTATTGTATGTGTAGCGTAATTATACTTAGTTTTTTTTGGGGCTTCTACTATAAAATATTCTTCTTCTTCAAAGTTTTCTTCTGACAGGCATTTTAATTTATTAATGGTAATGGATTTACCATAATATTCAGCGCTATTTTGAGTAGGACGATAAATTTCTCCATCCACTTCTATAAAATTACCTGCCGGCCTGCTGCCATTTAATGATTTTTTTACCGGGTTTTTAATATGGCTTTTATAGGGCCCGTCAAACTTATCAGCGTAATAAATATATAAGGCGCTATTACTGTCATCTCCTCTTTTGGTGGCAAATAGCCAATATTTTTCCCCGTATTTTAAAATGGTGCTGTCTAAAAGTGGCAACCCACTAACTATAACTTTTGCATTTATGAGCGCTTTGTTTTTATAATCATACTCATACATTGTAAGATTATTACTCAAGCTAGCCTCCGGCATGATATAAGTAGTATCATTTTCAAAAAATACATTTGGATAAGATAAATGACTTTTGGTGTCTAAAATTTCATTTGTGGCAATCACTTCAAAATTTTGATTGAGCGTTTTTATAGAAATTTTACCATAATGATCACTATTTGAAAAATCTTCATAAATAATATTAATAGTACCATTATTGTTTTTAAAAATAAAGGGGTCAGCAAAAAATCTCTCGGGGTCATTCTCAGGCAGCCAGGTAAACTCGGCATTAAATGCTTTTGTTCTGATAATAGTTTTAATATCAATTCTTGCTAAGCCAATGTTCCACTGCTTTATTAATAACTTATCGTATATTTTACTTAGTATATTCATTTTTATGATGCTTCGGGTAAATTATTATTCTGCCAATATTTTTTTATAAAAATCAATTGTTTTATCAGCAATGCTGTTGCAATGATATTTTTCAAAGGCAATTTTATTAGCTGCCATCCCCATTTGCACAATCCGCTCATCATTGTTATACAATTGTTCTAATGCATTACATAAGCTGTCTAAATTCTCATTCAAAAATACAATACCAGTTTTATCGCTAAAAACCATTTCAGGGATACCACCTACATTGGAAGCCACCACCGGCGTTGAGGCTGCCATACATTCTGCAATTACCATTGGCAGGGTTTCCTGTCGTGATGGCAAAACAAGGATGTCAGAATTTACCAAATATTTTTGTACTTCTGTTTGATTTACCCAGCCAGCAAAGTGTACCTGCTTTACAAGCTTTTGTTGATTAATATAAGTTAGTATTTTTTCCTCATAATCTTTATCTGAAAAACCTCCTAAAACATTCAGTGAAAAATTAATATTCTTATCATTTAGATTTTTAATTGCCTTTAATAGCAGTAAAAGGTTTTTTCGTTCATTCATTACACCAATAAAAAGTAGAGTATTACTCGTGTTGGCTCTTTGAGCTAATTGATAGAATGTAGGGCTAATAGCGTTTGATATTATTACAGTATTGCCTTTTTTTACAGGCGGATGCATTTTTAAAGAATAATTAGAAATGTGAATTATATTTTTTGGGAAAAAAAATAATTGCAATAGGCCATTGTAAAATAAATTTAATTTATCCTTTATTCTTTTCTGAGATTTTCCTTCAGCAAATGTCATCCCATGTACAGTAAGCAAATATGGGGTGTTTACAATTCCTCTTGACTTTAAAAGCAAAAAAGAGTTTCCTTCTTCAAAATGAATGATATCAGGTTTAAATTCTTTTATTTGTTTTTTTAATAAAGATGGGCCTTTTACAAGGTAATTTAGTGAGTGAAATGGCATGCCGCCTTCTGGCAGATAAACAATTTCAATATTATTACTATACCTGATACTTTCTCTTTCCTTTATTCTGTCAAACGATACTAACCTTACTACAATATCTTTAGTTTTAAACCCCATCAATAAATTGGCAATAGCAGAATGTACTCCGCCTTTAATATCATCCATATTTTTTGGAAAACCAGGAACCAATATTAATACTCTAAGCTGCATTTTTGCTAATTATTATATGCGTTGATAATGATTGAAGCATTATAATCACCGGTTTGTTTTGAAAAATTAGGTTCCACATTTTTCTGTAAATCAGCATAAAAATCATTTTTCAATGCTTCCAGTATTTTTTGAGCTATTGATGGTGAATCCGGCTCTGCCAAAAGCCCATTTACCCCATCAGAAATATACTCGGCAAAAGATCCCACATTAGTAGCCACTACCGGTTTGCCTACAGCAAAAGTTGTCATTACCACACCGCTTTGGGTAGCATCTCGGTAAGGGCATACTACCATTTGCGCATTATCTATCAGCTTTACCAATTCTTCAGTAGATAAAAAACGTTCAATGAACGTAACATTGCTTTTTACTTTTTGTAAAAGAGTTTCATCCAATTTAAAATCATAATCGGGTTTGCCGGCAATAATAAAATGCTGATTTGGGAGCTCTTTTACGATGATTGGTATTGCATTTAATAAAATATCAATCCCTTTGTAATACGACAAACGTCCAAAAAAAAGTACATACCCGGGTTTGGCAGACCGTTCGCCAATATATGTTTGTACAAATGTGTATGGTTGTAGTTTAATACCATACAAAGCAGTTTTAACTCGAGTGTAATATTTCTCAAATTGTTTTAGAGCAAATTCAGAATAAAAGAAAAAGCCTTTAGCCAAAGGAAAAAAAAGTTTCTTAGGAATTTTTTCTCTCCAGGAGGCCTCTCCAGAGTGTGGCACAGGATCATGAATGGCTATAAATACTTTTTTAGAACGGGCATAAAAGTATAATCCAATAGCACAGGTAGAGATGGAATCAAAATGTAATATATCGGCCTTGTATTTTTTTAAATATTTTCCAAGCTTGTAAGCTGTTTTAATAGTTTCAAATGAAAATGCTCTTTTATTTTTTTGAACAACAAATTCTACAGAAGCTACGTCCTTAAAATAGGGCTTCAACTCTTCCCATTTTTCTTTGCCCAACAAATTCTCTGGAGTTTCTATCATTTCTTTGCTTTCAAGTTCATTTACATTGATGATAGTACTATTTTTTGAAGAAGGAGCAATTTCAATTACCACATGCAGATTTACCGAATTTTTTATGCTTTGAATGGTTTCAACAATTACATCCAAATAACTTGTAGAAGTATAATAAACAACTGTCATTCTTTTACCTTTTAATTTTAAGTTGTTTCATTCAACATTGTTTGCGTCTTTTTAGGAAATAAACTTTCTCTATTTTTTACAACATAGTATGCCACCAAACCCCCTACAATAAGCCAAAAGCAAACAAATAGTACCATGCCATTCATTTTTTGCGATGCAAAGTAATACAGAGCCACTATTGCAAAACAAGCAAAATAAAAGGTAAGCACTTTTTGCAAAGTGGTTATTTTATTTTTGATAAGTACAATATCCTGTACTGTATGAAAAACAATAAAAGAGATAAAGATGGCATAATTAATAACTGAAACAGATTTTATAAAATGCAGTCCAATCAAGCATAAAGCTACATTTACCACCAGACTTGCAATGTTGCACCACATATCTAATTTTTCCAGCTTAAGAGTAAGTAAAATATTTGCCTGAAATACAGCAGTCGGAAAAATGAGGATAGTTAAAAACATTTCTTTGCAGTACAATGATGTGGCCACATATTTTGCCCCAAATAACAGGGGAATAAGCCAGTCAGAAAATGAAAAAATAAAAGTAAATGCCAATAGCCCAAATACAGAATACCCAATAAAAGCTTTATTGTACATTTCTGAGAGCTTACTTTTACCTTCTTTGTATGAATTGATTAAAGTAGGGTAGATGGTGGTTGATACAATAACCGGCAAAATCTCTGCCATCGAAAAAAGCTTATAGGAAACTTCATAGTTGGCCACATCTGTAAGCTCTAGTATTTTTGAAATTAAAATATTACCAATTCGCCAATACACTACAGAAATGCTGCCAATTACCACAAACGACCAATTGGCGCCTATCATGTTTTTTATTTCATTCCAGCTTACTTTTACTCTAAGTATTTGTTTTATATGAATGCTGTCAGAGCTTCCTATTTTTATAAATAAATTAAGCGTTATCAATCTTAAAATGATTAGTAATACTGATAAATAAATAATAGATATAGGATAAAAAAACAGCACACAGGCAATCAAAAATTTTAATACCGCTTCTACAGTTAGGATGATGAACGTTTTTTTCTGTTCAAACTCTGCCACATTCACAAACCTTATAACATAAATAATATTATCAAATATTACATTAATGCCAATTAACAATGATAAGTTTCGAACCAATGAACTTGAATATAAACTATAGGCAAGGATAATATTTACTCCATAAAATATTACGCCTATAAAAAATTGTATTTTAAAAAATTTATTGGTTAATGATACTTTATCATCTGTATGCAACAGCTCTCTCACAAACCAATGGCCAAGGCCCAATGAAGAAAAACCAACTACAAATGAATAGAGCGTATTGGCAATAATATAATTTGCAAAATCCTCTTTTGAATATTGCCTGGCAAGTACTATAAAGAATATACTGAATAGGATATTTTGAAAGACATTTGAAAAAATGCCCCAAAAGCTATTTTTAAATACATCTGATTTAAATTTACTTGCAAAAAAATTAAATATCTTGTTCATCTTCATAGTTGGGTAAAAACCTGTTATAATTTGTAACAAGCAGGCAAATGATAGTGATAAACATGATTTTTAATCTAATATCGTCTAAAGAATATACAGTATAAAAACCTGCCATCCAACTTACAATACCTGCAATTAGTAATATAAATGATGAATCTTTGTATTTTACAAATGAAAAAAAACCTTTTGCAATTGGCACTAAAATAAATGCCATCAATGCCGAAAATCCAATTGCGCCATATTCAACTAAAAGCTTAAGATACCCGCTTTCAGGGTGATTAAAATACAAAATTTCATTATTAAGCATCCAGTGTTGCTCAGGGTTATGCACCGATACATAGTTTGCATAGTCGCCGGGGCCAATACCCACTAATGGGTGATTTAAAAAGATATTAAAAGCATCCTGCCAAATAGAAAATCTGAAATCATAAGAATCTGAAATATCATCACCACGTGTAAACATGGGGAAGCTGTCCTGAAAATTATAAATGATAATAAATAAAATAATGCCAATTACAATTGCATACATTCTGTACTTTGCATTTCCGAATAGCACTACCAAAGAAAAGCCTAATACCCAGCCACCAAATCCACCCCGGCCACCTGTAAAAAATATGGCAACTAATGTGGCCACTAAGAGTAAATAATTTTTAGTAGATACTTTATCTTCACCCTGTTCTTTTATCAAACATAAAAAACTTGTACCTGCTAAAAATTGAGAAAATGTTTGTGGGTCTATAAAAAAACTGGGATACCTGATTAAAGCATCTTCAGTAATATTAGGGTTGAGTGAGCTTACCAACGAAAAAGAAGGGCCAAATACAAATTGAAACCCTAAGAAAATGATGGAGCAAATGAGTACGGTTTTTAAACATTTTATCACTTCATAAAAAAATGAATCATCTGCCAGGCATTCTTCTACTAAAATTTTTACAAATATGAATATTGAAATAAAATCTATGGCAACTTTTGGAGCATCAATATTTAATGACTCTGCAAAATAAGCTCCCAATAATGCAGCAATTAAAAATACCAGCAAAAGAATGATATATACTACTCCTCCTTTTAATTGTACATATTTTCTTCTATAAAAAAATAAAATAAATACTACGGATAATAAATTAAAATTTGTAATGCCTAAGTCGCCGGGGATAATCAGCAAACCTAATAGAGGAGAGGCAAAAATAATATATTTAATATACAACCTATTTTTATCAGATGTTGTAAAAAACATCATGGCAAAAAAACCAACCATCACCAGGATGGATAAGATTGTGTTCAAACCTTTATTTTTTTTCGTTGGTGGTTATCTCTGATGAAATATTTACGTACTCAGTGTACATACATTTAGCCGTCTTATATTTTAGCCAGAGGTTATATTAAAATATCTTAAATGCAAATGATAAACGAATTCTTAAGCACAATTATTTCCATTATCTAACTTTTTATTTCAATAATTACAGAACAGGAAATATTTTTATCATCTACTCAATTTAATAAAAAAGATAAAAGAAGATTTTACATCTTCTTTTATCTGGCTTTTCAGTAAGGTGGTGCCTGTGAATAAGTTAAAATTCATGTGCTCCCGAAAAATTTTTACTACTATGATACCATATTAGCAATTTGGTAGGTATAATCAAGTACCTCAATATTAGATTTTTTAACTTCTGCTACCAATTGGTAGCCTAATGATGGAAGGGCAACTTTTACTTTATTGTTTTGAATAGAAACAATATTCCCTTCCATTTCCATAAGTGGGCCACTGGTAATGCGAACCAAATCGTTTACATTGACAGCTGTTTTTTCTAACTGAACATTAGTGTACACATCCAAAAAACTCTGCATGTTTTCGATTTCTACATCTTTAATAACAGCAGGCCTTCCAAGCCAGTACACAAAATTAATAACATCGTTTGTTTGACGGATTGTTGCCATCTCACTATCTGTTGCTCTCACAAATACATAAGAGGTAAACAATGGTTCAAAAACGAGTTTCCTTCTGTCCGACCATTCTTTTACTACACGGTTTAACGGACAGTAATGTTCAATTTTTTTCTTTG
Source organism: Bacteroidota bacterium (assembly GCA_018268135.1). Lineage (GTDB taxonomy): Bacteria > Bacteroidota > Bacteroidia > Chitinophagales > Chitinophagaceae > Ferruginibacter. Next base: position 11,952 of record JAFDXD010000071.1, read on the forward strand.
CTAACAAAGTCGCTACTTTTTTTTCGCAGCGAGACTTTGTATAAACTGCATACCAAGTTTTTTTCATTTTGGTCTTTTTTAAATTAGAAATATGCAGTTTCTCAACGGAATATATTCACGGTATTTTTTAGGATAATGGCAGAGCCATTCTCAGTTACAGCAATTTGCTTACTGAGGCGGGTTTGTCAGGACAATTGGGTTTAAAACGGGAGGCCTAATTATAATTGGTGGCCAATACCTTTTTTGTTTTTTTTATTTTCTTTTGTTGTTTTGCTCCATATACATAATCATAACCATAGCCATAATTATTCTTAAAAAATCCCCTGATTTTTACACCATTAAATATGATGGCAGGATTGTTTAATGGATTTATTTTGGTTGTTTCATCTATTCTTTTAATCAGCATTTTTGGCGTGTACTTATGGCGTACTACATATAAAGTAGCATCTGCCTTAGGCGACAAAATATAAGCATCTGTTACCAATACCACAGGTGCTGTATCCATTATTACTATGTCAAATGAGTTGGTGAGATATTCAATGAGTTTCTCAATTTTTCCATTTACCAAAAGCTCTGATGGGTTATCCTGAAGGGTACCGGCTGCAATAAAAGTAAGGTTTTCGTAACCTGGTATCTTTGATAATATTTCTTCAGGTTTAACTTTATCTATCAGGTAATCACTTACCCCTTTATCTTCTTCCTTTTCAAACAATCTACCTAATCCGGGGTTATGAAGGTCCATATCTACCAGGGCTACTTTTTTACCGGTTAAAGCATTACTTATAGCAAGGTTTGCAGCAATAAAACTTTTTCCTTCACCCGGTATGCTGGAAGTTATCAGTACTTTTTTATGGGTTGAATCTATCCCAAGAAAGTGTAATGAAACCCTAATTTTTCTAAATTCTTCTGCTATAAAACTTCTTTTACCGGCTTCAATTACCAACTCTTGTTTTGATTTATTGTATGCTACTTCTCCAATAATTGGAATAGAAGTTAGCGCTTCTACCTCGTGCCTGTAAAGCACTTTGCGGCTAAAGGCCTCTCTGGCGCCAATAAAGGCAACGCAAATGGCAATGGCTCCTGCTAATGCTGCAAGATAAATAAGCATTTTATTGGGGCTTACCGGTTGTTTACCAGCCTGAGCCGAATTTACCACCCTGCTGTCAGATAAAGTAGATGCATAAGACAATTCGCTCTCTTCTCTTTTCTGCAATAAAAATGAATAAATGCCATTCTTAATATTTTGATCCCTGCTCATGTCAATCAATTGCCTTTCTTTTTGTGGCATTGAACTTAACATTGAATTATACCTGCCATTTGTGGAAGATAATGACTGCTTGCTTGCTTCCAGATTTTTGCGCTGGCTCTGTACATTTTCAAGTATTTGCGGCCTTAATTTATTTATTTGTTCTTTTACTGAAAGCAACATGGGGTTATTCTCTGCCACCGTCTTACTCATTTTTGCATACTGCAATTCTGCACCATTCAAATCTGTCATTAATTGTGTGAGGTTCGGGTCGCTTATTCCCAGGGTAGAAGGCATTACACTTCCGGCATCATTGCTATTAGACGAAACGGCTTTCTCTACCTGATTTACCACAGAGAGCTGCATGTTAACTTCCCCTAATTTTTGGTCGTTGGCACTTACATTTTGCAAATACAATTGCCCCTGGGTACTGATATCTGATGCTCCGGCACTTGCTTTATACCGTTGTACATTTTTTTCTATTGAATCCAGGTCGTGCGCTACAATTTTTAAACGGTCCTCTACAAAATTTAAAGTATTTTTTGCCAGGCTGTTTTTTTCTTCAATAGCTGCATTATCATAATTTACAATCAACTCATTCAATACATCTTCTGCTCTTTGTGGCACAGCATCTCTATAACTTAAATCAATAATACTGGCAAGCTTGCTGGCTGCAGTTACTTTTAATCCCAAAAGTATCTGCTTGGTTACATCTTTTACCGGCACAAGTGAAAAATAAAAAGCCCTGTCAGAATTGGTAGCTATAAATTTGGGATTTAACTCAAATTTTAATTTACCGTATGGTGTATTCAACCATTCATTTATAGGGCCGGCTAACTTGTCGTTTAAATTGACAGTATTGTTTTTATCATTAAAACTATAATACACTTTTGGAATTACAGCACTTATTCCATCCGGGTTAGCAGCCTCAATGGTAAGCGGAGATGACACATACGCAGAAGCAGCTTTTATTTTACCATCGGTATAAGTGGGGGCATATAAATGAAGGTTTTTTACAACATTGTCCATCAATGACCTTGATTGTAATACCTCTATTTCATTTTCAATAATCTTTTTAGTACCAATCATGTTCAACTGATCCAGCATCTTTGAGTCATCATACCCCTTTTTTTCATCTTTAATTATTAAAGTGGCAGTTGCCTCATATTTAGGAACGGCATATCGTAAGTACACATAAGCAAGCCCTAAAGCACATATTGCAACAAATAAAAACAAAGGCCAGTATCCCAGGTACTTTGATATTACCTGATTTACCAAGCTCTCTTCGCTTTGCAGTGGTGCTCTATTTTGTTTTTGCTGCATTTTCACTTTTTATTTTATCACTCTGTCAAGTACAATAGCTAATACTGATAAGCCGCTAAGTACAGTTGGTAAAATGTTTCTTTTATTACTTGCGTTCTCCACTTTATCTTTATTGGCTTCTACATAAATAATATCTCCGGGTTGAAGATAGTAGTTAGGTGAAGAAAGAAATTTCTTTGAATTCATGTCAATCCTTGTAATTTGCCTTCTGCCATCATCTTCCCTTATCAATAGAACATTATCTTTTTTACCATATACAGTAATATCGCCGGCAAGCCCAAGAGCTTTTAACAACGATATTTTTTCATTGGGAACTGATATTACTGTTGGATGAGCAACTTCTCCAATTACGGTTACTTCAAAATTTAAATGACGAATATTTACAATTGGGTCAAGCAATAATTTTTTTTCAACTATTGTATTAGTAATATAAGTTTTAAGCCTTGATATAGTTAAACCGGCAGCTTTAATATATCCTAACACCGGAAGCTGAATCATACCATCAGCACTTACTAAGTAACCGGAAGTACTGGCAGTGGATCCTGCGCTGGTAGTAGATACCGTGTTTGATGCATTGGGAGCATTAAACATGGCAGATACAGCAGGGTCTGGGCTCAGGCTGCTTATTGAAATACTTAATATATCATTTGGTTGAATACGAGGCTCTACTTCTTCAGCTTGCGCTAAAAACATGGTATCCTGAGCCCCTAAAAAATAAGTAGTAGGCTTTGTGCTTACACAAGAGCTAAATAAAAATACCATTCCCAAAAAAATACCAATATTCAGTAGAATCTTAGCCATAATAAATATTCATTATAGTTTTTGATTAATTATTTGTACCAATGGTACAAAACCCTAAACCATGGGAGATTTTTGCAGAGGTGGATATTAAGGGTTCAACAGGATCTTAATTTAATAATAAATAAAATCCGTAGGAATGAATTTTGTAGTTAAAATAGTGAAATTGGAAAGTGGAGTCTTTCTTAAAAAGAGGATTTTCTGTGATTAACTTACGGTAATAGCAGTTAATTATAAAACAAAGCTAATATATAAAACTTTACAAAGCAAATTTACAATAAAAAAAATAAAAAAAACATACTAACACAGTGTTAATAAACCCAATAGGTGAGTATTAGAATAACAATAATTTTAAAGACTTTATTACATTTTCAAATCAATGCCCGTTATAAAACTCCATTTTATAACTAAAATAAAATGGAAAATGATTGAAAAGAGCATAAGGTGTGTCTGTTAGTAGATATGAAGTATTTAAGGTTAACTTTGTATGCAAAAGCCATTTATAATGAAAGAAGTAGTAATAATATCAGCCGTACGCACACCCATTGGTAGTTTTGGCGGTACATTAAAAGGATTTTCTGCTACCCAACTAGGAAGTATTGCTATTAAAGCAGCCATAGAAAAAGCAGCCATAAAGCCTGAAATGGTAAATGATGTACTAATGGGTTGTGTAATACAGGCCAATCTGGGGCAGGCTCCGGCCAGGCAGGCTGCAAAATTTGCAGGATTGCCAAATGAAGTAAACTGCACCACAGTAAATAAAGTATGCGCTAGCGGTATGAAAGCTATTTCGCAGGCAGTACAAAGTATTTTGCTTGGCGATGCCCAAATAGTAGTAGCAGGCGGTATGGAAAGTATGAGTAATGTACCATTCTATGCAGATGCCATGCGCTGGGGCAATAAATATGGTAATGTTTCATTTATAGACGGGCTTGCAAAAGATGGCCTTACTGATGTATATGATGGCAAAGCAATGGGTAATGCTGCCGAGCTCTGTGCATCAAGCTGTGGCGTAAGCAGGCAAGACCAGGATGCTTTTGCCATTGAAAGTTACAAGCGCTCACAGGCCGCAATTAACAGTGGTAAGTTTGATAACGAAATAGTACCCATACCAATTCCACAGCGAAAAGGAGAGTCCATTATGTTTGCTAAAGATGAAGAACCATTTAATGTAAAATTTGATAAAATACCCGAACTCAAAGGAGCATTTCAAAAAGAGGGCACAGTAACGGCTGCCAATGCAAGCACTATGAATGACGGCGCCGCTGCATTGGTACTCATGAGCAAAGACAAAGCAGATGAATTGGGCTTAAAACCCATTGCAAAAATTATCAGCTATGCCGATGCGGAGCAGGCACCGGAATGGTTTACTACTACTCCCTCTATTGCCGTACCATTGGCCATTGAAAAAGCAGGGTTAAAAATAGAAGACATCAGTTATTTTGAACTCAACGAAGCCTTTGCAGTAGTAGGTATTGAAAATACCAGGCGTATGAAATTAGATCCATCTAAAGTAAATGTAAATGGCGGGGCCGTTTCTATTGGCCATCCACTGGGAGCAAGTGGTGCCCGTATAATTGTTACCCTTATAAATGTATTAAAACAAAATAACGCAAGGTACGGTGCTGCTGGCATTTGCAATGGTGGCGGTGGTGCTTCTGCAATGCTGATAGAAAATTTACAATAGTGTTATTTGAATGGTAAATCATTTAATACTTTATTATTTACCTTGTGCCACCAAAATAAATATTAACTACAAATGAAATTATTTTTTATTGCAGCAGTTTTATTTGCAGGTACTGCTACTGCACAATCAACCGACTCATCTTTCACTGTAAAAGGTCATTTTACTTCTCTTAAAAAAGGGAAATTGTATTTAACCGTATTCGGCGAAAATGGACCAAAGGTTGATTCCTCCAATATTATCAACGGTAAATTTTCTTTTAAAGGTTTTGCATCAATTCCAAAAACCGCCTATTTAAGTACAATAAACTTAGACGGACAGCGTACAGAAAACTACCTTTCATTTTATCTGGAACCTGCTAAAATATTACTCTCAGGCACCGGCGACTCTTTGCCCTTAGTAAAAGTATCAGGCTCTAAATTGAATGAAGATGATGCCAGGCTGAAAAAACAATTAAAATCAGTAGAAATTTGGGACGAAAGCTTTGGTAAAGCTTATGAGGTTGCGCTCAAAGACAAAAACAAAGCAGCAATGGATAGCCTGGACGGAGTAGAAACAAAAATAACAGAAACCAGAAGAAAAATAGTGGGAGAATTTGTAAAACAAAATCCATCATCCTTAAGAGGTGCCATGGCCATTCTTCAAAATTTTGGATACTATGCAGAAGCTTCTGATGTAGAACCATTGTACCTTTCCTTAAATGATAAAGTAAAAAACAGCAAACAGGGAAAGGATATAAAGAAAATGCTTGAAGCTTATAAAAAAGTGGCTGTTGGGCAAATCATACCTGATATTACACAATATGATACTACCGGCAAAGCCATCAGCCTGTCTTCGCTTAGAGGAAAATATGTAATGGTAGATTTTTGGGCAAGCTGGTGCGGCCCCTGCCGTAGAGAAAACCCCAATATTGTAAATGCGTACAGCCAGTATCACGATAAAGGTTTTGAAATATTCGGAGTATCATACGACAATGAAAAAGGGAAGGAAAAATGGAAAAAAGCAATCATTAATGACAAACTTACCTGGTATCAGGTAAGCGATTTAAAAGGGTGGGGCAATCAAACATCAGATGAGTTTTATATCAAAGCAATCCCTTCCAATATGCTCATTGATAAAGACGGAAAAATAATTGCCAAAAATCTATTCGGAAAAAAACTGACCGATAAGCTTGCGGAATTAATGTAAACAAATATCATTTCAATATTACCTGCAACTCTGCCTGGCAACAACAGAGTTGCATTTTTTTTATAGAGAAACAATTCCCTTATTTGTTCATCTGACGGTTATAGAATAAATTTGCCCCACTAAACCAAAAAAAATCATCAAATAATATGCGACAAATAGCATTTAGAGAAGCCCTGAGAGAAGCAATGCAGGAAGAAATGAGGCGTGACACCAATGTATTTTTAATGGGTGAAGAAGTAGCCGAATATAATGGAGCTTATAAAGTAAGCCAGGGAATGCTGGATGAGTTTGGAGAAAAACGTGTGATAGATACCCCCATTGCTGAGCTTGGTTTTACTGCAATAGCTGTAGGCGCTGCTCAAAATGGCCTTCGTCCCATTGTAGAATTTATGACCTGGAACTTTGCAGTATTAGCCTTAGATCAAATTTTAAATACCGCTTCTAAAATGTTGGCAATGAGTGGTGGACAAATTGGATGCCCCATAGTTTTTAGAGGCGCTACTGGCAGTGCAGGTCAATTAGGAGCACAACACTCTACCTCTTTTGAAAGCTATTATGCCAATATACCCGGCCTTAAAGTTATTTCGGTTTCTAACCCTTACGATGCTAAAGGATTATTAAAATCTGCTATCAGAGATAATGACCCTGTAATATTTATGGAAAGTGAAGTAATGTATGGCGACAAAGGCGAAGTGCCCGAAGAAGAGTACCTATTACCTATTGGCAAATGTTTTGTAAAAAGAGAAGGAAAAGATGTTACCATCGTTTCATTCAATAAAATGATGAAAGTAGCGTTAAATGCTGCAGAAGAGTTGGCAAAAGAGGGAATTGAAGCTGAGGTAATAGATGTTGCCACCATTAGGCCACTTGACTGGTTTACCATTTTAGAAAGCGTTAAAAAAACAAACCGCTTAGTAATAGTAGAAGAGCAATGGCCTTATGCATCTGTAAGTTCTGAAATTGCCTACCGGATTCAAAAAGAAGGCTTTGATTATTTGGATGCCCCCATCCGTAGAATCACTTCTGCAGATGCGCCCATGCATTATGCCCCAAATCTTGTAGCAGCTTACTTACCAGATGTACCACGTACCGTAAAGTTGGTAAAAGAAGTAATGTATCTAAAAAAATAAATTGAAAAATACAATTCATAAAAAAGTGTTGAAGTATTTACTTCCACTTTTTTTATGCCCAATAGTCAGTACCGTACACGCTCAAAATTTCTTTACCACATTTTTTTTAGGAGCTTCAAATTATCGTGGCGACCTTGGTAATGCGCCATTTCCATTAAGCCATTCGCATCCGGCAGGAGGCCTGGGCTTTTTATACGAAATAAATGACCGAATGGGAGTAAGAATGGACGCCACTTTTGGCAAAATTAGTGGAGCAGACAGTTATGGCGGGCCTAACAAAAGCAGGAACCTTAGTTTTACCAGCGATTTGGCCGAAATATCTTTAAGTTTCGATTACATCCTTTTTGATTTATACGACTATAAAGTGTCCCCTTATTTTTTTGCGGGCATAGGTCGCTTCGGGTTTAATCCTTACACAAAAGATAAAAATGGGAATACCGTTTTTTTAGCCGAATTAAATACCGAAGGCGAGGGATTTTACAATGGAAGAAAAGCATATAAAACCAAACAAACAGCCATACCATTTGGCGGGGGAGTAATGTGGGCCATAGATGACAATCACCGAATTGCTATCGAACTAGGAATACGAAAAACATTTACCGATTATCTTGATGATGTAAGCACCACTTATGTAGATGCAAATTTGCTCGCCTCCAAAAGAGGAAGTACAGCCGTATCAATGGCATACCGCGGCAATGAATTACCAGGAGGTTTGCCTTACCCTCCCGATGGCGCCAAAAGAGGAAATCCACAAAATAAAGATTGGTACTATTTTACCGGTATCTCATACAGAATGAGGTTGATGCCCCCACACAGCCATAGAAAATATGATACCGGCAGCCATATACGAAGAGCAAAAACCAGTTGCCCAAAAATGTTTTAATTATAATGGCTGTCGGCTGCATACCAATATTCATCACTGGTTCCGGCTATTCGCTATAAGCCTCGTACCTCGGCTTGCCGCTACTATCCGGCAGCTCGTTGGCAGTAGTACACAGGTCAGCAATACTTCGGCTCTCATATCAATGCTACAATACAAATCATAAGGCTAACTTTGCCTAATAAATAAAATAAATGGCATACCGCTCTCTGCAAGATTGTATAAATGATTTAGAAAAAACCGGCCAGCTTGTAAAAATTACCGAAGAAGTAGATCCTCATCTTCAAATGGCGGCCATACATCTTCGTGTACACGAGGCCGGTGGGCCAGCGCTTTTGTTTGAGAATGTAAAAGGTTCAAAATTCAAAGCTGCCTCCAATATTTTTGGCACCCTTCAAAGAAGCAAATATATTTTCAGGCACAGCTTTAATGATGTACAAAAATTAATTGAGCTAAAAAACAATCCGATACAAGCCCTTAAAAAACCATTCAAGCATTTAAGTGCTGGTGTTGCTTCTTTAAAAGCATTTCCATTAAAAAATCCAATTTCTAAGCCGGTACTTTTGCAGGAAATAAAAATTTCTGACCTGCCACTCATACAGCACTGGCCATTAGATGGTGGCGCATTTGTTACCCTTCCGCAAGTATATACCGAAGATGCCTACAAGCCCGGCGTAATGAATGCAAACCTTGGTATGTATCGCATACAATTAAGCGGCAATGAATATAAAATAAATGAAGAAATTGGGCTGCACTACCAGTTGCACCGTGGTATTGGCGTACATCAATCTAAAGCCATCAAAAAAGGCCAGCCACTTAAAGTAAGTATTTTTGTAGGAGGCCCGCCATCTCATACGCTTGCAGCCGTAATGCCCCTGCCCGAAGGAATGAGCGAATTGACATTTGCCGGCGTATTGGGCAGCCGCAGATTTAGGTACACTTATATTGACGGCTATTGCATCAGTACCGATGCAGATTTTGTAATAACCGGCGAAGTAATTCCGAATGTAAATAAACCCGAAGGGCCTTTTGGAGATCATTTGGGATACTATAGTTTAACACACGATTTTCCTGTATTGAAAGTACACAAAGTATTTGCAAAACAAAATGCCATTTGGCCATTTACAGTAGTAGGCAGGCCCCCACAGGAAGATACGAGTTTTGGAGAGCTTATTCATGCCATTTCTGGCAAGGCCCTGCAATATGAAATACCGGGGTTAAAAGAAGTAAATGCAGTAGATGCCGCCGGCGTACACCCCTTACTGTTAGCAATAGGGAGCGAGCGCTACACTCCGTATTCTCCGGCTAAGCAACCGGCAGAATTATTAACCATTGCAAACCATATTTTGGGGACCGGCCAGTTGAGCCTCGCCAAATTTTTATTTATTACTGCCGATACAGGCCCGGCTATCAGCACTACTAACATTAAAGAATACCTGCAGTTTATACTGCAAAGAATACATTTAAATAGAGACATCCATTTTTATACCAATACCAGTATTGATACTTTAGATTACTCCGGCACAAATATTCATCAGGGTAGTAAAGTAGTTTTTGCCGCTTATGGCAATGTAATAAGAGAATTGGCTAATCAGGTACCTGATTGCTTCTTTACCTTAAAAGCTTTTGATAATCCCCGCTTGGTAATGCCCGGAATAGTAGTAATACAGTCACAAAAATTTAGCACATATCAGCAGGCGGCGCAGGAAATGGAATTATTAAATAGCCAGTTAAAACCTTTTATACATCAGCTTGCACAAATTCCATTTATTATTATTGCCGATGATGCAACTTTTGTGAGCGAATCATTAAATAATTTTTTATGGGTAACATTTACCAGGGCTAACCCTTCTCATGATATTTATGGCATAGAGCCATTTACTACCAATAAACATTGGGGTTGCAATGGGCCTTTAATTATTGATGCAAGAATAAAACCACATCATGCCCCACCTGTACAAATTGATGCAGCTACCGAAAAAAGTATTCAACATATATTTGAAAAAGGCGGAAGCCTGTATAACAAATTGTCTAAATAATAAATTATTACAGGCAGGAGAATTAATAAACCCGAAAAACATTGTTTGATATGAAATTGATAGCAGCCATTTTATCCTTTTTTTTATTTCAATCGTGCCAGTCGCAACAAGCAGAAAAGCTACCATACAATAAAGACAATAATACGGTACTATGGGAAATAAGCGGTAAAGGGCTAAGCAGGCCAAGTTACCTTATGGGCACATTTCATCTTTTGTGCAAAACTGATATTCACTTTAGTCAAAACCTAAAAAAGGCCCTTAAAAATGTAGATGAAGTGTATTTTGAAATGAACCTCGATGATGCCTCCAATACACTTGGCGCCATGTTTTTTATGAATATGAAAGATGGTAAAACTTTAAAAGATTTATATTCTGAAAAAGATTATGAAAGGCTAAGTAATTTTTTTAATGACTCACTTTCTATGCCTTTAACCATGATGTCAAAAATAAAGCCCTCTTTTTTAGAAGCCTTTATTTACCCCAAATTATTACCCTGCAAAAGCCTTAGTGGAGTAGAAGAAGAGCTATTAAAAATAGCAAAAGAGGATAAGAAAAAAATAAACGGGTTTGAAAATATTCAATTTCAGGCATCAGTATTTGACAGTATCCCTTATGCAGAACAGGCACAAGATTTATTAAAAACTGTAGATAGCATTAATGCCTATAAAAATTCTTTCGACAGTATGCTGAATGTTTATAAAACTCAGCAGCTTTCAAAAATAGAAGCCATGCTCAATGATAAAGACTTTGGAATGGCAGACGACAGGGGAGTGTTATTGGATAACAGAAATAAAAACTGGGTAGCACAATTAAAAAAAATACTGAAAAAAGAAAATGTATTTATTGCAGTAGGTTGCGGGCATTTAGTAGGCAGTAATGGCCTGATAGCGCTTTTAAAAAAAGAGGGATACAGCTTAAAACCGTTGCTAAATAAGTAATCGTAAAAATACGAAAAGCCAATGTTTTTATACTAAGTTACTAATATTGGAATATTATTTGCAGCTAACGAGCCATACGCAATAACTTATGAAACCAACTTTTTACGTACTGCTTATTACTATGGTTAGCTTATTGGCATCTTGTACTAAGCAGTCGGCACCCGGTGCTGATACACCCAGTACCACACCCCCTCCGGGTACTACCTGCAAAGCTCAAAAAGCCGATGCAGAAACCATTACAATTTTTCCAAAAGATAACCCCTGGAATACGGATATATCCAAAGCCCCCGTTGATATCAACAGTAAGCAAATATTGGCAGCTTATGCCAATACGGGTATAAAAGCCGATTTTGGTAGCGGCCTTTGGGATAATGCTCCCATTGGAATTCCATTTGTAGTAGTATGTGGCAACCAACCCAAAATACCGGTAACCTTCAGAGCAAATGGCAATGATGGAAACTATGGAGATGAGAGTGATGCAGGGCCTTATGCCATACCGCTTACTGCGCCAATTGAAGGCAATGGGCAAGGCGATAGTCATGTGATTTCGGTAGATAAAGAAAATGGTATATTATATGAATTATACAATGCAAGCATAAATGGCAATCATTGGGAAGCAAGTAGTGGTGCTATTTTTAACTTAAATTCAAACCAGCTAAGGCCGGATGGCTATACCTCTGCCGATGCAGCAGGCTTACCCATTTTTGCCGGATTGGTGCGGTACGATGAAGTGCTAAAAGGCGAAATAGATCATGCCATCAGGTTTACTTTAGCCAAATCAAATGTAAAGCCTGCTTATATTTATCCGGCAAGGCATAAGGTAAACAGTACCGGCGGCGTGTACTCGTTACCGTTTGGTGCAAGATTAAGGTTGAGCGCTTCCTTCGACATCTCAGGATACACCCCACGCATACAGGTAATATTAAAAGCGCTAAAAAAATATGGATTAATATTAGCCGATATTGGCAGCAATATGTACATAAGCGGAGCGCCTGATGAGCGCTGGGATAATGACGAACTGAGGGCTTTGTTAAATGTAAAAGCTTCTAATTTTGAAGTAGTAAAACTAAACTGATTATTTAATCACTACATCTTTTATTAACTTTTCTCCAAGGGCTTCATTCACTCTTTCTATTATTTTATCTTTTTGATATAGTAATTCATTTTTTAAAGGAGCCACCATAGAAGTTACAAAAAGGGTAGAGCCGGTTACTTGTAGTTTATCTGTATATTTTGCAATAGTTTTTCCCATTATCTGCTCCCATATTTCTTCTATCTGCACTGCTTGTATGCCGCTTTTTAATTTGCTTTTTTTCAAAAAAAGCTGCATTGCCTCCTGTAAAGATAATTCTGCCATAGCGCTGCAAATATAAAACTATAATTCTATCACCCGGGCATCTATGTGTAAGTTGCTAAAAGCCTCTACCAGCCTGTCTTTGTGCGTATCGGTTATAAATACCTGTCCATCATTGTGGTTGCATACCCAATGTAAAAGCTGATGCATACGGTTGTCATCCAGTTTTTCAAATACATCATCCAGTAAAAGTATGGGCGAAAAGCCTTTGTATTTTTTTATCAACTGGTATTCAGCCAATTTTAATGCAAACAACAGGCTTTTACGCTGGCCTTGTGAAGCGATGTTTTTAAACACCTGGCCATTCAAATAAAAACTTAGGTCATCTTTATGAATACCTGCATTTGTTCTTTGTAATATTTTATCTTTCTCCTTATTTTTATTAAGTAACGATTCTAAATTTTCTTCTAATAATTTACTCTCGTAAGTAAATTTTACTTCTTCTTTGTTGGCTGCCAGTTGATGGTAAAAATCATGAACAAGGGGCCGGAGTTCGGAGCAAAATATTTTTCTTTTTTCAAATACATAACTGGCAGGAGGTAGCAACTGCATATCAAGTACCTGAAGCAATGTATCATCGGTTTTGCCCTGCTCTGCAAATCGTTTAAGAAGACTGTTGCGTTGTTGCAATAGTTTATTATAAGTCATCAACTGTTGCAGGTATTCGGCATCTAACTGGCTTAATAGTGCATCTAAATATTTTCTACGGCCTTCGCTCCCCCCAATAATTATTTCAATATCGTCGGGTGCAATTATTACAGCCGGCAAAATGCCAATATGCATCGATAGCCTGTCGTAGGGTACATTGTTTAATGAAAATTCTTTTTTACCGGCCCCCCGACAAATGCAAATAACCTGCTGAGCTTCTTCTTTTTTCTTAAATAGAGCAGAAAGCCTAAAACCATCTTTGTCAAAACCAATATTGAGGTTGTCGGAATTTGAAAAATAGCTTTTTGTAAAACAGCAGTAATAAATAGCGTCAAGCAGGTTTGTTTTGCCAACCCCATTTAACCCACAAATACCAATAACTCTTTTATCAAAATCAAAAGAAGTAATATCGTAATTTTTAAAATGTGTGATTGTTATAGTAGAAAGCTGCAGCATGAAGTTGCAAGATACTGTAAGAAATTGGGTAAGAATGCCTCCAAAATAACCATCTATTTTTGAGATAATGGAAGTAGCTAAAATTCAAGTATATGAATATGTAAACGGATGAATTAATTTTCCTTTTTCTCCTTATCTTTGCCGCCTAAAATTTTAAGTATTGGCTACCAAATTTTCAAAAGAAACTTATTTGTACTGGTACGAACTCATGCTTTTGCTAAGAAGGTTTGAGGAAAAAACCGGCCAGCTTTACGGAATGCAGAAAATCCGTGGGTTTTGTCACTTGTATATTGGCCAGGAAGCCGTAGCAGCCGGATGTATGACGGCTACAAACCCCGATGATAAATTTATTACGGCCTATCGTTGTCATGCATTGGCCATTGCAAAAGGTATTACACCAAAAGCCAGTATGGCCGAGTTGTATGGCAAGGCTACAGGTTGTAGTAAAGGAAAAGGTGGCAGTATGCACTTTTTTGGGGTAAAAGAAAACTTTTATGGAGGCCATGGCATTGTAGGTGCACAAATTGGTACAGGAGCCGGCCTTGCATTTGCCGAAAGATATAAGGGCACAAAAAATGTAGCGTTATGTTTCTTTGGCGATGGCGCTGCCCGCCAGGGTATGTTGCACGAAACCTTTAATATGGCAATGCTTTGGAGCCTGCCCGTAGTGTTTATTTGCGAAAATAACCATTATGCAATGGGTACATCTGTAGCACGTACCAGTAAAGTACTTGACATTTATAAATTGGCCGATGCATATGAAATGCCTGCCGATTCTGTAGATGGTATGAGCCCCGAAGATGTGCACAATGCAGTATTAAGAGCTGTAAACAGGGCAAGAGAAAAAGGCGGCCCTACCTTACTTGAAATTAAAACATACCGCTATAAAGGGCACAGTATGAGCGATCCGCAAAAGTATAGGACTAAAGAAGAATTGGAAGAATATAAAGAAAAAGACCCCATTGACCATGTACTAAAAATGCTAACGGACGAATTTAAAGTAAGTGAGCAGGATATTGAAGCTATTAACGACAGGGTAAAAGCAGAAGTAGAAGAAAGTGTAAAATTTGCAGAAGAAAGCCCCTGGCCAAGTGATGATGAATTGCTTAAAGATGTATATGCACAAGAGGATTATCCTTTTATTGTAGATTAATTTTTTTTAATAAACACTATAAACAAATACAATAACAAAAAATAAAATGGCAGATAAGAAAGTAACAAGCGCCGACCATACTGATGAGGCATTAGTAAAAGCAAAAAATTTTTGGGATCAGTATAGTAAACCCATTACCATTGCATTTTCTGTAATAGTATTAGGCGTTTTAGGATGGTTTGGCTATCAAAATTTTATAAAATTACCCAAAGAAAAAAAGGCAGCAGAAGCCATTTTTCCGGCAGAGAATTTATTTGATAAAATGGCTACCACCGGATTTAATGCAGATTCTACCAACATCGTATTAAACGGCGGAAACCTTGATGGCGTAAATGTAGTAGGCCTTTTAAAAATAATGAATAATTACAGCGGCACAGATGCGGCAAACAGAGCAGCATACATGGTAGGCGCCACTTATTTACACAAAAAAGATTTTGCCAATGCCATTAAATACCTAAAAGAATTTAATGATAATGGAGCTACACAAATAAAAAGCAAAGCCGATATCATGATTGGCCATGCTTATGCAGAGCAAAAAAATATTGATGAAGCTTTGTCTTATTACAAAAAAGCCTCTACCGATGTAAGTGAAAAAGATGAAGCATTGGCAGGAGAAGCTTTATTTATTGCTGCTTCTTATGCAGATGCCATGGGCAAAACCAAGGATGCCATTGAGCTTTATCAGAATTTAAAAAATAATTATCCCAATTACTCTGCAGTGCAGGGTGGGGAAGTAGATAAGCACCTGGCAAGATTAGGAATTATCAACTAATGAAAAATAGCATTTAATATATTATGGCAGTTAGTACTCCCGAAATAAGTAACACAGCAGGCATCCCGTTAATAAAGGATGCCTGTGTTGTAATAGTACATACCGAATGGAATGCAGCCATAGTAGATTTGCTGGTAGAAGGTTGTGTGGAAGTGCTGAAGCAAAAAAATGTGTGTATTAAAATGTTGCAGGTACCCGGAGCAGTAGAAATACCTTTTGCCATCAATCATTATTGGCATACACATCAATATAGAGATGATAAACCTTCTGCTTTTATTGCCTTAGGCTGCGTATTAAGAGGAGGTACACCACATTTTGAATATGTATGCAACTCAGTTACCGCAGGCATTACGCAATTAAACTTACAACTACCAGTGCCCACCATATTTGGAGTACTTACATTAAATACTACCCAGGAAGCAGAAGAAAGAACCGGGGGCGCTCATGGGCATAAGGGAAAAGAAGCAGCCGCTACTGCCTTAAAAATGATATCACTGGTACATCAAAACAAATAATATCTATCAACAATGAAAGTGCAACTTTTTATACCCTGCTTTGTAGATCAATTATATCCGCAAACAGGTTTTAATATGGTGAAAGTGCTTGAAAAAGCCAGTTGCGATGTTCAGTACAATACCAACCAAACCTGTTGTGGGCAGCCGGCGTTTAATGCCGGTTTTTTAAACGAAGCAAGAAGCGTGGCCACCAAATTTTTAAAAGATTTTGATACTTCTGATTATATAGTAGCGCCCAGTGCAAGCTGTGTAGGCTTTGTAAGAAATTATTATCCGCAGTTATTTGATAACAGCACTTCACACAATTTGGTAAAAGATATCGGCAAAAAAATTTATGAATTTTCAGAATTTTTAACTGAGGTATTGCATATCGAAAACTATGGCGCCACTCTAAATGGTAAAGCCACTTACCACGATAGTTGTGCAGCACTAAGAGAGTGTAAAATAAAAGCTGGCCCCCGCAAATTATTAAGCCATGTAAAAGGTTTAGAATTAATAGAGATGGATGACAATGAAACCTGCTGTGGCTTTGGAGGTACATTTGCCGTAAAATTTGAACCCATATCCATTGCAATGGCCAGCCAAAAAATTACCCATGCCCAGGCTACCGGCGCACAATACATCATCTCTACCGACCTCAGTTGCCTCATGCACATAGATGGCGTAATCAAAAATAAAAACCTCCCATTGCAAACGATGCATTTAGCCGATGTATTGGCAAGCGGGTGGGAGTTGTAGTTTCTCAAAAAAAAAAATAATATGGCATACTGGCTTGTAAAATCTGAGCCCTTTAAATACAGTTGGGATCAATTGCAAAAAGATAAAATAACCACCTGGGATGGTGTAAGAAATTATGCCGCCCGAAACAATTTGAGAAGCATGAAAAAAGGCGAAGAAGTGTTATTTTATCACAGCAATGAAGGAGTAGAAATTGTTGGCATTGCCAAAGTAGCCAAAGAGGCCTATCAGGATCCTACCACCGATAACCCCGCCTGGCTGGTAGTGGAACTAAAGCCATTTAAAAAATTAAAAAAGCCCGTAACGCTTGCGCAGGTAAAAGCCGATACACGCCTTGCTGATATGGATTTGGTAAGGTTAGGAAGGCTTTCTGTGCAAACAGTAAAAGAAAAAGAATGGGAAATTATCATGAGCATGGCAGAAGAAAAATGATTGGGGCTATCGGCAGCATACAATAATTAAACTAACGGTACCGGCTATACGTTTTAGCCCTCCTTCCTCGGGCTGCCACTTCTATCCGGCAGCCTTTGTGCAGTAGTTCCCTGCTCCACAAAGTTTGAAATTTGTATTTTTATAACATCACTTCACTCAAGCAACATGAACAAGAAACATATAGTAGTACTCACCGGCGCCGGCATAAGTGCTGAAAGCGGACTAAAAACATTTAGAGACAGCGATGGCTTATGGATGGGCTATAATATTGAAGAAGTAGCAACTCCCCGGGCATTTGCCAAAAACCCCGCCCTGGTGCTTGATTTTTACAACATGCGCCGCAAAGAAGTTGCCAAAGCATTGCCCAATAAAGCTCATACAGGGCTTGCCGATTTGCAAAACAAATACAAGGTAACCATCATTACACAAAATATAGATGACCTGCACGAAAGGGGAGGATCGCAACAAGTAATACACCTGCATGGAGAAATATTTAAAATGCATAGTATTGCAAACCCTTCCAAAATTTTGGAAATTAGAGAAGATATAAAAGTTGGCGATTTAGGAGAAGATGGTACACAACTAAGGCCCCATATTGTATGGTTTGAAGAGCCGGTACCCATGATAGAATATGCAGCACAAATTATGTCAACCGCAGAAATTTTTGTTTTAATAGGCACTTCCCTGCAAGTGTATCCTGCAGCCGGGCTTATTCATTACACTGCCTTATATATACCCAAATACATTATTGATAAAAAAATTCCGGCAATAAGCAACCTGCCCAATTTGCATTTAATAGAAAAGACTGCAACAGAAGGAATATCTGAGCTTCTGAGAATTTTATTGTAAATGTGCAGCCCCAATTTTTGCAAATGATTACACTTGAGTGTATCTAAGTAAATAAATGCGCAAAATATTTTGCGTAAGCATAGGGTATGCTTATTCGCTTTCAGTAAATGCAATGCCTTGCATTTCCAATTCTTTCAATACAGGCTCATATATTTCTTTTTTAATAGGAATATGCAGCCCTTTTAGCTTTATTTTATCTTCTAAAATAAGCTTAGCAGCAATTCCTAAAGGCAGGCCTACAGTTTTTGCCATTGCAGTACGCAATCCATCCTGGCCCTTTACTACCAGGCTGCTATTGATTGTATGATTGCAATTATTTAGCACGTATTCAAATTCATGCAGCATCACTATCATATCTTTATCTAAAGGGTGCATGGGCAATTTTGTTTCCAGCAAATACTGCAATATATCAGCCGAAGTATTTGCAGCCGTTGGCACCATGTTGGTATCAAACAAACCTAAATACTCAAGCAGTTTTTCATTTTGTTTATTTACAAAAGGCATTACAGGCCTTGCCCATTGGGCATAAGTTAAGCCTGCAGTTTTAATTTTTTCCAAATCATCTGTCAGCCCCGCATGTACCATTGCATTCCATCCTTCAAAGTAAACGGGGTAACGCAAAGTAGTTCTCATAAATGTAGCCGCTTCGGTTAATTTGTAAATGGGTATATAGCCCAAAGAATCCCGGTTTGGATAATAGGCCAACGCATCATCAAGACCCTTTACCATCACTTTGTTGGCGGTATTAAATAAATCTTTGTAATCTATCTTCTTCACATCATTGTTTACTTTATACACAGCGCCTGAGTTGCCTGCCAATACTACATTGCGTGGGTTCCAACTTATTTTATACCGCCAGGGGTTATCATCACTTTCGGGGGCTACAAGGCCGCCACAGTGACTTTTAAAAGAAGTAATCACACCGCCTTTTTCTTTGATTGAATCTATTATCTTCATTGCGCTCATGTGATCAATGCCAGGGTCTAAGCCCATCTCACATAGAAATAATAATTTTCTGCTGCCAATTTCATCCTCAAGGCTTTTCATTTTACCATCTAAGTAAGAAGCCGTTAATAAATGTTTCCGGTATTCTACACAATCTTTTGCAATTAAAAAATGTAGGGATGGAGGCATCATGGAAATAACAACATGTGAGCGCTCTATAAGCCTTCCTCTTTGCTCTTCATTATTGATATCGGCTTGTACAGCTTCTACAAAAGGGGAGTGGTTGGTTTTAGAAAGTATTTGATCTTTATTGCTATCCGCAATAATGCATTTCCATTTATTTTTTTCTGCCAAAACAATTAAATAATCAATCAGTACAGTTGCAGACTTGCCAGCTCCGAATAACAATATTGTTTTCAAGATTTTTTTTAATGCAAGTTAATTGAATAGAAAATTAAAGCCATGTATATTTATTGTTGTTTTGCCTGATGGCATTGTAAATATATGCAATGCAGAAAAAGTATTATGCTCATGCAGATACTATTAATTTAAGGGTATAACAACACTTTTTCAGAGCAAATATTAGTCATTATTTAAAGTATCAAAGCCTATTTTTTTTAAAAGAAGCAGGGTAGTTAATAGGGCTATAAAATGTTCTCCACATTCACCATAAAATTGTGTAAAAGTTAGCTATAATTAGCCCGGTTTATTGCCTAAAATCGGCCTCAAATGATTAACTTCGTGCCCTATAAAATTATATGGAAAATAACGAACAAAATGGCCTTCCCGAAGAAGAAGGAAGCATAAATAATCGAGGCAAAATTATCCCGGTAAATATTGAAGAGCAAATGAAAAGTTCCTACATCGATTACTCGATGAGTGTAATTGTAGGAAGGGCACTGCCTGATGTAAGAGATGGTTTTAAACCCGTACACCGCAGGGTGCTATTTGGCATGATGGAGCTTGCTAATTACAGCAACAGGCCTTATAAAAAATCTGCACGTATAGTAGGTGAGGTGATGGGTAAATACCATCCGCATGGCGACTCATCCATTTATTTTACCATGGTTCGTATGGCACAGGAATGGGCTATGCGCTATACCCTTATTGACGGGCAGGGAAACTTTGGCAGCCAGGATGGTGATATGCCTGCCGCCATGCGTTATACCGAAGTAAGGCTTCAAAAGTTTGCTGAAGCAATGATTGAAGATATTGATAAGGATACGGTAGATTTTCAATTAAATTTTGATGACTCTTTAAAAGAACCAACGGTATTGCCTACACGCATTCCGCAATTGCTGGTAAATGGCAGTAGTGGTATTGCTGTGGGTATGGCTACTAATATGATGCCGCACAATTTATCTGAAGTAATAGATGGATGCGTAGCATATATTGATAACAATGCCATTGAACCCGAAGAGTTGATAAAATTTGTAAAAGCTCCCGATTTTCCTACAGGTGGTATCATTTATGGCTATGAAGGTGTAAAAGCCGCATTGCTTACCGGACGTGGCAGGGTAGTGCTTAGAGGCAAAACAAGTATTGAAACCGATAACAAAGGCAGGGAAAAAATAATTATAAATGAAATACCTTACCAGGTAAACCGGGATCAGCTTACGCAAAAAATTGGAGAGCTGATAAACGATAAAGTAATTGATGGCATTAGCGATGTAAATAATGAAAGTAATAATAAAGAGGGAACACGGATAGTAGTAGAGTTGAAAAAAGATGCAGTGGCACAGGTAGTAGTGAATCAGTTGTATAAACATTCAGAATTACAAACCTCTTTTGGTATCAATAATGTAGCGCTTGTAAAAGGCCGGCCACGTATTTTAAATATAAAAGATTTAATTGCTGAGTTTGTAGATTTTAGACATGAGGTAGTAGTACGCCGCACACGATATGAATTAAAGAAAGCCGAAGAAAGAGCCCATATTTTAGAAGGTTACATTATTGCATTGGATAACCTGGATGCTGTAATAAAACTTATTAGAGAAAGTGCAACACCCATCATAGCGCAAGATGGGTTGATGAGCAACTTTGGCATGACGGAGATACAGGCCAAAGCCGTATTGGAGCTGCGTTTGCAAAGGCTTACCGGCATGGAGATTAATAAAATAAGAGAAGAGCATGCAGATTTGCTGAAATTGATAGAAAGGCTAAAAGAAATATTGGCAAATGAAAGCCTGCGATTTGAAATTATTAAAACAGAATTGCTTGAAGTAAAAGCAAAATTTGGTGATGAAAGAAAATCTGAAATTGAATATGCCGATGATGAAATAGATATGCTCGACCTGATAGAAGAAGAAGATGTAGTAGTTACTATTTCAAACCTGGGATATATTAAAAGAACTTCGGCTAACGATTACCGTCAGCAAAGGCGTGGTGGAAGAGGTTCAAAAGGAAGCAGCACCCGCCAGGAAGATTTTATAGAACATTTATTTGTAGCCAGTACCCATCATACTTTATTATTTTTTACAGAAAAAGGAAGATGCTTTTGGTTAAAAGTGTATCAAATACCAGAAGGCGATAGAACCAGCAAGGGGCGTGCAATTCAGAATATGATACAAATACCGGCAGATGATAAAGTACGAGCCATTATTGATGTAAAGAATTTTGAAGATGAAGAGTTTGTCAATAATCATTTTATAGTATTGTGTACTAAGAATGGCATTATTAATAAATCAAGACTAAAAGATTTTAGCAGGCCAAGGCAAACCGGTATTAATGCAATAAATATTTTAGATGGCGACCAGTTAATAGCCGCAAGGTTAACAAATGGTAACTGCGAAATAATGATGGCAGTAAAAAGTGGCCGTGCCATTCGTTTTCCGGAGAGTAAAGTAAGAGCAACAGGCAGAGGTGGTATTGGCGTAGCCGGTATAGAAGTAGATGAAAAAAATGATACCGTAGTAGGAATGATTTGTGTAAACAAAGAAGACAAATCAAGAACCGTATTGGTAGTGAGCGAAAAAGGCTATGGCAAACGTACGTTTTTAGATGATCCGGAATCCGGAGAGCCTAATTACCGTATTACAAACAGAGGAGGCAAGGGAGTAAAAACAATAAAAATAACTGATAAAACCGGTGCATTAGTGGGCTTGCTTGATGTAGCAGAAAATGAAGATCTGATGATAACCTGCGAATCGGGCATTACCATCAGAATGGGTGTAAGTACCATAAGCGAGCAAAGCAGGGCTACACAGGGTGTGCGCCTTATAAAAGTAGATGAAGGAGACTCCATTGCTGCCATTACCCAATTGGATGAGAAAGAAGATGAAGATGAAGAAATATCTGAAGATAACGGTAATGCTGAAACGCAATCTGATACCGGTACAGAGGAAAATACAGACAGCAATGATGTAGCCGGGCAAACGGATGTTGAAGCATAAAACAAATCATTTGATAACTAAATGGCTGCCTTTAATGGCAGCCATTTTTTTTGGTAAGGACTGACTTGCAGAAAGATTTTGTTTACAAAAATCTCAGGGCGTTCAATAAATTTTTGCAATAGATGCATTTTAGGTTTTTCCTTAATGGATGCCATTCAAATTTATTTAATGCATTTTTTTGTGGCCCAAGCCTCACAAATTTGTTTGAGCTGATTCTACCAAATCCTAATTTTTAATTTTTTAAATGTTATTCATTGCAAGGCTGGGAGATAAACGATAATCAATGACACATCAGGCAAAGGGAGTTATTTTTAAAACATCCAATATCTTACTTAACATAATATTAATTATAGGTAAAGCAAGGTATTTTTAATTAAGTATCAATATGGTATCAATAAGCAAAATCACTCAGCTTTAATAGATTAGCTTTGCAAAATGAATAATTTAGAGAATAATCAGGATCAGATATTAGAGCGTTTAAAAATTAAGGCTTTGAATGAAATGCAGCTGCAAACCATTCAAACTTTAGAAAAAGAAAATAATGTATTGGTTTTATCATCTACAGGCTCTGGCAAAACTTTGGCATTTTTGCTACCGGTTTTGCAATCTTTAAAGACGGATATTAAATTAGTTCAGGCTTTAATTTTGGTACCGTCGAGAGAACTTGCCTTGCAAATAGAAGCCGTATTAAAACAAATGCAAACAGGATTTAAAATCACCACATGCTACGGTGGCCACAAGAGAGAAATTGAAGAAAATAACCTGGTACAACCGCCAGCAATAATAATTGGTACTGCAGGCCGTATGGCCGATCATATCCGCAGAAAAAATATTGACCTTTCGGCCATAGAGTTTTTGGTGCTGGATGAGTTTGATAAAAGTCTTGAACTTGGCTTTATTGAAGAAATGCAATTCATTCTTGCATCATTGCCGGCCATAAAGAAAAGATTGCTTACTTCTGCCACTTTTGCTGTAGATATTCCCCATTTTTTAAAGATGGATGATGCCGTTACATTAAATTTTTTACCGGAGCAACCAACCTTAGCAGATCAACTAAGAATTCATACAATATTATCTCCCGAAAAAGACAAATTACAAACCTTATTTAATTTTATTTGCTTTGCAGGCAATACTTCTACCATTGTATTTTGCAATCACAGAGATGCTGTAGAGAGGACAAGTAAATTTTTATCAGAACAAGGGATTGTAAATGTGTTTTATCATGGTGGTATGGAGCAGCGTGACAGGGAAACGGCGCTTTGCAAATTTAGAAATGCTACAGCCGATATTTTAATTACCACAGACCTTGCCAGTCGTGGGTTAGATATTGCCAATATCCGAAATATTGTACACTTTCATTTGCCGATAGATGAAGCATCCTTTACACATCGCAATGGACGCACGGCACGTATGCACTCTACCGGTAATGTATATGTTATTTTTTCTGCTGAAGAAAAACTTCCGGAATATATTCAATCAGTTGCACAAATTTTTGAGTTGCCATCACAATTGAACATGCCGGAAAAACCAAAGTGGAGTACCCTATTTGTAGATGCCGGAAAAAAAGACAAGATAAATAAAATAGATATTGTAGGATTTTTAACCCAAAAAGGCAAGCTAAAAAAAGATGATATTGGATTGATTGAGGTAAAAGATTTTATTTCATTTGCTGCGGTTAGAAAATCAAAGATTGGGCATGTGGTAGAGCTAATAAAAAATGAAAAAATAAAAAATAAAAAAATAAAAATAGCTATAGCAAAATAAAGAAGTTTCTCCTTAAAAATATTGAACAGCTACATTGGAGGCGGTGGTGGTGGTGGCACCCCTCCTCCCATTCTCATCCTTTGTGGCGCTTCGCCACTAAATTTATTAAACCTAAAGATAAAGCTAAGCATCGCATACCTGCCCAATTTATTGGTACGGGTATCCACAATACTGTTTCCACTAACTGTACGGCTTATATTGGTATTCTCATTTAGCAGGTCGTAAAAATTCAGGCGAAGTGAGGCATTGTATTTTTTAGAAACAATTTTTTCAAGGCTTGCATTTATAATTAATGGATTGGCATTGATACCATATCCTGAGTTGATAGATTTATCCAGGTCATAAGATATGGTAAAATCTTTTGGTAAAAATATTCTTGTAGAGTGAGTAATACCCCATGTTCTTACAGTAGAATTGGCCCTCGTATTTACAGAATACTTATTATCGTTGAGTGTATAAACCACACCGGCGCTGGTTTCTAACCATTTTTTTAAAGTTATCATAGTATTAAACCGTTGGGTTATTATCCAATTGCGCCCAAGGTTTCTGGCAATATTATTTACAGAATCTTTCAAAAAAGAAATATTGTTATTGTACATAATATTACCACCATAGTTAAATACAAATTTTCTGTTTTGGATAGGTTTGCTAAATGCATAAAAACCCGAAGCGGTAAAATAACCATTGGCATTTTGATAAGAGGTAACCTGTACCCCATCTTTTTGTATGGCTACTACATTTACAATCCGATCTTTTATATAATTAAAATTAAGATTGCTAAAAAATATATTACCTGTAATAAAATCAAAATTATTATATCGCAAGTTTAAGCTGTTATTAAACTCCGGTTTTAAATCAGGATTTCCTACAGTAATAAATTGCGGATTAGAACGGTCGTAAATGGGTTGCAACTGCTGGTAAGATGGCTGTGATGTACTACCATGATAATTGATATTGAAAGAACGGCTTCGGCTAAAGTTATAAGAAAATCTTACTACGGGATAAAAATTTAATAAATGCTGTGTGTAAGATATATTGGTAGTTTTAGAATCGCTATGAATGGTAGAAGGCTGTACAGCAAGGCCGATGGTGTAATTATACTTTTTTACATTCGTTCTGAAATTAATGCCAAATTTATTAGTGTTATACTCATTGTTATAAATATTGCTGGCTGTGTCAATAAAAGTTTGTTGGCCGGAGATGGGGTCAATATTAAAATTTTCTCTGTCAATGCCGGTAAAAAGTTTATTATACGTATAATTAAATTCTACACTTTGCTTCTTATTAATGGGCTCAATGTAAGAAGCAGATACGCTATAGTTGTGATTTTTATTATCCTGTGTGATATACTGGTTTAATAAGCTGTCTTTAGTATTGCCATTTACCAAATTATAGTATGTGGTAAAATTGGTATAGTTATCGTTGCCATCAGTGCTATTAGCTCCGGCATTAATATTTAAAGAAAATATTCTTCCTTTGCGGTCGAAGCGATGATTGAATAATACATTGCCGGTAATATTGGGAGTTGTAGATTTTGAAATATCTGTAGTTTTTCCATTATTTAAATTTTGCGAATTTTTTGTTGTTGCAAAATCTGAAACATAATTGCTATTGCTGCTGCCATAGTTTACATTAGGAGAAATTTTTAAATAATTAAAAGAATCAATTTTATACTCCATGTTAAAAGTAAAGCGGTGGTTATTGCCAAGTGTATAAGCATTGGTAAGAGGCGTATAAATATTAAGTGATCCATCCGGCAAAATATTTTGCTGAGTTACATCTTTAATGGTTGTAGTGCCTTTATTAGTAAAGCTATAACTTCCATATACCGAAATCTTACTACCCCATTGGTCTCTGTAATTTAACCCGATAGATTTTGTAGTAGAAACCCCATCACCGCTGCCTCCAAAGTTACCGCCCAAGCTTCTTATCATGCTACCGCCCATACTTCCAAAATTAAAAGTGCTGGCATTAGTGTTATTCAAATTTCCAATGAGGCTTACTTGCCTGCTATCATTAAAATGATTAAGGTTGATAGAATTAGTGTAGCGGCCTTCGGTACCCCCTCCTATTGATGCATTGCCAAAGTAGCCCTGGCTTTTATCTTTTTTTAATTGAATATTTAAAGTTTTTGTAGGGTCGCCGGTTTTTACACCGGTAAAAGCTGCCTGGTCGCCATAGTCATCTATGATGTCAATTTTATCAACCATATCTGCATTCAATTGCCTGGTAGCGGTGGTTACATCTCCTCCAAAAAAATCTTTACCATTTACTTTTACTTTGGTTACCTGCTGGCCCTGAGCAGTTACCGTGCCACTTTTATCTACTTCTACGCCGGGAAGTTTTTTTAATACTTCTTCTACATTATCATTTTTATGATACATGGTACTATCTATTTTGTACGACACGGTATCATCTTTTATTTGCACTCTTGCTGCCTGCACTACTACGGTTGAGAGCGTTTTACCGCCGGGTGTAAGATTAATATCTGTAATATTTTGCTGGCCTGTGGCATTGCTATAATCATAATAGCGGGCAAATGCATTATACCCAATAAAAGTAACCGCCACTCCTGTATTCACAGCATTTACAGCATTAAAATTAAATACCCCTTTTTCATTGGTAACCGTCTTAATACTATCTTTTACTGCATCATAAAACAGAGATACAGATGCGCCGCTTAAGGGCTTTCCATCTTCGTTTTTTACTACTCCCCTAATGCTAATTTTAGATTGAGCAGAAATATTGGCCATTAATATAAATGTGCAAAAAGCAGATAGTACCAGTTTCATTTTTTAGTAAAGCTTTATATTGGGTAATTACGAAAAGCTTCGGCGAAGATACCGCAGTGGTTTGATAATTATTTACCCTTCATCCAATTAATAAACTAATTAATCGTTAAAGGTTTACTGCTGTTGATGTAAGCTAAAATTTTTTGGTTAAATATATTGCCCTGAGAAAATAAAAATTGATGCCTGATGGGCATTACATAAATAGGATAATCACTAATTTCTTTTTCAAATTTTTGAAGGCGCACGGCATCCTTTTCTGTAGTTACAATAATTTTATGCTGAGATTCTAATTTTTCAAACTGGGTTTTTATATCCGTCAAATCGTCGGAACTAAATATATGGTGGTCGGGAAAGCGAAGCATATCATAACTATGGACATGAGCAGTTAAAAATTCTTTTAATGGTTTTGGATTAGCAATGCCACAAAGCAATAAACAGTCAGTATCTGCCGAAAAATTAATAGTTGATTTATTAAAAAGATGATAGGGCTGTGTGTATATTATTTCAGTAAAAAATATTTCCTGATGAAGTAAAGGGTTTATTTCTTTAATGATATTATTTTTTTCTTCATCGGTAAGAGCAGCTTTACATTTTGTAACAATAATAATATCGGCTCTTTTACTGCTTTTCTTAATGTCTCTTAAATCGCCCGAGGGTAGCATAATATCTCTGGTATAAAGATTTTTATATTCTGTAAGCAAAATATTTAGTCCGGCTCTTACGGATCGGTGTTGAAAAGCGTCATCCAAAATAATTACCTGAGTCATTGGTTTTTCGTGCAGTAACTGGGGTATAGCTACCAAGCGCTCCTCTCCCACTGCTACGGTAAGGTTTGGATATTTTTGATGAAACTGCATTGGCTCATCTCCAATTTCTATGGCTGTGGTGCCTGGGCCGGCAATAGCAAAGCCCTTTGTTTTTCTTTTATAACCGCGGCTAAGCGTTGCCGTTATGTACTTGCCATCCAGCAGCTCTACCAGATACTCTGTCATGGGAGTTTTGCCTGTACCACCCACCGCCAGGTTTCCTATACAGATTATTGGAAAATTAAATGCCGAAGATTTTAAAATATTTATATCATATAACCAGTTACGCAGCCATACTGCTGCGCCATATAATAGTGAAAATGGAAGAAGAAGATATCGAAAACTTTTCAGCAAAATATTGGTTTTAAAATGTATAAATATTGTTGGGTGTAATGCAATAATCCAATGGTACATCAAGGGCAGTTACATCATCTATTTTTTCTTCTGCTTCAAAAAAAGAAAATCCAATTTTAATGACACCGGGCCTGCATTCTTTTAAAAACTTATCATAGTAACCTTTGCCATATCCAATTCTATGCCCAATGGTATCAAAAGCAAGTAAAGGTAAAATAATAAGATCAATTTCTTTTGGCGAAGACAATATTCCATTAACCGGCTCACCAATACCAATTTCATTTCGCTCAAATAAGGTATCATCATCTACCCGTACACATTCCATCGAGTTATCAGCAATACTCATCACAGGGTAATAAAGCCATTGAGCAGGATTTTTAAAATAACAATAATCAGTTATCAATTGCGGGTCATATTCATTGTACTTTTCATAAGGCGCATAGGTCATTATGCGAGGCGGAATTTCTATGTGTAATTTTTGAAAACTAATAAGTACAAGGTCTTCCAGCCTGTTTTTTTCTGATGCTGATATGGCTAATCTTTTTTGTTTGTAAATATTGCGAATTTCATTTTTAGTCATAACAGCTTGGCCCTTTGTTAATCCTGTATAAAGATAGAAAATATGGTAGTACCATAATTTCTTTCGGTGCGGTAATGCGGAAATTTTTTATAATCATTACGGGGAGTATGTTCCAACACAAACCAACCGCCTTTGCTTAATATTTTTTTTTCAAAAATATTTTTGGGCAAATCATCAATTGTAGTGAGAGCATATGGAGGGCCGGCAAAAATAAAATCGTATTGCTCCCCTGCATTTTCAATAAACTTAAATACATCTGATTTTACAACACTGATATTTTCTATAGGAAGCAAAGCGGCTGTGGATTTGATAAACTCATACATTTTACTGTCTTTTTCCACAATGGTTAATTCTTTTGCTCCCCTGCTTGCTAGTTCGTAACTAATGCAGCCTGTGCCACCAAAAAGATCCAGCGTTTTTAATTGTTCTATATCGAGGTTGTTTTGTAAAATATTAAATAACCCTTCTTTTGCAATATCTGTAGTAGGCCTTGTATGAGGCATATTGGCCGGGGGTTGTATGCGCCTGCCGCCAAATTTTCCGCTTATGATACGCATGATGCCATATAAGTTAGGTGGCTAAAAAAATGTAGAGGGTATTGCAGCAATTGCTCATTGCCAATAATTTCTACCGGCATGTTATCAAAGCTGATATGCAAAAAATACTTGTAAAGTTCAGTGTACAAATTAGAGCCTTCATCTATCATACCACATAAACTAAGGCTTACCTCTTCATTTGAAACATGATGCTGCTTGCAAATATTTAATAAATGATAAGCTACATCCAACGCTATATTGTATGTAAAATATTTTACTACCTGTATCTTTTCATTGTGATACAATATTACTTTTACGGCATTGTGATATACCATACAGGTAAGTGTGGGTAGCTGAGTTACCGGCTTTTGCAATTGCAATGATGTAGAGTGAAATACAGCGGAGCCACTATAATACTCTTTCAGTACATCTTTAATAATATCTTCTATTCTATAAATATTAAAGATGCTGCCCTGGTTAATACTGTCTTTAAAAGGTGTTGCTGTGCTTTCTCCATACATGAGATGAAGCATATCACCCGAAATATTTTCATCAAAATATTTAGCAGGCACCAACAAAGATTCTTTAAAATTACTTACGATGGTGCAGGATGCAAATTCTTCCATCAATATTGGCTGGTTACTAATTTCGCTATCAACTTCTGCAGCTATTTGCATGGGCGCAAGATTTTTATCCATGTTAAAAATCATTAAGCCTGCAATTTGCAAAGGGTTTTTAGTAAAAAATACAAATGAGATATTTTCTGCCCCGGCTTCTACAAGCAGGTGCAATTGCGAAAAATTATTTTGTACAGGTGGTATAGTAAATGCAGCTCTCAAATAAATACTTTAAGGCGGCAAAATAACAATTATTTATGGATTAAAGAAGGAGCGGCAGTAAGTAGCATTTATTTTATGATTTATTAATGATTTAGTGGTTTCAAAAAAATAGTAGCTGCCATTTTTATAAAAATCATTTTATCATAATTGAAACAAATGAATTGAAAATTAAATCTACATTTGCAGGTTTTGATGGATACTCCAAATGCACATATTGATTTAAAAGTAAGCGTAACCAATAAGCAGGTGCTATCCATTGCATTGCCTATTACTTTTGCTATTTTAATTCCACAAATTAATCTGCTTACCAATAGTATTTTTTTGGGCAGGCTTAGCGAAGAAGCCCTTGGAGATGCAGGCATTACAGGGGTATTTTACCTGATATTTGCCGTAGCAGCCAATGGCCTGGCAAGTGCTATGCAAACAGTATTTAGCAAATATGCCGGCAGTGGCAATGTAGATGCGTTTAAAGTTATTTTAGCCCAGGGCATCAGGATAAGTATGAGGATTGCCTTGATTTGTATTTTATTTACCTGGCTGATAGCTCCATTTATTTTAAAAGCGGTAGCTGATCCGGTGGCATATCCTATAGAAATGAATTTTCTAAAAATCAGGATATTGGGGCTGCCATTTTTGTTTTTATTTCAAATGGGGAATGCTTTTTTGGTAGCTTCTCTTAACAGCCGGTATATGATGATTGGCTTTATAAGCGAAGCGCTTATTAATATTTTATTTGATTACCTGCTAATATTTGGGCATGGAGGATTTACGGCAATGGGTTTTAATGGGGCAGCGCTGGCCTCTGTAATAGCCGAGGGTACAGGCATGATGGTAGTGGCGTTGGTATTGGTAAGTACCGGGCTAAAAAAGAAATATCATTTGTTTCAGCATTTTAAATATGATAAGGCTACCAGTAAAGAAATACTTCGTATATCCTTACCGTTAGTATTTCAATATTTGATAAGTGTTACTACCTGGCTTATCTTTTTTTTATTGATAGAAGCAAGAGGCACCGTGGCCAAGGCCATTAGTAATACAATGAGAAATGTATTTGGCCTGGTAGGTGTATTTGTATGGGCATTTGCCAGCACCAGCAATACCATGGTTGGAAACTTAATGGGTCAAAAGCAGGAAGACAAAGTATTGCCAGCCATCAAAAAAATCATGATGTTTAGTGTGTCATTTTGCATCATCATGTGTGCGCTTCTCAATATTTTTCCTGGTGCTTTTTTTAGATTGTTTGGGCAGGGAGATGAGTTTGTACGTGAAGCCATCCCAGTGGTAAGGGTGGTATCATTAGGTTTAATTTTTATGAGCATTGCTAATATTTGGCTCAATGGTGTAACTGGTACGGGTAATACAAGGGTAAACCTGGGCATAGAAATTATTGCCATTAGCCTTTACCTCGGCTATACCTGGTATTTTATGAAGCTGCATTATATTTCGCTTGCAATGGCCTGGAGCAATGAATTTATTTACTGGACCAGCATTTTCATCATGTCATCATTATACTTAAGAAGCGGCAGGTGGAAGTCGAAAATATTAAAACCCTCCTGATACTTTTAGCCTGGTAATAGCTATGCACTGATGCCATTGGCAATGCAGTACAAGAGTGCGACGCAAGGATGTTGCTATGAAATACAAATGCCCGGACAATTATTTTTTACTTACAGGAAAAGGAATTTTAAAATAAAACTTATATAGTTATTTTTTTAGCGTGTTTTCAAATAATTTAAAAATACGTTTGTACTCATCTGTCCAACTGCTTGGCTCTACAAAGCCATGGTCTTCCATTGGAAACGGCGCTATTTCCCAATTATCTTTGCCCAGCTCAATTAAGCGCTGGCTAAGCTTTACAGCGTCCTGAAAATTTACATTTAGATCTACCATGCCATGGCATATCAATAAATTTCCTTTGAGGCCGTTGGCAAAATACAATGGCGAACTTTGGTAATAAGCAATGCTATCGGTAAACGGTTCGTTTAAAATATTGGAAGTGTAGCCATGATTATAATTTGCCCAATCGGTTACTGGCCTTAAGGCTGCGCCTGAAGTAAATACATCGGGTTGGGTAAACATGGCCATGAGAGAAATGAACCCTCCATAAGAGCCGCCATATACACCTGTATGCTTTGGATTCACACCAAAATTTTTTACCATGTAATTTATAGCATCTACATTGTCTGTTAAATCTTTGCCTCCCATGTGGCGATAAATGCCCGTACGCCAATTGCGGCCATAGCCTGCACTTCCGCGATAATCAATATCCATTACATAGTATCCATTATCTGCCAATAAATTATTGAACATAAATTCTCTAAAATAATCGCTCCACCATTTGTGTGCATTTTGCAGGTAGCCTGCGCCATGTACAAATAACACACCCGGCTTTGCAGGATCGGGGTTGGCAGGTTTGTACACTCTGGCATATACATCAGCACCATCGCTTGCTTTAAATGTAATAAGCTCGGGATCCCTCCAGGCGTAGCTTTTAAATTCATCGCTTTGTGCTTTAAAGGTTAATTGCACTGGCGTAGCATGAGGTTTATTGTCTTGCAGATAAAGCTCCCAGGGTTTGTTGGTATAAGAATAAATGACGGCTAAATGTTTTTCATCGGGCGATACGGTAACCCTGTTGGCGCCCGTCATATTAGTAATTCTTTCGGTTTTTCCGCTGGCAATATTGAGTTGATAAAATTGTTTTTCGCCGGGAGCCACCTGGTTGGTAATGATGTAAAATGTTTTTTTATCCCGGCTTAATTGTGCTTCCTGCACCTCATAGTTACCGTTAGTAAGTTGTTTTTTACTTCCGGTAGTTACATTGGCAATGTATAAGTGCGAATAGCCGGTAGCTTCTGACTGGTACCAAAAATTATTATCATCTATCCACCCGGTGCTTCTAAAATCAATGCCCGGCCCTTGTATCCAGGCATCATCATGCTGGCGGTCTAATAATTTAAAGCTGCCTTTTGATGCATCCCATAGCATAAGCCACCTGTCTTTATTGTCTTGTGCTGATACTTCTACCACTCCATATTGCCCATTGGGTGACCATGACATACCGGAATAATCTACTGCCCGGTTGGCATCTTTTTTTTGCCATTGCTTTAATTCATTTGGGTAATCTTTTACATAAGCCGGTATATCTTTTATGCCGGGTATGTCATTTGTATTTAGTGCAATAATGGAATCTTTATCTCTGTCATACAAATAAAATTCTGAAACAGATTGTGGGCCTCCTACTTTAGTACGGCCATTTAAATCTGTAGTATAGCCCGACTCTGTTACATAATCGGGTACAATGGTATTTTTGCCCACGCCATATTTTACCAGTCTATAACTTACAAAACGCCCGTCGGGACTGATATTGATGCCCTGTAATCTTTTATCGCCGGTAACTATGGCCTTCATTTCTTTTTGCTTAGTGGCTTTTTCATAAGCCATTGCAGCATCTCTTTTTTCTTTTCTTGATTTTAATACTTCAAAATTCTTTAGTTGATCTTTGTTCAACCATTCTTCTTCTATATTGCCATTGCTCTGTGTGGCATTACTATTTGATCTATTTCTAAAGCCCATCATTGGGTTGGGCGCTGCTGCTGCATTTCCGTCTGATTTTACATTGGTAAGTTGTGAGGTTTGGCCGGTAGCAATATCCCAGGCAAATAAATTTTGATTAAGGGTGTACACTATTTTAGAATCATTAAAACAAAAGCCAGGATTGTATTCAAAATCGAATGTTTGCGTTATTCTTATGGTTTTGCCATTTTTTTTATTTACATAAAAAATGTCGCCATCTTTATTGTACACATAAGCGGTAAATGTTTTATTGTAAACAATATTATCGGCTTCCAATACTTCTCTTTTTTCTTCTACGGTTGCTTTTACCGGCACTTTATTTTTTAATGTGATGAAGTAGAGAGAGTCTGATGGGGCTTTATCGGGATTCCAGTAAAAATAAAGTTTGCTGCCATCTACACTCCAAAATGCGCCTGATGGCGAAGTTCCCATCCACTTAGGGTCTCTCATTATTTTTTCAACAGTTAGCTTGCCTAAGTCTTGTGCATAAAGGCTGCCGGTAATAAAAGCAAGAACAACAAAAAGTATTTTTTTTGTCATAAGATAAGTTTTGAAAGTAAAATTTGAATAAAAGTAAATAAAAATCAATTTACCCATTCACCACTTATCATAATGCGCTGAATATGGTTGCTTGCAAAACTGTAAAATAAATAAGCCAATGATGGGATGGGCCTGGCAAAAATTAAATTGGCTCTTTTGCCCACGCTGATGCTGCCAACTTCTGAAGCTGCTTCCATTGCAAAAGCCCCGTTAATGGTAGCTGCATTAATAACTTCCTCCGGCAGCATTTTCATTTGTATGCAACTAATGGCAGTTACAAAATTCATATTGCCCGAAGGAGATGAGCCGGGGTTGTAATCAGAAGCGAGCGCTACTGCTGCGCCGGCATCTATCAATGCCCGTGCAGGCTGGTAAGCCATTCGTAAAAAAAATGCAGCAGTAGGCAATAAAGTACATACACCGGCATAGCCGGATAATTTTTTTATATCATCAGGGGTAAGCGTTTCTAAATGATCGAGCGATACAGCCTGATTGGCAATGCCAATATCAATACCTCCAATACTGTTGAGCTGGTTTACATGTAGTTTTGGTTTTAGCCCATAAGCCGCTCCTGCCTTACATATTGTATCCGTTTCTTCTGCCGAAAAAAAACCTTTTTCGCAAAATACATCAATATAATCTGCCAGTTTTTCGGCAGCAATTACGGGCAGCATTTCATTAATAATTAAATCAATATATCCCTGGTGATTATCTTTATAGGCTAACGGGTAGGTATGTGCGCCCAAAAATGTGGCTTTAATTAAAAGCCCTGATTGCTCTTTTAATTTTTTTATTACCCTTAGCATTTTTAATTCATCAGCTACCGATAAGCCATAGCCGCTTTTTATTTCTATTGCTCCGGTGCCAAGCAGCGTAAGCTCTTTTAATCTGTAAAGAGCATCAGTGTACAGGTTTTCTTCAGTAGCCTGCTGTATTTTTCTGGCAGAGTTTAGTATCCCTCCTCCCCTTTCTGCTATTTCTGCATAGCTTAATCCATTTATTTTATCTACAAATTCGGCTTCCCGGCTTCCGGCAAATACAAGGTGGGTATGGCTATCGCACCAGCAGGGCAATACTATCTGATCGCTTGCATCTACAATGTTTTTGGGTGGGTGCGGCACCATCCAGTCTAATTCGTACATGTGCCCCAAAGCTGCTATTATACCATCTTCTATTAATACAAAGGCATTTTCAATTGCAGGTAAATCGGCCAAAGCTTTTCCCCGAAGCAATATGGATTCTTCTCTTGTGTTTACCAGTAGTTTTATATTGATAATGAGTGTGGTCATGTTATCATTACAGCTTTTACAAGATGAATGTTCTTCCTAATTATTTTTAACTGATTGTGTTGTAATATTTATAAATCTTTCCCCGGCATTTGCATCTTCAGCATTTACCCAAATTACATCTTTGGTTATGTTGACGGTAAAAATTTCTGATTGCTCTATTAAAATTTTATCAGCATCTTTTACAACTACTTTATTTATTGCAAACCGCAGGTTACTATCTTTTGCCGCTATTTTATATTGATAAAGGATGTCTTTAGCAGTTAATAGCCTGGCAGTTTTTTTTGAGGAAATATTTATAACACCGTTTTTGCCTTCAAGGCCATAAGGCAGTGTTTTTAATGAGTCGTTCAATACCTGCATGCTATCAATAGAAGCAGGATTAATGATTAGGCTGTTGAGGTTGGTTTTGAAACCATTTACCAGTACCAATGGTTCATTTTCTATAATCACTTTTTTTTGAGCAGATAATAAGGCAGGGCTAAGTAAGATGAACCATAGTGGGAGCCACTTCATTTTAATAGTAAAAATCATTGCTCAAACCTACATGATTTTTTTCAATCATAAAATTTAAGAGCAAGGCCAATCAGTACCTTTGTTTTTTACAGATACATTTCAAAATATTTTCACAGGCATTGTAGCTTCATCAAAAAAAAATCCCCGAAGCTTGTGCAACGGGGATATTTAAGTAAATATTTATAACGATTAGTAGCCCATGCCACCCATATCAGGCGCACCGCCATGCATGTGTGGAGCTTCTTCTTTTGGTTTGTCGGCTATTACACACTCTGTGGTAAGCAACATACCGGCAATAGAAGCAGCGTTTTCTAATGCTACACGGCTTACTTTAGTTGGGTCAATAACACCGGCTTTAAATAAATTTTCATACACTTCTGTACGAGCATTAAAGCCATAATCGCCTTTGCCTTCTTTTATTTTTTGAATAACAATAGAGCCATCTATTCCTGCATTGGCAGTAAGGGTGCGAATAGGTTCTTCTAATGCCCTGCGAACTATTTGCATACCGGTTTGCTCATCTGCAATCTGGCCTTTTACTTTTGGCTCAAGGCTGGCAACTGCACGGATATAAGCAACACCACCACCAGGTACTATGCCTTCTTCTACTGCTGCACGGGTTGCATGCAATGCATCATCTACACGGTCTTTCTTTTCTTTCATTTCTACTTCAGTAGTAGCGCCTACATAAAGTACTGCTACACCACCGGCTAATTTAGCCAGGCGCTCCTGCAATTTTTCTTTATCGTAGTCAGAAGTGGTAGTTTCTATTTGTGCTTTTATTTGATTAATACGGCCTGTGATATCAGCTTTTTTACCTTTACCACCTACTATTACAGTATTGTCTTTATTAATAGTGATAGAAGCAGCCTGACCTAATGCAGTAAGTTCTGCATTTTCTAATTTATGACCCATTTCTTCGCTTATTACAGTACCGCCTGTAAGTTTAGCAATATCTTCCAGCATTTCTTTTCTCCTGTCGCCAAAGCCCGGAGCCTTTACAGCAGCCACTTTTAGCGTACCACGTAGTTTATTTACAACTAAGGTAGAAAGCGCTTCACCATCAAGGTCTTCAGCAATTATTACCAATGGCCTTCCGCTTTGTGCTACTTTTTCAAGTACCGGAAGTATATCTTTCATGGTAGAAATCTTTTTGTCGTATATCAGCAAGTAAGGCGATTGTAAATCTGCCTCCATCTTTTCTGTATTGGTTACAAAGTAAGCTGAGATATATCCACGGTCAAATTGCATACCTTCTACTATTTCTACAGTAGTATCGGTGCCTTTTGCTTCTTCTACCGTAATAACGCCTTCTTTACCCACTTTCAAAAATGCTTCAGCAATTAGTTTACCAATGGTTTCATCATTATTTGCAGAGATGGTAGCTACTTGTTGTATTTTTTTGCTATCGTTACCTACTGTTTGGGTTTGGGCTTTTAAGCTTTCTACCACCAGGCTTACTGCTTTATCAATACCACGTTTAAGGTCCATTGGGTTAGCGCCTGCAGCTACCATTTTAAGCCCTTCGCTAATGATGCTTTGAGCAAGCACGGTTGCAGTAGTGGTACCGTCTCCGGCATTTTCAGCAGTTTTGCTGGCCACTTCTTTTACCATTTGTGCACCCATATTTTCAATGGGGTCTTCCAGTTCTATTTCTTTAGCTACGGTTACACCATCTTTAGTAACAGAGGGGGCACCAAATTTCTTTTCTATCACCACATTACGGCCTTTAGGGCCAAGGGTTACTTTTACAGCGTTGGATAATGTGTCCACGCCTTTTTTCATTTTATTTCTTGCTTCAATATCGAAGTATATCATTTTTGCCATAAAATCAATTTTGATTATTTGCTAATTCAACAATGTTGTTAATGTAAAAAATTATTTAAGAGCCGCTCATTTTTTATACATGAAAGACTAATGCTGCATTTATATAATTGCCAAAATATCGCTCTCTCTCATTATCAGGTAGTCCTGCCCTTCAATGCTAATTTCAGTACCGGCATATTTTCCATAAAGTACAGTATCACCTGCTTTTACAGTAACCGGTTCATCTTTTTTGCCAGGGCCTGCAGCCAATACAGTACCACGTTGTGGTTTTTCTTTTGCAGTATCCGGAATGATAATTCCACCGGCAGTTTTTTCTTCTGCCGCAGCAGCTTTCACAATTACCCTGTCGTGTAGCGGAGTAATGCTTAACTTTTTTGCCATAATCTCTATGTTTTGTTTTTAATTAAAAATAAAACCCATATTTTTTTGGGTATGCAAAAGTAGGCTAATTTCATACCAAACCTCATATAAGAATTCTTGACAGTATTAAAACTGTCAGTCAGTCATTTACACTTATTTTTTGGCAAAAAAATATTATGGGCTGTCAGCATATCCTTCATATCAGCCCCGGTTCCGGCTATCCGTTTTACCCTTCGTGCCTCAGGGTGCCACTCCTATCCGGCAGCCATTCAGCATTAGTACCTATCCCGGCATGGCAAAGCAGTTGCTACTTATTTAGGCTGCCTTTATATTATTTATCGCTCCATTTGAACAACCACAATATTTAAACCCTTAATTTTGCAGCCTAAAAAATAAAGTTCTTATAGATGATTAGCAGAAGAAATATTCGGGTGAAAGTGATGCAGACCTTGTACAGTATAGAAAGCAGTAAGGGCCAAACAAAGCCCGGCGAGCCTGATACTATTCTTACAAAAAAAATTGAGCAAACCCGTTTATTATTTACATACCTGGTACTGTTTATAAGTGAAGTAGCCCGCTATGCCGAAAAAGATGCTTTACAAAAAGCAAGCAAGCACCTTCCTACTGCTGCCGATTTGCACATCAATACCAAACTGGCAGGCAATGAAATACTTTGGAAAATAGTAGAAGACAAAAGTTTTATAAGCAGTGTAGCCGATGCAAAGCTTTCACATATTATAGATAACGACCTCTTAAAAAAAATATATCAGGAGCTTGTATTAACAGCCGAGTATAAAGAATATATTGAGGAGCAGGCAAGAGATAAAAAATCAGAAAAAAGAATACTCGAATTTATCTTTACAAACCTGATGCTGCCAAACGAAAGCTTTATCAGCCATGTAGAAGAGCATTTTATAAATTGGGATGATGATGCCGAAATGATGCACACCATGGTATTAAGCTATCTGAGCAAACCACAACAAAATTTTTTAGATATTCTCAGCAAAGAAAAATGGGAGTTTGCAAAAAACTTATTATCAACAGTGATGGATAAGCAGCAGCATACTTTAGAAATCATAAAACCAAAATTAAAAAACTGGGATGCCGACCGTATTGCAGCGCTTGACCTTATCATTTTACAAATGGGTGTTTGCGAATTTTTATATTTTGAAACCATCCCTACAAAGGTTACCATCAACGAGTATATTGATCTGGCCAAAGCCTACAGTACTGCACAAAGCGGACAGTTTATTAATGGCATGCTCGATAATATCAATAAAGAATTGACAGCCTCTCATAAAATTGAAAAAAGAAGTTTTAAAAACAGCACACTATAATTTAAAAGACATCTAATGATAAAAGGAATTTTCATAGTAGCAACCGCTTGTTTAATATTTACAAGCTGCGATGTACGCAAAAAAGATGCAAGGTCAAATATCCTAAATGGAGCAGAGCAACCGGTAGCAGCAAAAGACCCTACCACAGTGCAGATAATTGATAGCGCCTATGACTTTGGAAATATTAACGAAGGCGATCAGGTAGAGTACAATTACAAGTTTAAAAATACGGGAAATAAGCCCCTTGTAATCATCCATACTTCTGCAAGCTGCGGATGCACTGTGCCGGAAAAACCCGAGCAGCCAATTTTGCCCGGCGAAGTAGGTTTTATAAAAGTAAAATTTAATAGCGAACACAGGGCAGGCAATGCTCATAAAACTATTAATGTAGAGTCTAACGCCAACCCTGCATTTCCTACACTTACACTTACCGGTGTAGTAAAAGCAAAAGACAATAAGTAATACACTTTAATTTTAAGCATTTAAACAAAAAAAAACAAATGGAATTTTTAAACATTTTTTTGCAATCTCCCGCCGCAAGCAGTACAACTACTTTATTTATGATGGGTGGTATGATATTAGTATTTTATTTTTTTATGATAAGGCCACAAGCCAAAAAGGCTAAAGCTCAAAAGACTTTTATCAACAATATGCAAAAGGGCGATAAAATTGTAACTATTGCCGGTATTCATGGCACCATCAATAAAGTAAATGAAGATGGCACCCTGCAATTAGAAACCAGCCCAGGCAGCTATATGAAAATTGAAAGAAGTGCCATCAGCATGGAATGGACTTCTAATATTAATAAACCGGCTGATGCGGCAAGTAAATAATTAATTAATTAATGGCTCTGCATTTTACCTTCAATACCTTTTTATTTTGAAGGTAAAATGCAGGGATTATCTTTTTTCAAAAGCATTATTGTATTGTAAACAAATACTCAATGGTTTTAAAAATTGGCCTTACGGGGGGTATTGGAAGTGGCAAAACCACCGTTGCCAAAATATTTGAGGTACTTTCTGTGCCCGTTTATTATGCTGATGATGCCGCAAAAAAATTAATGAATACAGATGAAAACCTTCGGCAAAAAATAAAGCAACACTTTGGCGAAGACGCCTATAACACCCGTGGGTTAAACCGACAGTACCTGTCTGAAATAGTTTTTAATAACCCCGAAAAATTGGCTTTGCTTAACAGCATTGTACACCCGGCCACCATTGCCGATGCAGCAAAATGGATACAGCAGCAAACCAGCCCTTACATTATTAAAGAAGCCGCACTTTTGTTTGAAAGCGATGCTTATAAGCAGTTAGATTTTGTAATTGGTGTAAGCGCACCTGAAGCCTTGAGAATACAGCGAACCATTGCCAGAGATGGCATTTCAAAAGAAGCAGTGATGGCTCGTATGAGTAAGCAAATGCCTGAAAAAGATAAAATGGACAGGTGTGAATACAGGATATTAAATGACGAAGAAAATTTATTAATACCCCAGGTAATTAAGCTTCATTCAATTTTTACTAGTAAACTGCAAAAGGGTTAGTAAAAAATTACCTCCCCTTTTGCAAATTCAATACTCTTCTATTTCAAAGCAGCCAAAGCAGCTTTTATTTTTCCCATTCCTTTTTCAATATTTTCTACACTATTGGCAAATGATAGCCTGATACAATTAGGTTCACCAAATGCTTTGCCACTTACAGAAGAAATATGTGCATCATTCAATAAGTACATACATAAATCATCCGCATCATTAATACTGTTACCGGCAGCCGTTTTTTTGCCAAAATATACATGCACATCCGGAAAAATATAAAATGCTCCCGGAGGTTCATTACAAATTACACCCGGTATTTCTTTAATCAACTTCATTACAATTTGCCTGCGTTGCTTAAAGGCTGCAACCATATCAATCGTTGGCTTTAAATCGCCTGTAAGGGCTGTAATGGCTGCCCGCTGTGTAATAGAGTTTGGTGCGCTGGTAAACTGGCCTTGAATTTTTTCGCATGCACGGGCAATAGCAACGGAAGATGCCGTGTAGCCTAACCTCCACCCTGTCATGGCAAATCCTTTACTAAGGCCATTAATAACAATGACTCTTTCTTTTAAAAAATCAAACTGAGCAATGCTTTCATGCTTTCCTACAAAATTAATATGCTCATATATTTCATCACTCATTATGAATACCTGTGGATGCTTTTTAAAAACTTCGGCAAGTGCTGTAAGCTCTTCTTTGCTGTACAATGCCCCACTTGGGTTGCAGGGTGAAGAAAACATAAAGAGCTTTGTTTTATCTGTTATGGCAGCCTCTAACTGTGATGGAGTAATTTTATAACCTGCATCTACAGAGGTTTGTACCAGTTTTACAGTGCCACCTATCAGCCTTACAATTTCGCTGTAGGTAACCCAATACGGCGTAGGAATAATTACTTCGTCG
This sequence comes from Bacteroidota bacterium, assembly GCA_018268135.1. Taxonomy (GTDB): domain Bacteria; phylum Bacteroidota; class Bacteroidia; order Chitinophagales; family Chitinophagaceae; genus Ferruginibacter. The sequence continues at coordinate 53,976 of JAFDXD010000071.1, forward strand.
CCGGCATCTACTAAGGCGAGTACAATATTGGCAATGCTTTGCTTGGCACCGGTGCTTACAATAATTTGCTCCGGCGTGTATGCAAGGCCGTTATCTCTTTGCAATTTGGTACATACCGCCTGCCTTAAGTCAAGGTAACCGGCTACCGGGGTATAATGACTGTAATTTTCATCAATCGCTTTTTTGGCCGCTTCTTTTATATGATCAGGAGTATCAAAGTCAGGCTCTCCCAGGCTCATATCAGTAATATCAATTCCTTTGGCTCTTAACTCACGGCCAAGTTTAGCCATTTTTAAAGTTTCCGGCTCATTAAACCGGGCTAGTAAAGACGATAATTGCATTGTATTTTTTTCAGTTGAGGTGCAAAAGTAAATATTGTTGAGGAATTATTGGGTCGAAATTTTTTAACAACTTGTATTATATCTTAGAAAAAATTCAAAAAATCATAGAATACATTTTATCCTAACTACATTTTATGGGTAAAATAAAATTACAGAATTAGGTATAGTGCTTTACAAATGTATCTCTTAGTGTTTTCTGTTTTTTCAAAAGCTGAGGTTTGTATATTGGAAACATTACATTACTTATTTTTTGATACAGATTGTTTGGTAATGCAACTACCTATCGTACTTAAATTTTAAAGAACTTAAGTCGGGTATAATTTCTTTTTTTCTTTTTAATTCATACCGATACAATGCCTCACCCAGGTTTTGCATAAAGGGTATGCCAATGGTTTTATAATCATATTTATCATCATTTATTATACCATCTTCATTACAATATATTTCGGCAGAAACCATAAACTCAATATTCTTTTGAAAGTCTGCAACATAAGCCACATCTATCATTTGCCCATAGGCATCTCCTGATTTATCAAATACCCTGATAGATTTTGAAGCACTATCTTGATTGCCATGCCATAAAATAAATTTGGCATAATTATCTGTATAACTGCTATCATAATATGGGTAAACAGACTCAGACGGAAAGGAAGACATATACTTTAAAACAAATTTCCTGTCTGCTTCGGTAATATTAAACCGTTGCGATGCTTTTACAGCTTCCGGAAAAATTAAACCGGTTAAAATAGTGTGTAAGTCCTGCAGGCTAATCCTGTTTTTTTTTGAAAAATCCATCGGGTATGAAAATAATTTACCCTGGCTGAAAAATGATTGGCCAAGTGAGTCACTGCGCTTTTCATATTTTTCAGTATTGTATTTCATTGGTTGCTGAAAAAGTAACTTACTTGTAGCGCTATCCAAAAAGCTGATGGGATTGGTATGCCTGTTTTCATCTTCAGATAAAAACACATCAAGCCTGTGTAAAATTTGTGCATCGGTAAATCCCTTTTTATGCAATTCGTCGTTTATATATTGCTGCCCCAAAAATTCGTATAAGCGGTTAAATGCCTCATTATCGCTCACAAGTAAAATTCTTTTAATATATTGAGCAATAGCCGGCCTCCCGTCAAATGTGTTGGGGTCGTTAAAAGTTTGTACCTGGCCATTGTAAGCAGCATCGGTTATCATACTACTGTTGATATTTAGCCCTTTTACTCTTAGTTCATTTAGTTTTTGCAGGGCAAGCAATACAATGGGCAATTTTACAGTAGAAGCGGGGTAAAAATATGTACCACTATCTTTATTAAAATAAAAATTTTTCAATTTTGCATACCCATTTTTCCCTCTATTTATTTGAGTATAAATAATTTGCACATTCCATTTGTGTTTATTTATTAGGATACTGTCAAACAAACCGGGATTGTTTTTAAATAAATTTTCAAAAAACACATCCCCTTTTTTGGGCTTTGGGGCATTAATTGTTTCTGCAGCATTTTTGTGCAAAAAAAATTGTGTTGCACCTGTGGGCAAAAAGGATGTGCAGGCAACCAGCGAAATTGCAAAACAAATTTTTACAATCCTGTTTAAAATTATTTGCGGCATAAGCAATATTTTGAATGTAAAATGCTCAATTTTTCAAAAATAATCAACCCATATCTTCAAAGGCTTTTTCCCCTATCTTTGCACCCTTATAAAATTAAATAAAACTCAAAAATTAACATGAGACTTAAAGGTTTAGTTTGGTTTTTTACCATTGTACTACTGCTAATATCTGTATGGGAGCTATCTTATACATGGGTGGTAAAAAGCTATGAAGGAAAAGTACAGGCACAGGCAGAAAGAATTGTAAAAAACACCAGCGCCAATTTGCCAGCCGACGAAAAAGCGGCTTTAGTAAAAGCAAAAGTGCAACACATACTTGATAGTACAAAAGATAAGAGCATATATCCTGTAATAGGAACTACCTATCAAAAATGTAAAGAAAATGAATTAAACCTTGGTCTTGACTTACAAGGTGGTATTAGTGTAACCATGGACGTTAGTTTGGAAGGATTATTAAAATCATTAAGCAATAATCCCAAAGACCCTGCACTGCTGGCTGCCTTAAATACTGCCGAAGCACAAAAACTAAACAGTGAAGATAACCTGATTACCCTTTTTTCTAATTCTTACATTCAGCAAAACGGGGCTAATAAATTATCTTCATTATTTGCCGGGCCTGGTAAAGATGTAAAAGTAGAAGACAATGATGCTACTGTTATAAACAAAATCAGGACCATTGCAGATGGTGCCATTAATCAAACGTATAAAATACTTTTAAAACGTATTGATAAATTTGGGGTTGCACAGCCCAATATTAATCTTGATGCTACCAAAGGTATTATCACAGTAGAGCTTGCAGGTATTACAGATGCAGAAAGGGTACGTAAATATTTGCAATCGTCTGCAAACCTTCAGTTTTGGGAGGTTTATAATATTGGAGAAATTGCCGAAGATTTAAAAACTGCTGATAATAATCTTCATAATTATCTTAATGGTGTGAGTGCAACAGATACTACTGCATCTAAAGACACAGTAAAAGCCAAGCAAAATTTAAATCCGTTTTTCCGCATCATAAATCCCATAGAGCCACAGCAGGATAAAAGCGGCGTGCATTATGCATCTGCCATTGGTAGCGTAGCTTACCAGGATACTGCTACACTCAATAGCTATTTAAATAACGATGTGGTAAAAAATGCCATGCCGGCAAATCTTAAATTTTTGTATGGCGCCGAAGAAAAAACAGCAAAAGGCAACCAACGTTATTTTCCATTATATGCCATCAAAATGCAGCCCGGTACAGATAAAGCTCCATTAGAGGGTGATGGTGTAGATGAAGCAAAGCAGGATTATGATGAGAATGGCAGGGCTGCCATTAAAATGAATATGACAAGCGTAGGTAGCAAAACCTGGGCAAGGCTTACTGCAAAAAATGTAGGGCGCCCTATTGCAATTGCCTTAGATGATATTGTATATACAGCACCAAATGTAAATGGCGCCATAGAAGGCGGAAACTCTGAAATAACAGGAAATTTCACCATAGAAGAAGCACAGGATCTTGCCAATATTTTAAAATCAGGAAAGCTTGATGCTCCTGCAAAAATAGTTGCAGAAACGGTGGTAGGCCCTACCCTGGGTAAAGAAGCAGTAAGAGGCGGCGCAATGGCTTTTGGACTTTCTTTTTTGATAATCTTTATTTTAATGCTGGTATATTATAATACCGGCGGCTGGGTTGCAAACATTGCTTTAATACTAAACCTATTGTTTACCGTAGGTGTATTGATAGCATTGAAGTTTACATTAACTGCAGCGGGTATTGCCGGTCTTGTACTTACTATTGGCCTGGCGGTAGATACCAATGTAATTATTTTTGAAAGAATAAAAGAGGAACTGACGAGAGGAAAATCTTATCCACTTTCGGTACATGATGGTTATTTAAGGTCGCTTGCGCCCGTATTGGATGCGCATATTACCTCTTTGCTTACAGCTTGTATCTTATTTTATTTTGGCTTAGGCCCGGTACTTGGCTTTGCCACTACGCAAATTATAGGTATTCTTTTATCATTATTTTGCGGTATCATGGTATCAAGGTTGATAACTGATTTTTATACAAAGAAAAATCGTCACTTCAATTACTTTACAGGCATTTCTCGCCGCATATTTAAACATGCAAGCTATAAATTTATTGAGTTTAGAAAAGTAGCTTATATCATTTCTGTATTTGTATTGATTATTGGCGTGGCTTCTTTCTTTAATGGTTTTCATGAAGGGGTAGAATTTAAAGGAGGCCGTAGCTATACAGTACAATTTGACAAACCTGTAAAAAATGATGATATCAGAGACGACCTAAAAGCTACTTTAGACGGAGATAACCCTACTATTAAAACCGTAGGAGACCCTCGCCATCTGAATATTACTACAGCCTACTTAAAAGGAGTTGACAATGCAGATAGCGCTGTACAAACAAGGCTTTACCTTGGTCTTAAAAAAGTATTGCCTGCAAACCTTACGTATGCACAATTTGCAAAATCAAGCATTCAAAGCCATACCACGGTGCAGCCAAGTATATCTGACGATTTAAAGAGAGGTGCGGTAAAAGCAGCCATCTTTGCAATGTTGATAATCTGCCTTTATATCTTTTTAAGGTTTAGAGACTGGAGATACTCTGCCGGTACTATTCTTACTTTATTGCATGATGTATTGGTAACACTGGCGGTGTTTTCTTTCTTCAAAAACATTGTACCATTCCCGTTAGAGATAGATCAGCACTTTATTGCGGCTGTGCTTACGGTAATTGGTTTCTCAATGAATGATACGGTAATTGTATTTGACAGAATACGTGAATATAGCCGTGATATGAAAGGTGCAAGTAAAACAACCATCATTAACCGAGCCATTAATGATACGCTAAGCCGTACCATTATGACATCGTTGACCGTGTTTTTAACCTTGTTGATCTTATTCATTTTTGGCGGTGAAGTTACTCGTGGTTTTGCCTTTGCAATGTTGATTGGTGTGGTTACGGGTACTTACTCTTCTATATTTGTAGGAGCGCCAATATTGGTTGACTTTGCAAAAGATAAACCATTGGGAGCTGCTGCAGCCAAAACAAAAAGAGCCAAAGCACCGGCGCTATAATTATTTTTAAAGACTTAGCATACATAAAAAACCACCAGCCTTGGTGGTTTTTTTATTGTACTAATAACAATGAGTTGGCATACAGGCATAAAAAAACCGGTAATAAATACCGGCTAATATTAAAAACTTAATTGTTATACAGCAAAGCTGGTACCACATCCGCATGTACTGCTTGCATTAGGATTATTAAATGTAAAACCCCTCGAGTTTAAGCCTCCTTCCCAATTTACTTCCATGCCTGCAAGGTAAATGGCATGAGATTTATCAATTAAAAATGAAAAATTATTCTCTTCATATAATTCATCATTGGGTTTCTGAATATCAAAGTCGAGTACATAAGTCATGCCGCTACATCCGCCACCTTTTACACCTACACGGAGTATTTTGCTGGCATCAAACCCGGGCTGTTGCCTTAATCGGATTATTTCTGCAATGGCGTTTGCTGTAAATTTAATGGGCGCTATACTAACTGTTTCCATAATCATATTTTTACAAAGTTACATTTTATTAAATTTTGTGTTTCATACAAATTTTCGAAAACAGGAAAATGTTGATGCATCTTATCTATTTTTGCAGCTAAAGTAATTTTTATGTATTTGTTAGAGTTTAATTTTCAGTATGTAGAAGTGTTGGTAATGCTGGTATTTGCATTTCTTTTGGGATTGTTAATTTATGAATTTCAGAAAATGAAAACCAAATTAGAAGAGCGTGCCGGTATCAATAATGAAGGCATGAAACTTAAATTACAGGCTTTAGAAAGATTAACCTTGTATGCAGAGCGGGCAGGTTTGCAAAGTTTGGTAACCCGTACTCAAAGTAATGGCATTACAACAGCAGGGTATCATTTGGCTTTAATAGATACGCTTCGCTCCGAATATGAGTACAATGTAACACAGCAGGTATATGTAAGCCCTGAAGTATGGGGCGCTGTATCAAGGCTAAAAGATCAAAATATTTATATCATCAATCAATTGGCTGCCTTGCTACCTGCTGATGCTACAGCAAATGATTTCTCTAAAAAAATTATTGAATACAGCCTTACAGAAAACCCGCCATTGAATGTAATTGTTTTAGATGCATTGCGATTTGAAGCAAAGAAGGCGCTTGATTAAAAAAAAGTTTATTCGCATCAATAAGAGGCAATGGTATATTGATTATTTCATTGCCACCTGATAAAATAATAATTATCATAGTTTCGGTATTGTAAAAAAATATCTTATGCCAACAAAAAAGATTGCAACAGATTCCGGAATAGAAATAAAGGAAGTATATACCTCACAAAATTCTGTTGAAAGCGACCCATCGCTGCCGGGCGAATTTCCGTTTACAAGAGGCGTACAAAGTACCATGTACCGTGGCAAACTATGGACTATGCGGCAATATGCAGGTTTTTCTACAGCAGAAGAAAGCAATAAACGGTATCACTATTTGCTAAGCCAGGGAGTAAGCGGCCTTAGTGTAGCATTTGATTTGCCTACGCAAATTGGTTATAATAGCAATCATCCTCTAGCAGATGGCGAGGTAGGAAAAGTAGGCGTAGCAATAGATAGCCTGGAAGATATGGAAAAATTATTTGAAGGGATTCGGTTAGAAAATGTATCTACCTCTATGACGATAAATGCTACAGGTTTTATATTGCTTGCATTTTATACAGCGCTTGCAAAAAAACAGGGAGCCGATTTAAAACTCATTACAGGCACCATACAAAATGATATTTTAAAAGAATATGCGGCAAGAGGAACCTACATCTATCCTCCCAGGCAAAGCATGCGTATTATTACAGATATTTTTGAATGGTGCAGTACCGATTTGCCAAAATGGAACACCATTTCTATATCAGGCTATCATATAAGAGAAGCCGGAAGCACTGCGGTGCAGGAAATAGCTTTTACACTTAGCAATGGAAAAGCTTATGTAAAAGCAGCGCTGGAAAAAGGATTGGATATAAATGTTTTTGGGAAAAGATTATCCTTTTTTTTTAATGCACACAATAACCTGTTTGAAGAAGTAGCAAAATTTAGAGCCGCACGCCGTATGTGGGCAAAGATGATGAAAGAGTTAGGCGCTACTGATGAAAAAGCCATGATGCTCAGGTTTCATACACAAACAGGCGGAAGCACGCTTACAGCCCAGCAACCTTTAAATAATATAAGCCGGGTAACCATACAAACTTTAGCAGCCGTAATGGGCGGCACACAATCGTTGCATACTAACGGTTATGATGAAGCGCTAAGCCTGCCAACAGAAGAAGCGGCAAAAGTAGCGTTGCGTACCCAACAAATTGTAGCATACGAAAGCGGTGTACCCGATACCGCCGACCCATTGGCCGGCAGTTATTTTGTAGAAACCCTTACCAATGAAGTAGAAAAAGCCGCCTGGCAATTGGTAGAAAAAATTGATGCCCTTGGAGGTAGTGTTGCTGCCATAGAAGAAGGATTTATGCAAAATGAAATAGCTTCAAGCGCTTACCGTTACCAGCAGCAAATAGAATCAGGAGAAAAAATAAGTGTAGGAGTTAATAAATTTCAAACCGAAGAATTAAATAAACCACCGGGCTTTAAAATTGATGATAGCATTCAAAAATTGCAAACAGCCAAAATAGAATCCTTAATGCAAAAAAGAGATAATGCAAAAGTAGCAGCACTATTGAAAGAACTAACCGAAGCTGCAGAGGGCACCAAAAATATTATGCCAATAGTGGTAAGGGCAGCAGAAAATTATTGTACCCTTGGCGAAATAGCCGATACACTACGAAAAGTATTTGGCGAATACAGGTAATAGTATTGACAGGCATTTTTAATGTGCAAAATCATTTTCAAAATTACCTTTAATCCTTTCCATGGAGGGATTAAAATAACCGAATTTCAATTTTGGAAATTCTTCCTGAATAAGCTCCAGTAATTGTTTAACACCCATACATTCGCCGGTATCTGTCATTCCGATTTTACCTAAGTACCAGTCGGGGTCAATATTAAAATTTCGCCATTGTATCATACAAAGGTCAGTATCCCTTATCAATTTTCTGAGGGCTTCATATTCTTCAATACTATCCGTCATGCCCGGAAATACAAAGTAGTTAATGCTTGTCCAGGCGCCATAGCTACGGGCTATTTTAAGGCTTTCAATTATATCATTAAATTCATAATTGTTGGGCCTGTAATAAGGGGTATAAATTTTTTGCCTGGCAGAGTTGGTACTTACTCTAATGCTGTTTAAACCGGCTTCACACAATACTTTAATAGCATCGGGCTTGCTACCGTTTGTATTTATATTGATACTTCCTTTATCAGTATGTTTTCTTATTTCAATAATTGAATCTCTAATGGTTTCCCACATTAAAAGAGGCTCGCCTTCGCAGCCCTGTCCAAAACTTACCAATGGGTAAGGCGCCGTTTGCAAATGAGGTACGGTAAACTCTACTATCTCTTCTGCAGTTGGCTTAAAGGTAAGCCTGTCTTGTGTGCTTACAATCGTTTCATCTTGCGGCTGAAAACTAATACAGCCAATACAATTTGCATTGCAAGCCGGAGATACCGGTATGGGGCACTCCCATCTGCCCAACGCTAAATTTCTGGCTGCAGGGCAGGTATAGGTCATGCAACAATTTTGCATCAGGTGCTTTACCAGCCTGTTTTCCGGATAGGCAGATAATAAATTTGCTGCCCCACCTTCTATTTCATTATCATGGTATCCCGCACTCTCCTGTCTTATATCACGCTCTATTCTTACAGCAGGTACATAAATTTTATCATTCTGCCAGCCGGCAGCAGTGTAGCAAAACAATGGAAGTGTGGGCGCTTCAGGCAATGTTTCATAAGCAGCAATATACAAGCCTGTATGTGCAGGCGGAATAAAAGCCGCTACCGCCCAGCCTTTTTCGCAAATACGCATTTCGCCGGTTTTTACATCTATCCCAATACCCCGTCTTCCAGGCAACTCATATAATTGTCCGCCTTCCGGCAACAAAATCCATTCATCTACCGGCACAGGCAATGCATCCCAGCCACTACGGCCGGTTACATATAATGTTTCATCTTCATAAATACCTCCTTCACCATCAGAATATAATAAATAAGGAGATTGAGATAATTTTTGCATAAGCAGCAAAATTAGTTTTTATATCTGAGGAGGAAATAAAAAAATAAATGATTACCTGCAAAAAATATTATTTTTGACAACCTTAAACCACAACTAAATGTTTTTAAAACGCCCTATTGTTTTTGTAATTACCCTATTTTTATTTTTACAATCACACTCTCAGGATATAAAATTTTTACCCGTATCAATGTCTGACTTTAATTTTTCGAGAGAAAATATTGATACTACTCAAGGAGCTATTGTAATTTCCGAAGTTGGCAGCGGCACCATTGAGGGTACTAAATTTAGTTCTTATGCATTTTTTTACAGGGTACACAGGCGTATTCTAATATTATCAAAAAATGGACTAAATCTTGCCAATGTACAATTATTTTTAAGCCGGAGCTTAAGCGGCAATGAAGAAAAAGTTGTAAAATTAAAAGCTACTACTTACAACATTGAAAATGGTAACATTGTAGAAACAGATTTAAAGGAGGAAGATATTTTTACCACAAATATTGACAAGCTGCATAGAGTTGAAAGATTTACCATGCCCAATGTAAAAGACGGATCTGTAATTGATTATTCATATACATTAAGGTCGGATTATATTACTCAAATAAAGCCATGGTATTTTCAAAGCAGGTATCCAAAATTATGGAGCGAATATTCTATTAATGCCCCTCAGAGATTTCAAATTAGATTTTTAACACAAGGCAATCTTGAATTCAATACAGATTCTGCTTACCGGTATTATAGAGATTATGATGACACATATATTTTAGGAAATAAATGGATTATTAAAAATGTGCAACCATTAACGGAAGAAAAATTTACGAGCTCATTAGAAAACCATTTGGAACAAATTTCATTTCAATTTTCCGGCGGCATGGCAGGTAATGGGCAATACATAGACCTAAGCGGCAACTGGGGTGTATTAAATGGACACTTGATGAAGGATGATGATTTTGGAGGGGTATTGAATAATGCAAACCCATGGCTTAATGATGCTGTAAATAGTGTTACTAAAGATATTACAGATACACTACAAAAAGCTAAAGCCATTTTTAATTACGTAAAAAATAATATAAAATGTATTCAAGAAGTCAAAACAATTTGGCTTTCACAACCTTTAAAAGAAGTTTTTAAAACAAAGAAAGGAACTGTTGCAGATGTAAACATGCTACTCACTGCCATGTTAATGCATGAAAATATAAATGCAAACCCTCTCATACTTAGTACCAGAGATAATGGTTGGGCACATGCGGTATATCCGCTTATTGCTAATTACAATTACGTTATCAGCAAAGTCAGAATTAGCAATAAGGTATATTTTCTTGATGCCACTCAACCTGAAATTGGATTCAACCGTTTGCCAACAGAACTTTTTAATGGTGATGGGATGATGTTAGGCAAACACCCTGAAATAACTACTTTATCTGCAGATATGCTAAATGAAACAAAGGATACCCATATTTTATTATTTGCTAATGAAAATAATCCGGGTACATGGGATGGTAATTTTGATACACATTTAAGCTATTTTGAATCTACAAAAGCGAGAAAAATTATTAATACAAAGGGAAAAAAAGTTTATGAGAAAAGTTTAGAAAATACTGATTTATTGTATTCCGGTTTTGAATACGAAAAACTTGATTCATTAGATGACCCCTTTACCATCCACTGCAATTTATCTACAGTCAACAACAATGGGGCTGATATTATTTACTTTAACCCAATGACAACCGAAACACTAACAAAAAATCCTTTTGAATCTGAAGCAAGAAATTATCCGGTGGAAATGCCTTTTAAGATTGATCAAAAATATTTTTTGAGTATAGAAATACCCAAGGGATTTACAGTAGATGAATTACCCAAACCAACAAAAGCATTTTTAAATAACAATGATGGAATTTTTGAGTATAATATTTCGAAAGATGAAAATGAAATTAGCCTCAGTTGCCATATAAAATTAGAAAAAGCAAATTTTTCTACTGAAGATTATGATGCACTCAGAAATTTTTATGGGCTGATAGTAAAAACAGAAAGTGAACAAATTGTATTCAAAAAGAAAAAATAACCTTACCCGCTAAAACAATTATGAAAAAGACCCTATTCATCCTGTTTTTTTTACCTTATTTTAATGCAAAGGCACAGGATTATGCTGTAAAAAATATTCCGGATTCTTTATTGCAAAATGCCAATGTTGTAAAAAGAATGGAAGACATGTACATCAATATAAAATCGCCCGGCAAAGCCATTGTAAAACACAAGTATGCTATTACAATTTTAAATGAATCAGGAGAAAAGAGCGCTAAATTTGACGTGGCTTACGACAAATTTATAACGGTATCAGATATTTCTGCACATTTATATAATGCAGATGGTAAAGAAATAAAATCTGCACGTAAAAAAAATATTTATGATTTTGCAATGAATGACCCCATCAGTATGGCCACTGATGACAGAATGAAAGCCTATGATTTTTTTTACAGAAATTACCCATATACTGTAGAGTTTGAGTACGAGCAGGAATTTAAAGGAATTTTCTTTTTGCCAAATTGGAGCCCTGTGAAATCTGAAAAATATGCGGTACAAAAAAGTACTTTGGAAGTAGAGTCCCCTTCAAATTATAAGATAAGCACCAAACAATTAGGTAATATAGGAAAGCCAGATACTTCTTTTGGGCCTAATATTATTTACAGTTGGCATGTAAATAATTTAGTAGCTTATGAAGATGAACCTTATCAGCCACCAAGTGAAGAGTTTTCACCTTCCGTATATATTATGCCATCCAACTTTGAAGTAGAAGGGTATACCGGCAATATGGAAAGCTGGAATCAATTAGGAAATTTTATTGCCCGGCTAAATGAAGGACGCAATACCTTACCTGAAAATGTTAAAGAAGATGTGCACCGGCTTACAGATAATATTCAGGATAAACATCAGAAAATAAATATACTTTACAATTATCTTCAAAAAAATACCAGGTATATAAGTGTGCAGCTTGGCATGGGTAGTTGGCAGCCTTTTGATGCAAATTATGTTGCTACCAAAGGTTATGGTGATTGCAAGGCACTTTCAAATTACATGCTAAGCCTTTTAAAAGAAGCAGGTATAGACGCAAATTATGTTTTAATCAAAGCCGGAGCAAATGAAACCGGGCTTTGGGAAGACGCACCAGCTCCTTATTTTAACCATGCCATTATTTGCGTACCAATGGCTAATGATACTGTATGGTTAGAGTGTACCAGTAAAAATACTAGCCCGGGTTATATGGGCTCATTTACAGGAAATAGAAAAGCCTTAATGATTACAAAAGATGGAGGCGTAGTAGTAAAAACTCCTACATACAGTGCATCAGACAATGTAGAAGTTAGAAATGTAAAAGCTGTAGTAGATGATGAAGGAAACATTACTGCTAATGTAAATACAAAAGCCACAGGCATTAAGCAGGAAATACTTCACACTCTGATGTATGAAGTCACCAATGAAGAGAGAACTAAATACCTCAACAGTTCATTAAACATGCCTACCTATAATGTAGATTCCTTTGCTTATAAAGGAACAAGAGCAACTATTCCTATCACTAATGAATATTTAAAAATTTCGGCGCCAAATTATGCAACTATTACCGGCAAGCGATTGTTTATTTGCCCAAATATATTTAACCAATCTGATACAAAGTTAAATACTGATAAGCCCCGAAAATTTACAATTGAATACCCCGAAGCTTTTAAAGACATTGATACTATTTTGATTACTTTGCCCAAAGGCTATCAATTAGAAGCATTGCCCGAAAGCAAGTCCATTCAAAATCAATTTGGCTCTTACTCTATTTCATTTAATGTAGTAGATAATAAAATCCAAGTGGTAAGAATGTACGAAAGGCATATAGCAAATTATCCTGCATCCGAATACGATAACCTGGCAAAGTTTTACGACGAAATGTTTAAGACAGACAGAAAAAAAATTGTGTTTGTGAAAAAAGAAAGTTGATTTTATTTAATCTGTTTTTTGCAAAATGCATTAAACACATTTTCATCAACTTCTAAACACATTTTTTTATCAATACTAAATTGCAATAGCCTGTTATCTTTTAAGTCAATTGTTAGTATGCCATCTTTAAGCATGGCCTGCTCCACACTATTCCACAAAAATATTTTTGAAGGAAAAGACGGATAAAATATTCCCTCATCTGTAAAGCGGATAATAAATTTTTGATGAGTAAATACGGCAAACACAGCAAAAAAGCATAATAAAAATGCTGGCAAATAAATTTTATATAAAGCCCAACAAATGCCAGAAATTATAAAAGCCACCACCAGTGCTACTATGGCCGGTTTCCCCTTCATTTTATAAATAATAACAGCGGCAATATTGGCAATACTACCAATGCAGGCAATCCATTTTATAAAGGGTACATCTGTTTTAAAAATTACAAATAAAAATGCCAATAAATTTATTAAAAGCATTAGTTGAGATATCAGGCTGTAGAGCCTGGTTTTTTCATTGGGTATTTCAAAACTATAAAGGCTCATTTTACTGAGGGTTACTGGCAATAAGTAAATTACAAAGTTTGTACAAAACCCTTGCCCCCACATTCTCATCCCACTCATCCTGGCTCACTCCCACTTCGTTCAGGTCAAATCCAATAATTTTGCGGCCACTCTTTAGCAATTTTTTAAAAAGATAAAATACCTGATCCGTTTCAAAACCACCCTGCACCGGAGTGCCGGTATGAGGGCACAGCTTAGGATCCAGCCCATCTATATCAAAACTTATATATACATTTTGTGGCAACTGGTTCACTATTTCATCTACTACCCTGCCCCAGCTACCAGCTTCATATATTTGCTCTTTAATATCTTTATCAAAAAAAGCAGCTACCCTTCCATTACTATTTTGTATGTATTCCGCCTCTTCATCGCAAAAATCTCTCATGCCTACCTGCACAAGTTTTTTTATTTGAGGTATTTGCTCAAGCGCATTGTACATGATAGATGCATGAGAAAATATAAATCCTTCATAAGCCTCTCTAAGGTCGCAATGAGCATCTATTTGCAAAATGCCAAACTCGTTATACTTTTCTGCTATTGCTTTATAAAAACCAAATGGAGTGCTATGGTCGCCACCTAACAAACCCACCAGTTTATTTTGCCGAAGCAATTGGCTTGTTTGGTCATACACCCACTCGTTCAAAAACAAACTACCGGCATTAATTTCCTTTAGGCTCTTACACATAAATTTATTATTCTCTACAGCCTCGCCCTGCGAAATATATTTAATATACAACTCAGCTTCTTTGCGTAAATAATCGCTTTTGGTAAGAATTTTTTTGTCTGGCATCCGCATATAAATGCCCTGCTTCCAGGCATCTTTATGTTCCGGATCAAACAAATCTACCTGCAAGCTTGCATTCAGTAAATGGTCTGGAGCCCTTGCTGTACCAGCATTGTAGCTAACTGTTACTTCCCAGGGCACGGGTACTATTACCAGCCTGGCATCCTCTTCAGAGGTAGGAAGGCCAAAAATATTGTTATTAGGATTGCCTACAGAATTAGGATTAAAATTAGATAAATCAGCCATTGCAAATATTGTATTTTGCTGCAAATATAGTCCTTGTTATAAGGAAAATAAAATGAGAAAATCCGGTAAAAAATGATGGCGGTCAGCAGCATTTTCTGCCTTCAGCTCCCAATCGGGCTGTACGCTTGTAGCCCTCGTGCCTCGGGGCTACCGCTTCCATCCCGCCGCTCATCAGCCATCGTACTAACATCAGCATTAAGCCAGGCGGTTAATCATTATTTTATCATACTAATATCTCTTCAGCAATAAAACATTTGTGAATTTAATGTAGAGGATGGATACTGTTAAATTGCCACGAGTGCAAATGTAAAAACCAGCATTGCAGGTTTTTAAAATATTGAAGTTTCAATTGCTTGAAGCTGGCAGTTTTTATTCATTCAATTTGTTTTTTAAATCCATTTGTTCGTGCAAAATCCTTACAATTTCAATTCTATCTTTAGATATAATTTGATAAAAAATAATGTGCTTTCCTATTCTCAATCCTAGTAAATGTTTACTTACTTCAGTGTATTCTTTTCCAAGTTCCGGGTTCTTTCCAATTTGCCTACAAGCAAATTCTAATGCTGCATAATATTTGTCTGCCTGCTTTTCCGACCATTCGTCAAAAGTGTAAAACCAAATATTATTTAAGTCATCAATGGCTTCTTGTCTTAAAATAACTTTAGCCATTTTTTCTTTTTTCTCCTTTAAGTCTTTTTAAATTTTCTTTGAAATCAAAATTTTCAACAAGAGGGCTATCTAAACCTTTTTGAATTGCCGAACGCAAGGCTAAAGTTTTACTTTCTTCGTCTTCTAAAAGCCGAAGTCCTGCACGAACAACTTCGCTTACATTTTTATATCGCCCGGCAGATACCTGACTACTTACAAACTGATCAAAATAATTTCCAAGTGATATGGATGTATTTTTCATTTTTCTAAAGCTTTTTTCAAAGTTACCAAAAATTGGTAAATACTCAAAAACCTACTACGAATAATCAAAGTATAGTTTGTGAATTTAATTTCGAGACTAATGCCTGTTAAATTCCACTCAATGAGTTAATACATCAGCATTGTTGGTTTATAAATTATTGCTGTTTCCAAAAACAAATGACCCCATCGGGGTCATTTGTTTTATTGGTTGCTTCGTTAACTTACAACTTACATTCTTGTTGTGCGATTATATGTTTAAAGCCCAAGCCGAAATATGTGTTTTAATATTCACATTAGTTGAAAATATATTTTTACGAATTAAAAATAAATGTTTCTCAGCCACGGGGAAAAGAAATATTTATTGATTCCAAATTATTGAATTAAAATTTTTTCAGTTTGAATGATTGTATCATTTATCAACCGCAAATAATACAAGCCTGCGGCAATATTAGCCACACTGTATTGCTGACTGGCAGATGGTCTCCAGGTTTTTATTAGTTGCCCGTTCATGTTAAGCAATTGTATTTCCTTTACTCTGGCAGAAGTAGTTATCATCACTTTGTCTTTAACGGGATTTGGTGCAATAGATACATCCATTTTACTAATCCAGTTTACTCTTACAATATTGCTATACTTATACAATCTGTTATTATCAACCTGTTTGATGCGATAATAAAATTGTGGCTCACTCCATAACTGATTCCCTGGCACATCTGTAATTGTATAACTATTTTGCTGCTGGTTTTTAGCCGACAAACTTTTTATTACGCTAAATGTAAGGCCATCAGTACTCCTTTCCACTTCAAAATGATTTACGTTTATTTCATTTGCCGTCTTCCAGTTAAGTTCTATTGTATTATCTTTTTTGGCAGCAGTAAAATTGATAAATTGTAATGGTAGTACACTAAAACCTGTGTGTATCCAAAATTCACTAAAGCCGGTTACGTCAAACTCTAAATAATTAACCCCGTATAATGTGCCGGTAGTAATTTGTGAAGAAGGAATGAACGTAGTAGTTCCGCCAGAAGGGTCATACACCCCATCTTCATTAGTGCCTGAATATTTTGTGATCACCAGTTGCGATGCAGAAGTAAGTAAGGGAACATACGACTGTAAATCGGCAAAATCGGCATTGGTATAATACAGCCTTACTCTTTTTGTACCCGCCGGGTTTAATGAAGGTTTTACCACATAATGCCTACGCATATACCGGTTGCCTCCGTATGTACCCGCAGTTGCATCTACATATACCACATCATTTCTGGTACCCAGATCCAAACAATAATCTTTTATGGATGCAATCAGTTTTGAATTATCGCTGCTGTTATAGCTATGCTTCCACAATCCATCATCCAGCAGGCTGTTACTGTTGGTTTGCGCAGCAGGCAAAGCGGAAAATGGTGCAGATGAACCGGTATTGTATTTATTTTTCAAATAGCTTTCAACATTTGCTATTTCAGCATTGGTAAGTGTTCTTGCGTAAACAATCACTTCATAAATCCAGCCGCTCCAGTCAAGATCGGCCTGGTCTTCCCGGTCACCAACCGTAAAACCGGTTGTTCCGGTTTCGGTTGTAACAGATCCGGAACCCTGGTTAACTGTTTGAGCAATACTGTTAAGATTACACTGCAACTGCCCTCCTGCTGCCGGCACTTTATAGGTAATAACAAATGGACTAAATGCAGTATCTATAGTATTACTGCCAATGCTGGCATTATTATTCCCCACGCCATTATTATCTGAATAGATATACACCGGGGTGCCGTATCCATTTGCACCAAAAGATAGCCCATTAATAAGCCCAGCTCTTCTAAAAGTAAACAACTCTCCGCCCACAACAGCACCTGCATGTATGCCACAGTCCCTTCTTGCTGCTACAAAAACTGTTCTGGCACTGCCGGCGGGTACTAAATTACTACTGGTATTATTTAAAAAATATTTACCATTCACCCCATCAAAATATAATGCTGGTTGTGCAGTGGCATCGGGCGATTTGAATACCGGTTTATTAATAGCAACGGTTTGTGTTACATGGTTAGCATTACCACTCTGGTCGTTCCATTGTTGTACGGCCTGGCCGTTTGTGGCAGGGGTAACGCCTGCATCTGTATATACACCGGCATCGGCTTTTAGCCATAAAACGGGGTCGCAGGGTACAAACTCACTTTGCGGTTGCGCAGTGTTAAAGGATGGTTCTGTTGATGTGCCTTGCGTAGTGCCATTTAAAACAGCGCCTGTGTTTGTACAATTATTAATAACCGTTTGCCCATTGCCGTTAGTTGCGGTATTGAAATTATAATAAGCAACCAGGCCAGGTTCGTTACCTGCAAGCTCTGCATCTTTCTGAGAGAAAATCTCAGTACTTGTTTTTGCTTTGTTCCATATTCTTACTTCATCTATATCACCATAAAAATTATTAGGTCCGGCACAGGGGTCACGGCGGCCAATCCAGTTGGTTGCATTGGAATTGCTAAGCCCCGAAATGGTATTGTCTTTTAATTGTCCCTGCAAAACACCGTCAATATAAATATAGATGCTGTCTTTTGCCTTATTTCTCACACCAGCCACATGATGCCATTTATTATCAGCAACAGAACAGATACTTGTTACTGTCATGCTGTTATAGTTAAAGTCCTGTATATTAAAATTCATTTTTCCTGCTGCCACATAAAACAAAGTTCCCGTTGAGGGACCGGGGCAATACTGGTGGGCAAAAACCACCATTACACTAGCCGCATCTGAGGTTTTAATCCAGCTTTCCACTGTAAAATCCTGCGTGGCGCTAAAGGTGAGTGAATTATTATACGGGATAGATATCCCCTCATCGGCAGCATTACTAAAATGAGCGGCTTTATTATTGGAAGGGAATTGAGCAAAGGATGTTGCAGCAATCAAAAAAGCTATGGAGAAAGTAAATAATTTCTGCATTTTGTATGATTTAAACAGTATTTGTAACCATACAAAAATGCCCGTTATCTTTTGAGGGTGCAATACCCCCTGTGCGGTATTTTGACCAATTATGGATTTATATCCATTTATTTTTTAAACTTATTTGCAATGCCTCCACCTTGCTACTCACATGCAGTTTGGCATAAATATTTTTCATGTGCTGGCGTACGGTATGTTTGCTTAAAAATAATTGTTCAGCAATTTGTGCATATTCTTTTCCTTCCATACTGCATTTTAAAATTTCCTTTTCCCGTTCACTAAGCGGCTCAATCGGATTTTTTGCAGAAGTTTTTTCAGCAGCCGGTTGTGCTGTTAAGGAAGTAAGCCAGCGCCATGCTTTGCGTGCAATACCAGGGCTCATGGGCGCTCCTGCATCCTCATGCACCTGGTAAATGGCATCAATAATATTTTGCGCAGACTCTTCTTTAAGTAAATAACCGTGTGCGCCTGCTTTGATGGCTTCAAAAACTTTTTCATCATCATCAAACACAGTAAGCATAATAAATTTTACGGAAGGGTACAATGGCGCTGCTCTTAATATGGCTTCAATGCCATTCATTTCATGCATTTCAATATCCATCAGCACCACATCGGGTTTGAGAGCGGTAGATTTCATTTGTTTTAAAAAATCTGTACCATCTCTGGCTTCCATTATAATACGAATATCATTTTCTACAGAAGACAGTTTTTCCTTCAGAGAATTTCTTAAATATGGTTTATCGTCAACTATCGCAATTAACATTGTACAAAACTAATTTGGAATTAAAAATTGCCAATACCCCCTGTGAGGTATTTAAATGGTTATAATGATTGATACCCCTTTGTCCGTTACAGCATCAACTTTTATGGTGGCATTAATTGCTTTTGCCCTTTGCTGCATATTTATAAGCCCGTAATGCCCAGTACTATTTATTGCTGCCATATCAAAGCCTTTTCCAAAATCTTGTATTACAGCAGTGAAAAAATTATTAGAAACATTGCCTTTAATCAGTAATGCCTTACTGCCCGAATATTTGCTGCTGTTTGTAATTGCCTCTTGGCAAATACGGAAAAGTTGCAATGATTCATTGGGATTTAGGTTTTTGCTGCTACTAAAATTTTCTTCTACACGTAGTTGTATAGCCGGGTACGATTGCAGGTAACGCTGTGCATAGTCTATGAGCTTATCAAAAAATTCCTGTGCTGTTACCTGTTCTTTATTCAATATCCAGATGGCTTCACGTAAAGTTTGCAATAATTGTTTTGAATTATTTTTTACTTTTTCGATATTACCATCTATACCCAGTTGCTTTTTAAAATTAGTATCCAGCGTTTCAATATTATTACTCAGTAATGCCATTTGAGAGCCAAGGTTATCATGCAGGTCACGGCTGAGCCTTTCTTTTTCATCTTGCAATTGCCGCTGCATTTGAATTTTTTGTTTTGCATTGCGCCGTTGATAAAATTTAGAGAACAACAAGGTTGCAATAGTAAACAAGCTAATTAAGCCAATAATTAATAGTTGGTTTTGTTTTCGTTCTTTTACCAGCGCCAGTTGTTTTTCGTGTTCCGCTTCTGCTGACTTAAATTTAGCTTCTGCTTCGCTTAGTTTGGTATTTAGATCATTGTTGTACCGGCTGGTTACAACACCGGAAGCTTCATTTTTTAAAATATAAGCTTCTTTATAATTACCTGCTGCAGCCTGATTCATGGCACAAAAATTAAGCGCCGTAAGCACCATATCAAGTTTAGCTATTTTTCTGGATATCCGCAATGCTTCATCACTTACCTGCACCGCTTCAGAAAGTTTTTGCTGCTTTCTCAGCACATCCGATGAAAACATAAGCGCTTCTGCAAGATTTATTGAATCATTATTCTCCCTGCATTCTTTAATAACGTCGTTATAGGCTTTTGCAGCTTTATCCAACTGGTTGGTGCGTTCGTACAAAGTTGCCAGTAAGCGGGAATGTAAACGACCAATTGACTGGCCATCTGTTTTATTAGCAATACCAAGTATTACTGCTTGTTGCAAATATTTTTCTGCCAGGTCATAATGCTCTCCCCTGTCAATATACACTGAGCCAATATTATGATAACATTGTTCCAGCAATTCATTAAAATGGTTGCCCTCGCTTACTTCTATGCATTTTTGCCAGTATTCTATGGCTTTGTCTTTATTGGGAATATGGTAATAAGTATTGCCTATCATTTTATAAAATGTAGCTTCTTCCAAAGCATTATTTTGTTTGTGTGCTTCGGCAAGTTGTTGCTGGCAATAATTTAGGCAAACATCCCATTGCTGTAGTTCCTGGTATTTATGAATTAAAGTGGTTTGCAGTGCCAGTTTATCAGTTACAGAAAGTGAATTGTTTTTAAGCAGTTTTGTTATAGTATTTACCGATGCATTGTTGTCACCGGATGCCTCCAGGCGTTCTACCAGTTGAGGAATGCTGTCTTTTTGTGCACACGTAAAAGCACAAAAAAACAAAAGGCAGAATAAAAATATGTACCGTTTGTTCATGAAAAACGAATTACCCGGTTAGATATTTATTTTAATTTTTACAAAATTCATGTTTTAGGGTTCAGTTATATTCTGGCTAATGCAAGAAAAGGTATTTGAAATTTAAGTAGTTATAAAACCTTATTCTACTTTAATTATTTCAAATTTAGTGATTTGTTTTTTTATTCAAATAAGCATCTCTTGCCTTATTTTTCATTAAAGAATAAATACACTATTGTTGTTTTTGTTAGTATTTGTTTTATCAGCTTCCCTAATTTTCGGTGCATATTATTCCAAATTATGCCAGATACATTTTTTATCAGTTTAAGGTAGTTCTAATGTTTTGCCATTTCGGTTTCCTACTTTTTTAAAGATGTTAGAACATTGTGGGTTTAAATGATTAACTACCACATAGCTAACAATCCGTTAGGTATCTTTGCACTACCAGTTGTGGTGGGGGCATCTGTCTGTAAAGAAAAATTTCTTTCATAAATAAAAAATGTAATTTTTAAAATATTTACTTCTCTATTTTATATTAAAAAAAATCATTAAACCTATGGCCAGTATTTATTTTCACTACATTAAAAATTCAATGAGTTTTAATATTTTTTGCTCAAGTTAAATGGATAATTATTGGTACTTAATTGCTCCGGCCGATACCCACATCTGTGGATAAATTTATTTTCATTAATTAACTAAATCATAAAATAGAATGTAAATACTATGTATTTTTATTATGAAGTTAAATGTATCCAATATGCATTAATTCTAATTCCTAACTTACTAAACAATCTTACACATGAAATCTTTTTATTTTGCTGCCTTACTATTTTTAATAGGGAACGCCAGCTATTCTCAAACGTTACCACCGCCTTTTACTTCTTGCCCTACTACCGGTTTTCAGGTAGTAAACAACCCCAGCGATTTTCAAACGGTGAACCTGGCAACAGGGGTTACTACTACGGTAGCTACTTTTGCCGATGAAATAAACGCCATGGGTTTTAACCCGGTAGATGGCCGCATTTATGGTATTAAAAGAGCTGCCCCTAGAAGCCTAGCTGTAATTGGCTCTGATAATACTTGCGTATTATTTACAACAACCGGCGATGCCCTACAAAGCTCTATTATTGGCGATGTTAACTCCAGTGGAATATTATGGTGTATGGGAAGTAGCAACGTTTTTACAATTGATTGCAACCCCTCATCGCCTAACTTTAAAAAAGTAACCAATTTAGGCGCCAAACCTTCCATTTCAATTACCGATTGGTCGTTCCCAACAACTGATAATTCAAAAATATATAGCGTAAATAATGCTGGAGGTTTAATTTATGTAAAGACCTCAGACCTGAGTGTAACCCAGGTAATGCCAGACGGTACAGTGCCTGCAGAAAGTTTTGGCGCTACATACTTTGACTCTAATGGCAATTTTTATGCAAAAGGTAATACTACAGGTAACATTTATAAATTTATTAATGCTACCGGCCCATCTCCTTCAGTAATTTTATTTTCTACATCTACGGCTTCTACCCTTAATGATGGGGCAAGATGTGCAAGCGCTGCACCACCAATTATTGCAGACTATGGTGATGCACCCAATTCTTATTTAACAACATCTGCTTCTGGCGGTGCTTGTCATATATTGCCTACTCCCAATCCTACTGATGCTAAAATATATTTAGGTAGCGCTGTTACAATTGATGCAGATGGAGCACCAGCTTCCCAGGCAAATACTGATGCAGATGATGATGGAGTTTCTACTTTTCCTGCTATAAGCGGTGGAACAGTTCCTAAAAATATTGCCAGCTATTCAGTAACTGTAGCAGTACATAATACATCAGCTTCTACTGTAAATGTGGTGGGATGGATTGATTGGAATAATAATGGCACATTTGAATCATCAGAACGAGTGGCTACCACTGCAGCTCCGGGCTTTATTGGTAATACTACCCTCACCTGGACCAATGCAACTCTGAGCGGCCCCGGCGGTACTACTGGTACCTATGCCCGATTTAGAGTATCATCTGACCCTTTACCAAATCCTGGAGGTACAGTATCAAATGGCGAAGTAGAAGATTACTTTATACAATTTAGTTCCGTATTACCGGTATCGCTTACATCATTTAATGCTACTGCACTCAACAAAAATGTGTTGCTCACATGGCAAACTGCTTCTGAATTAAATAATAAAGGATTTTACATTGAGCGTAGTGAAAATGGAAGTAGCTTTACTACTATTGGGTTCCTGCCTTCAAAATCAGGCAACTCTGGTTCTACACAAACATTATCTTACAATTTCCTTGATAATACTGCCTCTCCAAATGTAAATTACTATCGTTTGAAGCAGGTAGATATTGATAATAAAGTTACCTATAGCAATATTATTAAAATAGATTTATCAAACGCACTTAATAATATTAGTGTTTATCCAAATCCTGCTCATGACAAAGTAACCATTGCTGGCCTTAGTGGTAATATTACTTTGCAGCTTTATAACAGCACAGGGCAGTTGGTAAAAGAACAAAAAAATGCAGTGCAACAGCCGGCTTTAAATATTAGTAATCTTCCAAATGGTGTGTACCAGTTAATTATTATTAGTGTAAATACCGGCAAAAGAACCATCAGTAAAATTATTAAGAAGTAATTATTCCGGATTTAGTCAACAAAAAATTAGAGGCTGCAAAATTTGCAGCCTCTTTTAGTTTTAAAATATAGTTTCTATTTTAAAATTTTTATTATGATTCTTGTAATTTCCTCCATTCATCTTCAAGCATACTCATTTCTATAATGCTCCTGTACCTACCATTGTACAATAATACATCTCTTTGTATTCCCTCTGTTACAAATCCACAATTTTGATAGCATTTTACAGCAGCAGGATTGTCATCATAAATACCTAAAGTGATGCGATGAAGTTTTAAAGTTTCAAATCCTATTTTTAACACTGCATTTACCATTTGTGCTCCATACCCCTTGTTTTTATCTTCTTTATTGCCCACTAATACCCGGCTTATTCTTGCCGAATTATTTTTACGGCTAATTCCGCCAAGAGATATATGGCCAATCGTTTTGTTTGTATCTACATCAATTGCTTTATACACAAATGCATCAGAAGTTTCTATATCATTGGTGTCTTCAATATACCAAAGTAAACTATCGGTATTTAAAGGAAAACTGAATAAGGAACCCGACCAGTTAATCATCAATGCTTCCGAATCTATCCAGTTTATCAATTGATCAAAATCTTCTTTGCCAAATTTTTCTAATCTTATCATAATTTAATTTAACACAAAAAAAGGCAGGTTCTATTTTGCAGTCCAACTGTTGTTAGAGGTATCAGCGTCCATAAATATACCACCATCAATTTTAATAGTTTTTATTTTTTTAGTACCGGGTATTTGAATAATTGCTGCATCTATATTTTTTTGCCATACTGACGGAGTATGATGAAATGTAGCTGTGCTGCCATCTTCGTACGATACAATAGCATCAAATGGTGCAGGGAATCCACCAATATTTTGTAAGGTTACTATTCTTCCATGTACATTTTTAATGGCAATATCAATATATCCATGGCTAAAGTACCAACTGTTCCAAAACCAGTTTAAATTTTTGCCTGCAATATCATTAAAGCTGTAAAAGAAATCCCAGGGAATGGGGTGTTTACCATTCCAACGCTGCATATATCCTTGCAGGCATTTTCTAAATAAGTTATCGCCCAGCAAATCTTTCATAGCAAGATAGCCCAGAGATGCTTTACCATATTGATTATATCCAAGCCCCTTGCCATTTAATAAATTTCCGGCAGTAATGATTGGTAAACCAGCATCAGCACTCTTATCATTTATCCAGGATTCTACTCTAAATTTTTTGTAAAAATTTTCTGCTTTTTCTTTTCCCATATCCGAAATGCCAATTAAATATTCAAATGTAGTAGCCCAACCCTCATCCATAAAACCATACCGGTGCTCATTGATACCCATATAAAATGGAAACCAGCTATGTGCTATTTCATGTTCCGCTACAAATTTTGAAAAAGTAGTATCGGGTGTAGTGGCATCATTTACCATCATGGGATATTCCATATCTGCAAAACCCTGTACAATGGTAGTTTTAGGAAAAGGATAGGCAATGCCAGGCCAATTATTGCTTAGCCAGCTTAGTGCATGCCTGCCAAAATTTACCATGTAATGAAAATCTTTAGCATCTGATTTATAGGCAGATTGTACACTGGCTCTACGGCCCGTTTTTGCATCTACCACTACGCTTGAAGCATCCCAAACATAATGGTCGCTAATGGCCATTGCAATATCCGTTACATTATCTGCCTTCCATTTCCAGGTATTCACATCATTTTGAGCAGTTACATTTTTAGCATCAATATCAGCCTGCGTAGCAATATTGATTACCTCATCTGCATTCATTGATTTATCTAGCAGCGCTGCATATTTTGGAGCAAGTACTTCACCCGGATTTTGCAAAGTGCCCGTACTCCACACTATAAAATTTTTTGGGGCATGCACGCTAATTTTATAGTCATTAAAATCATTATAAAATTCCTGGGCATCTGTAAATTCCATTTTATCCCATCCATTTATATCATCGCATACTGCAAATCTTGGATAAAAATATGCCAGGTAATAAGTTGTTGAGTCCAACATCCCTTCTCTCCCACTCTGCTTTGATAGCTCTGCATGCCAGCTAACAGTGAGTTCTACTGAATCGTGGGGCAATAATAATTTCGGCAATTTAAATTGTTGCCAGGTAAAGTGTGAATTAGGATTTTTAAATGGTACCGGCTTTCCTTCGCATGTAATTTCATCAATGGTAATGCCATCACTCATATAATCAGGTGATGGATAGCTAAAGCGAAGTGCAAGCTGCTTATGAATATTTAAGATAAGCTTAAACACCGGATTAAAAAAAGAATCGGGGCTGTTATTGAAATAGGTTATTTTTTCTACTCCTTTAAATACCCGGCTGGGAGGAGTTACCGTGATATCAATATCATACTTACCAAAATTTTGCCAATACTTTTTGCCTGGTTTTCCATCCAAAGCTCTTGTTTCATTTTTATAGGCTTCTTTTACATCTCTTGGCATATAAAGGCTTTGGCTGTTTGCCCTTGTAGCCAATACCACTAATGCTATGGTAATAAATTTATAGTACATAAAAATTGTTTTGAGATTTGCAAGGTAGTTTTAAATGATTAAAAATATTGGCTGTTTTGTATGAAAGGTTATTTTTTAATATACCTTCCTGATGGCATGCTGGCTAATATTTGGGCGAAAAATAACTTTAAAAATAATTTTAATAGATGGTTAAGTCCATATTTCTTTAGAATAATTTGTAATAGATAATGTATTTTTGCATCACTACTTTTAAAACCAATTCTAAATTTTTAATTATTAAAGCCTGTTTTTATGAATTTTAATTACGATTATGAACCTACTGAGTTTTCAAAATCTGTTTTAGCCGGAGTGTTTGCAGGCATAGCAACCACTTTAGCCGTTTTGATTTATAACTTTATTTACAGGGGTATTAGCGGCTTTTCCTTATCAGATATTGTAAACGTATCTTCAGTAATATTTGTATCAGTATTGCTTTTAACTATTGGTGGTTTTATTTTTCACTTATTTCATCATTATGTAAAGCAGGGAACCCTGGTATTTATAGTGGTTTCGGTAATTCTTACCATCTTATCAATTTATATGATTATGGGTGTAGAGCGTAGCCCAAACCCTGTAATGGCTGCTCAGTTTAAAAAATTAATGCTTGGAGTAGTGATTATTACAGGTGCTTTTTGGTCATTCGGCATACCTTATTTATTCAACAGCGATAAAATTTAGAAATAATTATTTACTTCTATAACATAATGCCGGTACATTTTTCCGGCATTTTTATTTAATATTATTTTTTTATAAACCTTATAGTTTAATACAATTAAATATCTTGTATGATTACAAAAATTAGATATTCAGTAATACTTTTTTGTGCACTTTTTTTCTTTTCCTGCAGTAGTACCAAAAATAGCGCTTCTCACAAAAACCCTGATTCCATAAAAAATTTGCACTTTATTGGGCAGTATATTTTACCCTATAATTTACAATATAATAATACTACAGTTGGAGGCTTATCGGGTATAGATTACAACCCATTAGATAACAATTATTACATGATATCTGATGACAGAAGTGCTATTAACCCTGCCCGTTATTATAGCGCCCAAATCTTTCTTACCCAAAAAGGTATTGACAGTGTAAAATTTACCGGGGTACATTATTTGTTGCAGGCAAATGGCAATGTATATCCCAATAGTAAGCAGGATCCATTTCATACACCCGATCCGGAAGCCATGCGATACAACCCCATTACAAATCAATTTATTTGGAGTAGTGAAGGTGAAAGAATTGTAAAACCCGGGGAACTTGTTTTAGAAAACCCTGCTATCACCAGTATAAAACCAGGTGGAAATTATATAGATACATTTGCGCTTCCTTCCAATTTAGTAATGACAGCCTCCGAAAAAGGCCCCCGTAAAAATAGCGTTTTAGAAGGATTAACTTTTACTGACAATTACAAGAATCTTTTAGTAAGCGTAGAAGAGCCTTTGCTTGAAGATGGCCCTAACTCTGATGTAGATAATGGAAGTATGACCAGAATAATGAAATTTGATATGAATACCCGTGAAAATGTAAGCCAATATGCGTACCCGTTAGATGCAGTTGCACATCCTGCCATACCAAAAGATGCATATAAAATAAATGGCATACCCGATATTTTATCAATAGGCGATAATAAAATGCTGGTAATAGAAAGGTCATACTCTACCGGAAGACTGGCCTGTACTATCAAAGTTTATTTAGCAGACATGAGCAAGGCCACGGATATTAAAAATATTTATTCCCTGCAAAATGACAAGAAATATGTACCCATTTCAAAAAAACTATTGGTAAATATGGACTCACTCGGGATATACATAGATAATATTGAAGGTGTAACATTTGGCCCTATATTACCCAATGGCAAACATTCATTAATTTTTATAGCAGATAACAATTTTAACCCACTCGAAAAAATGCAATTTTTGCTATTTGAAGTGAATTAAAATAAAGGGATTAAGTAGAATGAGCGCAAAACAGATTTGCAAAGGCTTGAGGCTTTGGCCACATTAAAAAATTGTTTAGAAAATTTGAATGGCTGCCGTTTAGAAATAAAATAGATGCTGAAAAAGCTGAATTTCGCTAATAGTTGGTAAGTCGCACTTTAGCTGGGATATAATCTATCAACCGGACTAATTTTATTTTATGCAGCCTTGATTTTTTTGTTACTTTTTGTATCAAATCAAAAAGTAAAAAAGAAAAACCTAATAGGAATAAAGTTATGATTTCAAAATACTAATCCTATAAAATAAATTTTTAAAATAAATTTTTACAAGTCAGTTATTTTTTGCATCAATTATGTATGGCGATTTATCATAAGTTTATTTATTTTTTCAGATAATATTTTCATTGTATTCAACACTTCTTCCTGCTTAATTGGTGTAAACAGGGCAATAATGTATTTTATTTTACCATTATCTACTATACCAACATCATGAGTATAGTAGCTCCACCAGCCGGTTTTGTGATAAAACATAAAATTGTCCGGTAAGCCGGTTGACAATTTGGATACATCCAATTGCCTGCCAAGCAAAGCTTTCAGTTGCATACTTACCCAGGGGTTTATTAACTGATTGCTATAGATTTTGTACATAAATTCTGCAGCATGCAAGGCACAGGTTTGTGTACCTCTTACAGTATCAAAACCCGGATCTTCAAATTTTCTAGGCAAAAATTTACGGGTTACTTCGCTGCCATACCAACCAAAATGATGCATGGTTTCATTGATATTTTTTCTCCCTGCAATATCTATCAGGCAATTTGCGGCAGAATTATCGCTACGGGTAATCATTAAATCCAAAAGATAATTAACAGTAACGGTGTCGCCTGCACGTAATAATGGCCTCGGGTCATTCTCTATTTCTTTAACATGGTCTATGTCATTGGGCGATGGCACAATGTACTGCCTATATAAAGAGTACTTATTTTCACTCACTTGTTTCAAAATTTCCATAGCCACGTACATTTTATAAACAGATGCAGGATAAATAAAGCTTTCTTCATTAAAGCCTGCCAATACAGGTTTTTTACCTGACAAATCAATAACAGCAAAAGATACCTGCTGGCTATCATTTTCTCCTACATAAAAATGCCCGTCCAGGTGCACTTCATGCATTATTTTAATAATAGAATCATTCAAAGATTTACTTGTGTTAAAATGCATTGTATTGGTCTGTGCAAATCCCAAAAAAAAGAAAAATTGAAAAGAAATGATGGGCAATATTGATTTCATAATGAATCTGAAATTTTATAGAGTTATCAAAATATAAGAAATCATCTCTTGAAACAGAGATATAGTTTAAGGTACAAATTAATTGCCACACCTAATAATTTAACTACTTTTATAAAGCAATGAAAGTATTTATTACAAGAATAATTTCTGAAAGTGGCATTCAACTTTTAAGTGAAGCGGGCATAGAAGTTGAAATGTGGCAGGAAAAAAGAAACCTTACCCCACAAGAATTTATAAGCCATTGTAAAAAAGCGGATGCCCTGCTAAATGCAGGCCCCAACAGGATGGATGCTAATTTTTTACATGAGTGCAGCCACCTTAAAGTAATAGCATTGCATGCCGTAGGCTACGATAATGTGGATATAGAAACTGCCACCAAATTAAAAATACCTATTGGTAACACCCCGGGAGTAGTTGATGATGCTACTGCTGATATTGCTTTTTTATTGATGCTGGCAGTGTCGAGAAAAGCATTTTATCATCATAAGAAAATTATAAATAATCAATGGAATTTTTTTGAGCCAACAGTTGACCTTGGCCAGGAAATTTCCGGAAAAACATTAGGCGTTTTTGGGCTTGGCAATATTGGGTATAAAATGGCAAAAAAATGTATTGGAGCCTATGATATGAAAGTGATATATCACAACAGGAACCGGAATGAGAAAGCAGAGAATGAATTACATGCAAAATATGTTTCTTTTGAAGAATTGTTGCAACAAAGCGATGTTCTTACACTTCACGCCAATCTTACCCCACACACAAGAGGAATATTTAATAAAGTTGCTTTTGAAAAAATGAAGCCAGGCTCTATTTTTATAAATACTGCCCGGGGCTCTATGCACAATGAGCCGGATCTAATTTATGCTCTGCAACAACAAATTATTTGGGGCGCCGGGCTTGATGTATCAAGCCCCGAACCAATGCATCACGATAACCCTTTGCTTCAAATGCAAAATGTGGCTGTATTGCCACATATAGGCACTGCTACTTTTGAAACCAGGGAAGCTATTGTAAAACTTGCTGCACAAAATATAATTGCCGGCTTAAGAGGCTTACCCCTGCCGCATATTGTAAATCCTGAAATATATTTGTAAGAAATTATTTTATTTATTACCCTGTTTTAGTTCCTAAATTTACTCCGGTATTTAATTGCGATTTTTTAAAATAATACTAATGAAATTTTTATTGTTATTGATATTTAGTGTATCCAATTTATTTGAAGCAAATGCTCAAACGGTGAAAATTCTTACAAGTGGTACTAAGGTAAGCCTGCGTGGGTTAAGTGTAGTAAATGATAAAATAGTATGGGCAAGTGGCAGCAATGGTACTGTAGCCAAAAGCCTGGATGCAGGCCTCACCTGGCAATGGATAAAGGTAAATGGTTTTGAAAAAACAGACTTTAGAGATATTGAAGCCTTTGATGCTAAAACTGCTATTATTATGGGAGTGGACTCTCCTGCCTATATTTTGCGAACAGTAGATGGAGGCCTTACCTGGGTAAAAGTATTTGAAAATAATAGCAAGGGTATTTTTTTGGATGCAATGGAATTTTGGAATAATCAAAGCGGCATTGTGATTGGCGACCCTATAAAAAACCGTTTTTTTATTGGGCGTACTTTTGATGGAGGTAAAACCTGGCAAACAATTCCGGAGGCTAATAAACCAGTAGCCGATAGTGGCGAAGCTTGCTTTGCTAGCAGCGGAACCAATATTAGAAAATTAAATAAAGCAGAAGCTGTTTTTATCTCTGGAGGACTTACTTCCAATATATTTATAAGAAATAAAAAAATATTGTTGCCCATCATCCGGGGAAAAGAAACAACTGGCGCAAATTCTATAGCGGTAAAAAATAGCAAAACATTTATTATTGTGGGCGGTGATTTTACTGCAAAAGACGCTACTGATAGCAATTGTGTAATTTCTACAAACGGAGGAGCTACATTTTTTGTACCAGACAGCCTGCCGCATGGATACCGTAGCTGCATTGAATATTTACAAAAAAATGATTGGGTAACCTGTGGGCTTAACGGTGTAGATTATACGAAAGACAATGGAACGATTTTTAGAAAAATAAGTGATGAAGGATTTAATGTATGCCGCAAGGCTAAAAAAGGTAAAGCTGTTTTCTTTGCCGGTAGCAATGGAAAAATCGGCAAGCTGGAATAGTAGTCAATAGCAGCTTATTTTTTAAACATAAAATATACAGCTCCTAACAGCAAAATAAAACTTACCAGGTATTTCCAGTGAAATGGCTCTTTAAGATAAAATGTAGCAAACAATGAAAATACAACCAGCGTAATAACTTCCTGCGTCATTTTTAATTGAAACCCGCTATACCCATTTGCAAATCCACTTTTATTTGCAGGCACCATAAAGCAGTATTCAAAAAAAGCAATACCCCAGCTAATTAAAATTAATTTCCAGGTGGGAATAGTAGAGGCATTTTTTAAATTGCCATACCAGGCAAATGTCATAAACATATTGGAAGTAGTTAGCAGTAATATTGTTTTAAGCATAATTATATTTTATTAAAAAAACCGGGAAGCCCCGGTTCTTTATTTCTATTAAAAAAAATCAGGCTTTAATTTAAATTCCTAAAATCTACTGGCACTAATTTACTTACACCAGCTTCCTGCATGGTTACACCATATATTACATCTACTGCACTCATGGTTTGTTTATTATGAGTTACAATAATAAATTGAGAGTTTTCGCTAAACTGTTTTATCATATTTGTAAACTTGCCAACATTGGCATCATCCAATGGAGCATCTACTTCATCAAGAATACAAAACGGTGCAGGTTTAATTAAATAAATAGCAAATAACAAAGCTGTAGCAGTTAATGTTTTTTCTCCCCCGCTCAATTGGCCGATAGAAGATGGGCGTTTACCTTTTGGCTTAGCTACTATGTCAATGCCCGTTTCTGCTAAGTTCTCCGGATCTACCAGTATCATATCAGCGGTATCTTCATCTGTAAATAAGGCTTTAAATACTTTCTGAAAATTTTCCCTGGTCCGGTTAAATGTATCAAGAAATTGCTGGTTTGCAGTAGCTTCTACTTCCTGTATGGTTTGCAACAGGCTGTCTTTTGCATTTACCAGGTCATTTTTTTGTTCTAAAATAAACTCATACCTTTTTTTCATTTCGGTAAAAGCTTCAATAGCAGTAGGGTTTACTTCACCCATATTTTCCAAACGCTTTTTCATGCGTTCATTTTTTTCCTGCAATTCTTCTAAAGCCACTTCTCCTGTACGAGGCTCATCTATTATTGCATCAAGATCTACTTTAAATTCCACACTCAATCTTTCTTTCATTCCAGCCAGTTGCAGTTTCAAATCTGTCAGCTTATCTTTTATTTCATTGAGTAAATGATCTATCCCTTCTTTAGATTTTTGCTTATGCCTTAATTCACTCTCTTTTTCTGTAAGCGTATTTCGCAAATTGTAATATTCCTGGTCAGCATCATTCAGCTTCTTTTCTTCAGCTTCTTTGTTTTGCAACATACTCACCAGTAATTCTTCTACTTCTTGCAATTCTGTAGCAGTCTGGCTTATGCTCTGTGCGGCCTCTTCTAACTGGTTGTTGCTGCTCAATACCTGCTCATTTAATTCTGCAAGCTGGTTACTTTTAAACTCCAACTCCTGCTTTAAAGCATTTATTTTACTTTGTTGTTTGGTAAATAATAAATTACTGTCATTAAATGTTACTGTTGCAAAATTATATTCCTGCTCTGCGGTTGCATAATCCAATTCTACAGCCTGTAATTTTTCTGCAAGCTCTTCTAATTGAAAGTTAAATTTCTCCAATTCATCTCTTGTAGCGGCAATGGCTTCGTGGTTATTGCTCAATTGCAATCCCATTTCCTCCACTCTGGCGCTACTGCCCGTTTCCAGGTGATGCAAATTTTCAATTTTATTTTGCAGGGAAAAAACAAGGTTAGTCAGTTCATTTATTTGCTGCTGGGCTTGCTTAATGGCGTTCTCTTTTAATTGCTCATTAAAACTTATTACTTCATTATGCCTGGCTTGAATATCAGCTTTTAATGCAGTTACTACCTGCTGCTGCAAAGAAATTTCTTCCTGTAATTTTTCTAAATTTTTGGCCCTCCCTATTTTTTTCCCTTCAAATAAACCAACGCTTCCACCGGTGAGAGAATATTTTCCTTTTACATATTTGCCATTTTTCTCCAATACTATTGCCCCATTGCTGTTGTGAAGTGCTTCTTCATCTTCTGCAATAAATACATTGCCTAATAATTGCTGCGCTAGTTTTGAATATTTTTCATCAATCTCCACTACTTGCAATGCAGGTATGGTGCCTTGTGGCTGATGGTGGTTTTCTGCATCTGCAAATTTATCCAGCAAAAAGAAATTAGCTTTCCCCTTTTTATTATCATCAAGTAAATGTATGGCCTGTAACCCTTCTGCCAAATTATTAACTACATAATAATTTAAGTAGGGCTCCAATACATTTTCAACCGCTGCCCTGTATTGCTCTTTTACATAAATAATATCCGAAAGTAAAGGAGCTGCATGGTTCCATCCGCTATTATTATGTAAAAATTTTACACTTTCCGGATATCCTTCCATGGAATCTACAAGGCTCTTCAATAAATCGTGTTCATTGGTTTTGGCATCCAGTTTCCTGCTTTCTTCTGCAAGTTTATTACGAAGCCCCTCCATCATATTTTGCGTAAGCAAAATTTGCTCTTTGGTAAATTCGTGCTGCTCCTGCAATTGTTGCAGGCCGGATTTGCAATTTTCCAATTCCGCTTCTTTCACTTTCTTGTCTTCTTCCAACTGTTTTATTAGAGCCTGTCGTTGGTTTTTCTCTTCCTGTATTTGGGCAATTGTACGCTGTAAATTTTGAATAGAAGTATCGGCTACAGCTACTTTTTTCTCTGCATCAAACTGGTGCCGCTGAATGGCCTGATTGTCTTTTCTCAATGCATCAATACTGCTGCGCTTATCATCAAATATTCGTCGCTTGTCTTCTACAGCATCCTTAAGGCCTTGCAATTTTTCTTCTAACTCTTCAAGCTTTACCTGTTCTTCATTTATATGCGTGCCGGTAAAATGGATACTCTCTTCTAAACCCTTTAATTGACCGCTTGCTTTTTGCAAAAAATCATCGAGGTTGGTTTTACGCTCTTTTAGATACTGCAATCTTTGAATACCAAGATTTTTATCATTCTCTTTGCCTCTTACTCTATCCAACATTTCATTGTAAGCATGTTGCATTTGTTGCAATGCTTTTTCTTTTTCTACAAAGGCTAATTTTTCATTTTCTAGGGCAGCATCTTCTTTTGCAATTGCAGTTTCTAGTTCAATTCTTTTATCTACTTCCAATTGCTGCTGCTCATTCAAATCACGATAAGTAATATTAAAACCCTCTAAAGCTGCCTTGGCCAGCTCAATACTTACCTCTTTATATTCTTTTTTTATTTCAAAATATTTCTCTGCTTTTTTAGCCTGACTTTCCAGGCTTTTAAGCTGGTTGTTTATTTCAAAAAGTAAATCTTCAATACGGGCAAGGTCCTGCTCAGTAGCGTCCAATTTTAATTTGGCTTCTTTCTTCCTCGTTTTGTAAATGGTAATACCGGCTGCCTGTTCCAGCATTTTTCTACGGCTGTTTTCCTTGTCCTTAATAATATCATCTACCATCCCTAACTCTATAATGGCATAACTATCGGTGCTAATACCCGTATCCATAAAAAGGTTATGGATATCTTTTAGCCTGCATGCTACATCATTAAGCCTGTACTCACTTTCACCACTTTTATAATATTTTCGGGTAACCGTTACCGTATTAAATTCGGTAGGCAATAAATTCTTTGTATTTTCAAAGGTAAGGCTAACCTCTGCCAGGCCACTTGCACTTCGGCTTTTACTGCCGTTAAATACAAGGCTCTCAAGATTTTCACTACGAAGGTTGCTGATCTTGTGCTCCCCTATTACCCAGCGTATGCTATCTATAATATTACTTTTGCCACAGCCATTTGGGCCTATTACACCCGTAATTCCTTCGTCAAAATTCAAAATGGTTTTATCGGCAAAACTTTTAAATCCTTTAATTTCTAAACTCTTTAAACGCACTGTTTTCTAAATTTTAAAATGTCATTTTTATTGGGCGGTAAATATAGTTGAATGCCACTAATTTGCCCTTGAAAGTAACTCTAAATAAATGGTAGTTATTCACAGTTTTTACACAAATAAATATTTGACAAGTATCAAGACAATCCCTTACATTCTGCTATAAATATGGACTGTTATCTATATGTAAATATTCAATGTTTAAACATTGTATTGTTTTTTTTTTTTTACCTTTGTATTTTAACCATAAAATATTAATCAAATGGACAATCTAAAAAAAGAAAAATGGGTAATAGATAAAACTCATAGTCAAATTGAGTTTAAAATTAAACATCTGATGATTAGCAATGTAAAAGGCAATTTCAATGAGTTTGATGCTAGTATAATCACCACCGGTTCAGATTTTAAAACAGCAGAAATAGATTGCTGGATTAATACAGCATCTGTAGATACAGGGAATGCAGACAGGGATAAACATATAATAGGCGCTGATTTTTTTGATGCTGAAAAGTATCCACAGATATTTTTTATAGCTGATACTTACCAAATGGTAGATGGAGATGGAAGTTTTGAATTGTGGGGAGACCTTACTATAAAAGGCATTAAAAGAAAAATAAAATTGGATGTAGAATTTGGTGGAGTAATGAAAGACCCCTGGGGTAATGAAAAAGCCGGATTTAGCATTAATGGAAAAATAAATAGAAAAGACTGGGATTTAAACTGGAATGCTGCCTTAGAAACCGGTGGAGTATTAGTGGGCGAAGAAGTAAGGATTAGCTGCGAAATTCAATTGAAAAGAGCAGCTTAGTATGGCTGTTAAATAAATCAAAATAAGGACAAAAAACAATTTCTTTATCTATCAGCATGTATTTTTGATATATAAATTAATCAAATGAAATTGTTTTTTGTTTTTGCCATTATGGCTATTCCAATTATTGCCGTTGCACAGCCTACAATTATTCACCAGGCCATTATCAGTACCAGCACCAATGTGATTGCTCCTGAAGAAGATGAATTGCAAAATGTTCAAAATCAAAATCAGGGGCAGGGAGGTATGTTTAGAAACTTTGGTGATGGCGAAACAAAATCTACCACATACTTAAAAGATGAATGGGTAAAAACGGTGATTAAGACTGATATGGGGCGCACTACCATCATCAGAAATAATAATACAAAACTTACCACTACCCTATTTGAAATGATGGGAAATAAAACCGGTTTTTTTGTTACAGATTCTGAACAGGTTGTCATGAGAAAAAAAATGGACAGCCTTATGAGAGCCAGAAGTAAGGATTCTGCAAAGGAAGCCCTGCCTGCTACCCCCAGTCCGGTAGATGTAATTGTAACAACTGATACAAAAAAAATTGCCGGATATCTTTGTAAAAAAGCCTACCTGGTAACTACTCATTTGCTTGGTATAAAAGATAGTGTAACTGTTTGGTTTACTCCCGATATAAAATTTGAAAACATGTCTTCTACCGGGGGTTTTAGCGGGTTTGGCAATAACGGTAGTTTGAGAGGCTTAGATAAAATTGATGGCTTTGTAATGAGTTACGAAACCAAAATGAGGCGAAACCGGCGCATGCAGGTAGAAGTAACAAAAATTGATACTTCAAAAACTATTGCTGATAAAGAGTTTAATATTCCAAAAGATTTTGATGTAAAACCAATGAAAGATATGCAGGGTAGTTCGGGAATGGGTGGAGGCAATTTTTTTCAGATGAGAAGGAGCCGGGAAAATTAAAAATGTAATTTCTTGAAATAAAAAAAACGCAGTAATTACTGCGTTTTTTTTAATTGAATTTATTTAAAAATGTTCAGTTAAATCGGGTTAAAATTTTATATCCGATTTTTTCTTATCATACTCGGCTGCTTTTTTAGCATCCCCTTTTGTTTTATACATATCGCTCAGGTACTGAAGTATATTTTGAAAACTTGCTTTTTGAGATGTTTTCAAACTGGCCTGACCTTCATAATATTTTACAGATGCCTCAGCATAAGGGATACATTCATCCATTTTTTTATTGGCACTAGCTTTTAGCTCAGCTTTTTTCTTTATGTCTTCGGGCTTATTGCCTTTGATGGTGCTGGCGTTGGTGCTAAAATCTGCTGCACAATTGTATAAATGATTTACCATTAAATTATTTGCTTCTATGCCTTTATCATTGGCAATAGCAGCCTTAAGGGCAGAGGTGAGTTTATCCTTTGCAGCAGCCATATCCTTTGGCCTTACACCATCCTGGCTATAAATACTATTGTACAATTCAATAGCATAATTGTAAGTCAAATTAAAATCTGATGGGTTTTTTGCAATCAATTCTTCATACTTTGCATAAAGCGCATCTCTGTCACCTGCATCTGATACTTCTTTGAGCTCCATATCATTCCAATAGCCTTCAGTTGGATATAGGCTTCTGCCTTTTTGAATTAGCTGATCAAAATTTGCTTTATCTTTCTTTTTGGAATAATAATCTACCAAAAATTCATATACTTCAAGATTATTTGGTCCGGTTACATTTGCATCAGCCAGCTTTCTAAAGAATGGAACTGCTGCATCATCATCTTTGGCTTGAGAATATGCAATTGCAATATTTAGTACCAGAGCAGTATCCAGCGGGTGTAGTGTTATTTGATTATAGGTATATCCCTTGCTAAGGATATATTCTTCTACATCATGAGCATTTTTAAAAGCCGTAGCAGCTTCTGCAAACTGCTTTGCATTAAAAAAAGCAGCGCCTAAATCGTAAAGGCCGCCATACAGATCAAGAAAAGAGCCATAGTTTTCAAACTTTAACCTTATCTCTTTAGCATCTAATTGCTGATTCTTTTTAAAGGCTTCAAAAGCATCTAATTTTAGAGTGCTTCTTTCCTGTTTACTCAAAGATGTGTCGTAAGAATAGGCATTATAAACTCTTCCTTTAAAATAATATGCATCAGGCTTTTCTGCATTTTTAGGGTCAGTAAGTAATTTATCAATAGCCGATTTTGCCTCCTTATATTTTTGTTTACCAAGCATACCATTTACATCATCCAAACTTTGGCTAAATGCTGTAGTTCCAAAAATTAAAAGCGCTGTTACAAAATAAATTTTCTTCATGTTTAAGTATTTTTATTACTGATAAAGATATTAGTTAATTATAAACTATTCAATTTTCTATCACATTTTTTCATAAACCATGCCATAGATTACTTCTTAAAATATTTACTCCTGTAATTATAAAGAATGTTCATAATTTTATCAATCTTTACACATTTTGATTAGCCAGGAAACCATACAACAAATACTTAGCAGGATTGATATAGTGGAAATAGTAGGCTCTTTTGTAAAATTAAAAAAAAGAGGAGCCAACTATCTGGGCTTATGCCCTTTTCACAATGAAAAATCACCCTCCTTTACGGTTTCTCCTTCTAAAGAAATTTTTAAATGTTTTGGCTGTGGCAAAAGTGGCAATACCATCGGTTTTTTGATGGACCTTGAAAAATACAGTTATGTAGAAGCCTTGAAATGGCTGGCAAATAAATATAATGTAGAGATAGAAGAAACAGAGGTTTCGCCTGAAGTAAAATTAGTAAGGCATACAGCAGATAGCCTGTACATCATCAATAATTTTGCCCAACAATTTTTTTCAAACAGCTTATTTCATACTGAAGAAGGCACAGATGAAGCTTTAAGTTACCTCAAAGAGCGTGGTTTTAGAGAAGGGATTATTGAAAAATTTCAATTAGGTTACAATCCATCAGCAAAAGATACATTTGCCAAAGCTGCTCTTGCTGCACAATACAATACGGAGTACCTTCAAAAGAGTGGCCTGGTAGTAATTAGGGATGATAAACCGGCAGATAATTACAGGGGGCGTATTATATTTCCTATTCACAACCAAAGTGGTAAAATATTAGGTTTTGGTGCAAGAATTATAAAGTCTAATGATAAAGCGCCAAAGTATATTAATACTCCGGAAAATGAAATTTATGTAAAAAGCAAAATTCTCTATGGCTCTTATTTTGCCCGAATGGCAATAGATAAAGCTGATGAGTGCTTGCTGGTAGAAGGCTATACTGATGTGGTAAGCCTGCACCAGGCCGGCATTGAAAATGTAGTGGCAAGTGGCGGTACCTCTCTTACGCCCGACCAATTGAGGTTAATTAAAAAATATACAAACAACCTCACCATTATTTATGACGGAGATAGTGCCGGTATTAAAGCAGCGCTTAGGGGGCTTGACCTTGCACTTGAAGAGGGCCTGAATGTAAAACTGGTTTTAATACCCGACAAAGAAGACCCAGATAGTTATGTAAACAAAGTAGGTGCACAGGCATTCAATGAATTTGTAAATAAGAACAAAAAAGATTTTATTCTTTTTCAACTGGAGGTATCACTGGCAGATGCTGGAAACGATAGCGCCAAAAAATCGGTGATTGTAAATCAGGTGGCAGAGACCATTTCTAAAATAAACAAAACTGAAGAATTTACCCGCAGGCAGGATTATATAAAACAAGTTGCAGAAATTTTAAAAATTGGAGAAGACGGGCTTAATGCATTAGTTAATAAATTTATTCGTGATAAGGTTACAAAAGAAGAATACCGCTCCCAACAACCTGCAAAAGCAGACATAGATAAGTCCTCCTCTAATGAACAGGAGAAGGAGCTGACGGTAGATACCTTATTTAATAAAGATGAAATGAGTGAACGGGCTTTAATAAGAAGCCTAATTGAATTTGGAAATTATACCTGGGCAGAAAATCAAACCGTTGCTGAATTTCTATTTGGCCAGGTGGCCGATAATGAATTAGATAAGATGATTGACAATAAAGCCCTGTTAAACATATACAACATCTATAAAATCTGGTATGAGGAGGGTTTAAAACCTACATCAAAATCTTTTTTATACCACGAAGACAGAGATTTAAACAGTCTTGTAATAAGCCTCATGGATGCTAATACAGAAATAAGCCCCAATTGGAAAGAGCATTTTGAAGGACATATAGCTACAAGAGAAGAATTATTTAGAGAAGAAGTACTATCAACCCTAAACTATCTAAAGCTGCGTAAAATAAAAAAGATGATAGAAGAAAACCAGCGGGATATGGAGCATGCCGGTACTGAAAACGATCAGATATTATACCTTCAAACCCATCAACAATTAAAACAAATGGAAATGGAACTTACCAAACAAATAGGCACAGTTATTTTTAAATAACTCAGGCCATCGAAAGGGCTTTACTTTTTACATTTATCACCGTAGGTTGAAGCCTTTTTGAAAATCGAACAGCCGTCCAAACATTGTCTAAAGTAGCTTCCATTACTGCATCTAATTCAAAATCTTCAATACACTCCCAATTGGTATCTCTGGTAAGGTCGCTTGCAATTTTAGAGGCAGCCTTAGGATATGCTACCCAAAAATTGGCATTTGGTGCAAGAGCCGGTATTACATCGTTCAATATTTGATTAAGTTGCTTCTTATTTACTGCAAACACTAATCCAAAATCAATGCCTCGGCTTCTTAATAATGGTGTTACACTTTTGGCAAAAGATAATTTCACAAACTGTTTTTCAATTGACGATGGAAGCCCCTGTATTAAAATATTCTTTTCATTTTGAATTTGCAATTTTTCAAACATTGTTTGTAAAGACATCGTATTATATATTTTATTAAAATAATATCAAAAACTATCAGCCAAGGATATGAATTAAATCAACCTAATTGCAGGCTGGTAACAAGTTTTAGAGGAGCACAAAGGTAAGAAAAATATGCAATTTTAAGAAATAAATTCAAGGACCCGGGATGTATCAACAAATTATGGCAAACCCGTCAATTTCAAGAGCCTGTCTGGTTCAAATGATTACTGCAACAATTGGTACTAATATCCAATGATACCCCGAAAGGGCCAAAAATCAATAAAACTATTGGTATATATGCCTTATTCAACCCTAAAGGAGTAAAATATTTATAGAAAATAGGAAAATTAATTACTCGAACTCTAAGGGGTCCAATCCTAAAACATGAATCAACTATCTTTCATTTGGATATATGCTCAGATAATTTACACCGGTGGCAGCAAGGATTTAATTATTTAGATGATTAATTACTTACAAAAAACAGGCTGCCTCAAAATGACGAGGCAGCCTGTTTTAGTACATTTTATCAAGAAAATTGGCTATTTGCCAATTGGTTTATAATATTTAAGGGCCTCAGGCATATATTGTTTGAGCCTGGCTATCCTGTTTTCATCATTTGGGTGATCTGATAAAAATTCTGGTGGCTTTGCCCCATTGCTTGCTTTGGTCATCCTTTCCCAAAATGGTATTGCCTCCTGCGGGTTATACCCTGCCATGGCACAGAATAAAAGGCCATAATGATCTGCTTCATACTCCTGGCTGCGGGAATTTTTTAAACCATATACCTGGCTGCTAACGCCATATACACCATTAAAGATACTTGCTGTTTGGGGGTTATTAATCAATCCTCCCACTAAGCTACCAAGACCTTGTGCCACCATTTCTTTACTCATTCTTTCATTTCCATGTTGTGCTACTGCATGGGTAATTTCGTGACCAAGTACTACTGCAAGTGCAGCTTCATTTTGTGTAATGGGCAACAGGCCGGAATACACTACCACTTTACCACCGGGCATACACCAGGCGTTTACTTCTTTACTATCTACCAGGTTAAATTCCCATTTGTAACCGTTCAATACATCGCCTTTGCCCTGCTGAGTGTAATAAGCTGTAATTGCATTGGCAATTCGGGAGCCTACTCTTTTTACCATTTCAGCATCTTTGCTGGTAGTAGTATTTTCTACTTTATTTTGAGAAAGAAAACTCTTGTATTGGGTTAAGGCCATTTCCTGCAATTGCTGCTCGGGTATTAAGCTAAGTTGCTTTCTACCGGTAACAGCGTTGGTGCTACAGCCTGTAACTATTGCCAGAGGCAAAAGGAAAGTAAATAATTTTTTCATGACGTAAGGTTTTATTTAGCTGGGTATAAACAATTGGCGTACCAAATTATCAAAAAAAAATATTAAGAATGCCTTCGGGCTTTGCGCCTGTCTCTATGCTTGAGTATGGGAACCCTGCTTTCTACTCCCCTAAGTATGCGGCCAATATTTTTTTGATGGGTGATTACAACCATTGTGGCCACCAAAATGGCAAAAATCCTATACATTAGTTCATGCTCATTCCATATCCATAATACACATATCGGCAACATTACCGCAGCCAGCACAGAGCTAAGTGAAACATACCTTGTAAGAAAAAGTACTAATAAAAAAACCCCTACACAGCTAATGGCAATGATGGGCTGAATTGCCAGTATCATTCCAAATAAAGTAGCCACACCTTTGCCTCCTTTAAAATTTGCCCAAATAGGGAAAACATGGCCAATTACAGCAGATAGCCCCAGGCCAATCATAAAATTGGTACGCTCCAGTTCATTATGAAAATAATAAGGAAGTAAATTATAAAGGGCCACTGCAGCCATACCTTTCAAAATATCACAAATCATCACAATGCTGCCATATTTAGAACCTAATACTCTAAAGGTATTGGT
This sequence comes from Bacteroidota bacterium, assembly GCA_018268135.1. GTDB lineage: Bacteria > Bacteroidota > Bacteroidia > Chitinophagales > Chitinophagaceae > Ferruginibacter. The sequence goes on from JAFDXD010000071.1 coordinate 97,029, forward strand.
AGCTCCCATATTGCCGCTGCCATATTCACGAATATCTATTCCAAAAAATCTTTTGCTGATAATCAATGCCGTAGGAATAGAACCAATCAGGTATGCACAAATAATAAGAAGTAGTTCTTTCATCTTATTTCTTTAGTTGAGTGTATGCGAAAATACAAAAAAATCAGATGCTATTAACGTTAAATTAATACTGATATTTTATTCACCCGGGCAAACTGCTTCTATTGCAATCCAATTTTGCCGCTCATAAAATTTTACAACTTCCAGCCCGTTTTTATTAAGATGTACAACTATCTCCCCTTTATTTTCGGCCAATAGCCCACTTAAAAGTATCACAGTATTAGCGGTACAACATTCTTTTATTTTTGAAAGGTTAGCAATAATAACATTTAAGTTGATATTAGCTAAGATAATTTCTGCCTCAATATTTCCTGAGAGGCTATCGGCTTTTATCAATTCAATTTTGCTGCACAAATTGGCTTGCAGGTTTTCTTTTGCATTGCTAATACTCCAGTCATCATTATCAATAGCAATAATATTTTTGGCGCCCATTTTTTCGGCAAGTATGGCAAGTACCCCGGTGCCGGTGCCAAAATCAAGTACAGTTTTATTTTTAAATAAAAGCTGCGACATGGCCGCTATCATCATATAAGTGGTAGCATGGTGGCCTGTACCAAAACTCATTTTGGGGGTTACTTCTATATTGTAAATTGCCTCCGGATTATTTTGATGAAAGGATGCCCTAATATGGCAAAATGGAGTGCTAGAACCTGATTCTAACACAGTAACCGGCTCAAAACCTGCTTCCCATTTCTCATTCCAATTAACTTCGTTTATTGTTGATTTAAAATATTTTACATCAACGTTCTCCATTATTTTATTAAATAAAATTTCGTCAAATGAACTAATGGGTGTAAAAGCTTTTAGCTTATTTTCATCTTCTTCAAATCCATTAAATCCTATGTCGGAAAGCAGGGCAATGAGTATTTCTGATTGCTCCCTGCCTGATACATTAAACGTGAATTGTAAATACTGCATAAAAAACAAAAGCTGCAAATAAAATTACCTGCAGCTTAAAAAATTTGGCGTAAATAATTTATTTATTTTATCCCTGAGGCTTTGGCTGAGCTTCGGGTTTTGGAATAAGGGCTTTGCGGCTCAATTTAAACTTGCCGGTACGCTGATCAATATCCAGTAATTTTACTTTTACTTTATCTCCTTCTTTAAAAATACCGTCCATAGTTTCTAAGCGTTTCCAGCTTATTTCACTTATGTGAAGCAAGCCTTCTTTTTTAGGCAAAAATTCTACAAAAGCACCAAATTCTTTAATGCTTTTTACAGTACCCTCATAAGTTTCGCCTACTACCGGTGTAGCCACCAAACCATTTACCCATGCTAAAGCTTTATCAAGCCCTTCTTTTTCTTTTGAAAAAATGCTTACTTCACCACGGTCATTTACTTCTTCAATATTGATGGTAGTACCTGTTTCTCTTTGTATTTCCTGTATCACTTTACCACCTGGGCCTATAACTGCGCCTATAAATTCTTTGTCAATATTTATTTTAACCATACGTGGCGCATGTGGCTTCACATCTGGCCTTGCAGCCTCAATGGTATTGTACAATGCATCAAGAATATGTAGGCGACCGGTACGAGCCTGGGCTAGTGCGGTACGCATAATATCCATACTTAAGCCATCAACTTTTATATCCATTTGTACGCCGCAAATACCATCTCTGGTGCCGGTTACTTTAAAATCCATATCTCCCAAATGATCTTCATCGCCTAAAATATCTGTAAGTACGGCATATTGGTCGCCTTTTTTTATTAGCCCCATTGCCACGCCGCTTAAGTGTTTTTTAAGCGGAACCCCTGCATCCATCAGGGCCAAAGAGCCAGCGCATACAGTAGCCATTGAAGAAGAACCATTGCTTTCCAAAATATCACTCACTACTCTTACAGTATAAGGATACTCGGAGCCTGGCATCATTTGCTTTAGCGAGCGCATTGCCAGGTTGCCATGCCCTACTTCTCTGCGGCCCACACCTCTCATCATTTTTACTTCACCGGTGCTAAAGGGTGGGAAATTATAGTGCAAAATAAATTTAGTATAATCAGAATTGTTGGCACTTTCTACCAATAATTCATCTAAAGGCGTACCTAAAGTAACTGTTGTAAGTGATTGTGTTTCACCTCTTGTAAACAATGCAGATCCGTGGGGTGATGGTAAGATATCGGTTTCCATAGTAAGCTGGCGAATATCTTCTGTACCACGTCCGTCTAATCTTTTGCGGTCATTTAAAATCATATCTCTTACTACATGATATTGCAGTTCGCCAAAGTAGTGGCCTATCAGGGCTTTATCTTCGTCGGGCAAATCTTCGCCAAGATATTCTTTTACTTCTTTTTTAAGTGCATCAAATGCATCGCTGCGCTCGTGCTTTGCTGAGGCAGATGAAGATATGGCATACATTTTACCTTTAGCAAAATCCTGTATTTTTTTGTCTAACTCTTCATTGCGGTATGGTTTGGTATATTCTCTTTTAGAAGTGATACCTACTAAACTACGCAGTTCTTCCTGGGCTTTTACCTGTATTTTGATGGCTTCGTGTGCAGTTTCAATTGCTTTAATTAAATCTTCTTCCTGGCACTCTTTGCTTTCACCCTCTACCATCATAATATTTTTGTTGGTAGCGGCAATTACAAATTCCATATCAGAATTTGCTAACTCTGCACGGGTTGGGTTTACTATCATTTTTCCATCTACCCTGCCAATGCGTACTTCAGAAATGATTTCCTGAATGGGAATATCTGAAACGGCTAATGCGGCTGATGCTGCAAGGCAGGCAAGAGAATCGGGCAATATTTCTGTATCGGAAGAGATAAGTGTAACTAATACCTGTACATCGCACAAATAATCTTCCGGAAAAAGTGGGCGTAATGCCCTGTCAATAAGGCGTGAGGTAAGAATTTCATAATCATTAAGCCTGGCTTCTCTTTTAAAGAATGAGCCGGGGATGCGGCCTGCGGAAGCAAATTTTTCCTGATAATCTACCGATAAGGGAAAAAATGATTGTCCATCTTTAGGCTCTTTGTTTGCAACTACGGTTGCTAAAATTACACAGTTACCCTGGCGAACAGTTACTGCGCCATCTGCCTGGCGGGCAAGTTTGCCCGTTTCGATGGTAACCATACGGCCGCCACCTATATCAAAAGTTACTGATTTTGGTTGTAATGCTGACATGTAGAGAGTTTTGTGCAGCCTTTATAAATTTTGGGCTGCCATGAATGTAAATATCTATAACGAATAATTCCCAACGGCTAAATACAGTTGGGAACAATTCATTTATTACATAGATATAATTTTATTTACGCAGGCCTAATTTTTCAATTAAAGCTCTGTAGCCTGTAAGGTCGTGCTTGCTTAGGTAAGTTAGTAAACGCTTGCGCTGCCCAACCATCATCATTAAACCTCTTTGTGAAGAGAAGTCTTTCTTGTTGCCTTTGAGGTGATTAGAAATGTGATTGATACGTTCTGTAAGTAGTGCAATTTGCCCTTCAATAGAGCCTGTGTTTTCAGCTTTTCCGCCATAAGTTGCGAAAATATTTGCTGTTTTTTCGAGTGTTAAATGCGACATTAATTTGTTTTTTTAAAACGGTTGTTTTATCTTTTTTTATATTCGTGTGCAAAAGTAGGGTAAAAAATGCAGATTTTACTATTTTTATACTTAAATAAATATAAAGGATTAAGTATTTTATAATAAATCCTTTATTCCTATTAGTTTTTCTTTATTTACTTTTTGAGTTGATCTCCCTCTACTAGCGCCGATATGCAGCATGGCTTTTGTGCAATGCGTATCTGTGCCTTTGAAACAATTTTATTTTATAGGTTTAGGTTTTTGATATCAGACCTTTATTCCTATTAGGTTTCTCTTTATTTACTTTTTGTCTTGATACAAAAAGTAACAAAAAAATCAAGGCTGCATAAAAAAAGCTAAAAATTTGAATGTCTGCCTAAAATAAAATTAGCTCGGGCGATAGATTATATCCCGGCTAAAGTGCGACTTACCAACAAACTGCAACATTTTGCTTTTTCAGCATTCATTTTATTTTTTAACGGCTGCCATCCAAATTTTCTTAACGCTTTTTTTATGAGGCCGGAGCCCAAGCCTCGAAAATCTTTTTTGCGCTCATGCTGCCTAATCCTATTATTTTAACTGTATATTTTTTTTGGCGAATTAGAGTAAATAAAGTTCCGGTTGCTGAGGACAGCAACCGGTAAGAAAGTTTCTCTTTATTTACTTTTTGTCTACTGGCGCAGATATGCAGCATGGCTTTTGTGCAATGCGTATCTGTGCCTTTGAAACAATTTTATTTTATAGGATTAGGTTTTTGATATCAGACCTTTATTACTATTAGGTTTCTCTTTATTTACTTTTTGTCTTGATACAAAAAGTAACAAAAAAATCAAGGCTGCATAAAAAAAGCTAAAAATTTGAATGTCTGCCTAAAATAAAATTAGCTCGGGC